>JAJEDQ010000108.1 GCA_022821445.1 Acidimicrobiia bacterium | reverse complement strand
GCAGTGCAGGAATGCCCCCACGTCGCGGAAGTGGCTCATCAGGTGGCCGGTGGCCTCCGAGCACACCGCCAAGTCGGTCTTCCAGTCGCCGGTCTTGATCACCGCCAGGTTCACCACGGCATCAACATCGCGGGGAACTGCCGAGAAGTCGGCGTTCACGAAGTCAACCGCGATGCACTCCACTCCCCCGGCCTCAAGATCTTCTCGCGCACTGGGGTCTGAGAACCGGGCCAGCGCGATCACACGATTGTCGGCGGCCAGGGTCTTGCACAGCGGCGGCCCCACCATCCCCGTCGGCCCCGTCACCACAATGGTCTTGTTCCGCAACTCCACAATGGACTCCTTTGCAGCTAGATGCGCTCAAACTAATGCCGGCCCCCCGGGGGCGACACCCCAAGAAGCGGAGCATGCCGCGAATCGGCAGTTCTCACGGAGCGACAGAGAAGGCTTGGCGGCGTCCGGGGCCGAATCGGTAGACGCGGAAATCATTATCGAGCGAGATCGCATAGTGGATCCCAAGTCGTTCCATGATCGCCCAGCTTGTGCGATCCGAAAGCGAAAAGTCCTGGTCGGCAAATGCAACCCCAATAGCGGCGGCTGCTTCGAGGTCGGCCAAACCCGATACTTCAATCCTGGCGATGCCGTTTCGGATGGTGTTGACGAGCTTTTCGGCTGTATAGAAGTTGTGCCGGTAGCGCATTACCGCCCAAGTTTCGTGAAGTACATGATCACTGGTGACCAAGCACCCCTGCCGGATGCGGAGTGCCTCGGCTACAGCTTTGTGAGATACCTCGGCACCATCAGCCATCGCCACCCATGCCGAGGTGTCCACATAGGAGGACTCCATCCTCTAGCCGGACTCTTCGGAACTCAGCCAGTGGGCTGCCTCCGCAGCGATCTCATTTCCATCTCGGGCCATATCAAATGGCGAGCCGCTGACCATGCCGCAAATGGCTTCGATATCTCCTTGGGGAGTGGGGGTCTCTAGTTCCTTCTCGAGCAAGCGGCGGGCAAACTCCGCAAAACTGATCCCCAATTCCGCAGCGCGCTGTTTGGCCTTAGCATGAATCTGGTCTGGGATGGTAATGACCGTTCTCATTGAGTGATATCATAGCATCACTAATGGGTCGGTATAGTGCTGAATCGACGATTGATCGCGTCCGCAGATTTCAGGCCGGTTCAGGCCGTGCGACGATCGCGTCGATCTCAACCAGCATCTCAGGCTTTGGAAGCCCAGTTTGAACCGTCGTTCGAGCTGGGTACGGCTGCTCGAAGAACTCTGCGAAGACAGCGTTCATGGCCGTGAAGTTCGCCATGTCAGTCAGGTAGACACACACCCGCACGGCCTCTCTGAGCGTCGCGCCGCTGGCTTGTGCGACGGCTTCCAAGTTTTGGAGTGTTTGTCGTGTCTGGCTTGCGATGTCTTCACCCGCAAGGGTGCCCTCAGCGTCGTATGGCCCCTGACCCGACAAGAATGCGAACCCCCGCGAGACGATTGCTGCTGAGTAGGGGCCTGAGGCCTCCGGCACTTCGCTGCTGGCTACGGCGTGTCGACTAGTCATTGTCAATCATTTCTATGGCGAGCCAGACCTGGCAGACCTCTGGGTCTCAACCTCATATGGAGCCCGTGGACTCAGCGTTCCTCGCGTGTCAGAACCCGGCCTGCTCGAACACCGGTGAGGGCAGCGTCTGACAGCGCTTGTTTCCCGTTGACGAAAACGTGGCGAACGCCCACTGGATCGGCACGTGAGGAGTAAGTTCCGCAGTCCGCAATCGTGGTCGGGTCGAATACGACAATGTCGGCCGCATAGCCGGGTTCCAGCAGGCCGCGGCCCAGTAGGCCGTACCGAGTCGCCGGTATGGACGTCATCTTCTGGATCGCCGCGCTTTGCGACAACACCCCCTTGTCTCTGCTGAAGTGGCCGAGAACCCGGGGGAACGTGCCTTGCAAACGCGGATGAGGCACTCCTGTCTGCTGGGGTATCCCGTCGCTTCCGACCATCGCCGCTGGATGCGACAGCGCCTCCAGCATGTCGTCTTCGTGAATCTCGAAGATGACACACAGTGTCTTGTCGGCATTCGGGGCTGTGACGAGACGGTGGGTGACACCGCGCAGTGAGAGGCCCTCCTCGCGCGCGATGTCGGCGAGCCGCCACCCTTCAAAGTGGGGGTAGTCGGGACATCGAATGATCTGGACCAATCGAGCCCTGGTCACGTCGATGTCGTCGGGAGGGAAATAGGTCGCCAATGGCCCTGACCCTGCGGTGTAGGGGTACACATCGAAGGCGATGTCGATCCCGTCGGCTCGGATCCTGTCAATCTGGTCGAGTGCGGCGCTGAGGCTGCCCCAATTGTGCTCCCCGATGACCTTGAGATGAGAGATCTGGAGCGATGCGCCGGTTTCTCGAGACACGGAGGCGACTTCGGCAATGGCATTGAGAAGGCCGTCTGATTCGTCGCGCAGGTGTGTGCTGTGTATGCCGCCGTAGTCGGACACGGTCGCAACGATTCGTGTCAGCGCTGCCGTTGACGTGTGCCGACCAGGACGGTAGATGAGGCCCGTGGACACTCCCAACGCTCCGTGGTCCATCGCCCTCCGGATGTCGTCGCACACGGCCGCGAGTGCCCGAGCACTAGGTTCGGCGCTATCGGTCCCCAGGAGAAGCCGCTGAACGGTGTTGTGGCCGACGAAGGAAGCTGAGTTTGTGCCGATGCCATGATCGGTCAGCACTTCCTGGTACTCCTGGTATGTCCGCCACCAGCCATCGACCGACAAGAAGTCTGGCGAAGGCCGCCCAGGCGCATGAGGGAACGCACTGAATCCGCAGCTGCCGCAGATGACCGTCGTTACACCCTGCTTGATCTTCGATCCGTTGTCGGGGTTGCAATGGAGTTCCATGTCGTCGTTGGTGTGCGCGTCAACGAAGCCGGGGGCGGCGACCAGCCCCTCGGCATCGACCTCGGCCCGCGACGCACCCACTGATCCCACCGCAGCGATGTGACCGCCATCGACGGCGATGTCTCCCTCAAACGATTGCCCTCCGGAGCCGTCCTCAATGAGTACTCCTCGAATGGCGAGGTCGTACACGTCACCACCCTCGCGACTGCGGCTTTGGGACTGAATTCCTCCGGTTGGCCGCCACATGGGTTCCCACTCGAATATTCCCTACTTCCCAATTTGTGCAATATCTGCACTCTTTATGTGTTAATTGCACTTCAGGCTAGCATCATGAGGGTCCACACGAGTACCGCTACCCCGAGGAGCGCATGATGAACCATTCGGCCGACGAGCCGAGCGACCGCAGACCCTCCCCAGACATTGTTGCCTTGGGGGAGTCAATGCTGACCATACGGCCCCACCCGAACCGAGCGGCCTTCGAATGGGAAGTAAGCGGCGCGGAGTCCAACGTTGCGCGCTACTGCGCAGCTCTCGGTATGCAAGCCGCGTGGGTCAGCCAGCTCGGCACTGACCTGGCTGGGGACCTCGTGCTCTCGACCATCGAGAGCGCAGGCGTCGACGTAAGCGGGGTGCGCCGGCTTTCCGATCGCCAGACCGGGCTCATGCTCAAGGAGGTCACCGAAGATGAGCGGCGAGTCCGCTACTACCGGGCCGGCTCCGCAGCAGCAGCAATGGGGCCGCCGACCGGGCCCGAGCTCAGTCAGGGGCCGAGAGTCCTCCACCTGACTGGGATCACTCTGGGTTTGTCCAACTCCTGCAACAAACTTGTCCGATCCCTGATCGGAGATCCATCCCGGTCGGCGCTCGTGTCCTTCGACATCAACTGGCGCCCTTCAATCTGGGAGCGAGGAGATCCCCCGAAAGCACTGCGGGAGGCCGCAAACCGATGCGACATCGTCTTCGTTGGACTTGATGAAGCCGATGACCTCTGGGGTGCCACCACAGCCGCCGATGTCCGCACCCTGCTTCCCCGACCCAAGACAGTTGTCATCAAGGACGCCGACAACGGCGCTTATGCCGACCGACGCGGCCGAACACACTTCGTTCCCGCGCTTAACGGCACCGTCGTCGAGCCGATCGGCGCCGGGGATGCGTTTGCAGCCGGATTCATCGTCGGGGTGCTCCGATACGACGACAACATCGAAGCCGCCCTGCGGCTCGGGCACATCACAGCCATGAGCGCACTTTCCCAGCAAAGCGACGTGGGCCCCATTGCCGATGATGCCACGATAGAACGCCTGCTCGACTTATCACCCGAGGACTGGCTCTCGGCAAACCTGGTCTTAGCTGATACCGCCAACAGCACCCAGCAGCCGCCGGGACTACCCCCGAACACGACCACATGAGGCAAGCTGCTAAGGCACAACAGAGCACCACAACCGTGGTGTCGTACTTTCAGGCCCACCTCCGCCGCTGCCCGGTCATCGCGATTCTGCGAGGACTCCCACCCGCCGCTGCGGCGACCACCGCCCAAACGTTGTGGGACGTCGGAGTCGACCTCATCGAGGTCACCGTGCAAGATGACGACGGACTCCGGACACTTGAGTTCGTCGCCGAGATCGCGGCTGAAAACAACCGGCCCTTGGGCGCAGGCAGCGTTACCTCAGTTGCCGACCTCCATCGAGTCATCGACCTCGGTGCTGCGTTTGCCATCTCTCCCGGTCTTGATATTGAACTCGTAGGCCAGGCCAAAGAGTCGGGCATCCCCTACCTGCCGGCAGTGGCGACACCCACCGAAGTTCAGCTGGCGCAGGCCCACGGTGTCTCGGAGCTAAAGCTGTTTCCTGCCCGGGAGGTCGGAGGAACCCGCTTCCTCGCGGCCATGTCGGGGCCCTTTCCCGATGTTTCGTTCGTCCCTACCGGTGGCGTGACCATCGCAGAGATCGAGCAGTACCTTGACGCAGGTGCCCTTGGGATTGGACTCGGTACCGAGCTTGTCCGGCCCAAGGGTGTCGATTTGCTGAGAAGATGGCTCACCGGCAGACGGGAACCCCAATAATGACAGAGCGGCTTCGATTCAGTGCAAGCATCGGGTTCCACACCCTTGAGCCGAAATCCCAATAATGACGATGACAGAGCAGCTTCGATCCAGCTCCAAGGCGATCCCCACCGACCTAGTCGGGGCAGCGACAGATGCCTTGATCGGTCGCAACGTCTTCGATGGAACGTTTTTGTCCCCCCTCATCATTGCCCGTGCCACCGCGATTGAACACAACCTTGCAACGATGCGCGAATTCTGCCTCGCGAACCGGGTCGAACTGGCGCCGCATGGCAAGACCACCATGGCGCCCAGCCTGATCTCCCGCCAGATCGCGCACGGCGCATGGGGGATAACCATCGCCAACGCTGTCCAAGCACGAACCCTTTTCGACTTCGGCGTGCAACGACTGCTCATCGCCAACCAACTCGTCAACGAACCCGCTATCGACTGGGCCCTCGAAGCCTCAACCCGCGGCCTTGACCTCTACTGCTTCGTCGACTCGCAAGCCGGCCTCTCTCTACTCAATCGCAACGGCGCTGGGCAAGTATCAGTGCTCGTGGAAATCGGCGATCGAGGCGGGCGAGGCGGCGTGCGCAACATCGACAAGGCGATTGCGCTTGCAGAAGAGGCGAGGGCTCTGAAGACGGTGCGGTTTGCCGGGGCCGCCGGGTATGAGGGCGTGTTCCTCTCCGCCCAAGATCATGCCGACCGCCGTCATGTGCAGGACTATCTGCGGCTTCTCGCCCATGCGTTCGAGCGGATCGCCACCCTCGGACTTTACGACCCGGACACTCCCCCGATCCTCACTGCGGGTGGAAGTGCCTGTTTCGACGATGTTGTCGACATCTGTGGCCCGATTGCCGATGCCCACCATGGCGAGCTCGTTCTGCGCAGCGGCTGCTACGTCACCCACGACAGCGGGTTCTACAACGAGATTTCCCCGCTCCGAGACCATGCCGAACTGGCCCCGTTCCGACCGGCGCTCGAAGCTATCGCCCAGGTCATTTCACGCCCTGAGCCAACACTTGCCCTGCTTGATCTCGGGAAGAGGGACGTGTCGTTCGACCAGGGACTCCCGGTGCCGCTGTGGCGATACGAGCAGACTCGACGCATCCCCGCCCCTGACTCCTGGCGAGTCTCCAACCTCATGGACCAACACGCTTATTTGACGGTCGAAGCCTCAGATGCGCTAGCCGTCGGCGATTTCATCTCGTTTGGGATCAGCCACCCGTGTACAACGTTCGACAAGTGGAAGCACATTCCCGAAGTAGATGACAATGGGACGGTCGTCGCCGTGATCTCAACCGAGTTCTAGCCCGAAACGTTGCTCACCCAATACCCCGGCCAACCCGAGCCGTCCCATCGCCCGGCATCCAACCCCTATAATCGAGCGGAGGCGCGATGAGCCAGACTGTGCAACGAGCCATCCAAGTACTGGGCCAGATCGCCGAGAGGCCATCGTCGATCGAACAGATCGCTTCGTTCATGGGGACCCATCGCAGCACTGCCTTGCGGACACTCCAAGTGCTCGAGGCCGAGCAGATGGTGGTACGAGACAGCCACAACGTGTTCCGCCTCGGTCGCCGCGTTATCAGCCTTGCCAATGCGGCGTTGGAGAACATCGATCTCCGCTCGGTTGCTGCGCCGTTTCTCACCGACCTCAGCCATGATGTCGAGCACACGATCCATCTCGCCATGCTCGAGGGTGACACCGTTGTCTATATCGACAAGCGCGAAGCCAAGCAGACCGTCCGCATGTACTCCCGTATCGGCAACACAGCACCACTCCACTGCACAGGCGTCGCCAAAGCCATCGTCGCGTTTCTTCCACCCGAGGACCAAGAGCGCATTGCGTCGACCATCGACTACGTCGCCCACACCGAGAACACCATCACGAGCACCGGCGAGTATCTCTCAGACCTTCAGGCCACTATTGAGCGCGGCTACGCGATCGACCATCTCGAGCACGAGCCGTGGGTCAACTGCATCGCCGCGCCGGTATTCGAGGCATCCGGTCAGGTCATCGGATCGGTCTCGATCACCACCACGACTCTGTCCTGCGACTACGACACCCTGCTTTCCATGGTGCCGCAGCTCTTCGAGGCCAGCTTTGGCATCTCCCAGGAATTCGGGTGGACCGGCAACAGCCCCAACAGCAACGAGGTGTGATTCAAACCGACGCACACACTTGCTATATCCATGCTTTGTCACACCGCGGGACTGCTCTCGATCAAGCGCAGCCAGTGCTCATATGAGGGTGGTTCGCTGGCCGACGGGCAGAACTGGATCGTGGCTCCTTGGCAGGGCGCCCGCTGCGCGATGAGCTGATCGGTGTCGTCGAGCGTCACGAACAGTGTGCCCATATCCGGCCCTCCGAAGCACAGGTTGGTTGGGTCGCGGCCCGGCACCGCAATCGGATCGAGTTGGGTCCCGTCAGGCGCAAACACGCGGACACACCCAGCGCCGTAGTGGGCCACATACAGGTTGCCGCGCCCATCAAGCGCCATACCGTCAGGGCCTTGCACTGCGACGCCAGCCTGAAGAGGCAGCTCCGCGAAGAGCTCCGCTCCACTTAGTTGCCCTTCGGCAAGTCGCCGGTGGCGCCACAAGCGGCTCGTGCGCGTCTCCGCGTACACCAGCTCCTCTGGCGCAGCCACGATCCCATTTGGGAACGCCAAACCAGATGCGACCTGTTCGGGAATTGCCGTTCCCGCATACAGGACATACACCCCGCCGACGGCGTTGTCGAGATCCGAACCCCACGGATCGGTGAACCAGAGATTTCCCTCGCGATCGAAACTGAGGTCGTTCGGCCCGTTCGGTGATCGCAGGTACACCGACAGCGATCCTTGATCGGTCGCCCGCAGGATCGCCCGGTGCCCCTCGTCGGTGATGTAGAGGCATCCGTCGGGTCCGAATGCCAGCGCCGCTGGTATCCCCTCCACGCCGCCTCCCGAGGTGCTGAACAGCCGCCGCGTATCGCCCGGGCGATCGGGGTGCGTCGCCACGATGTCACCGCCGGAGACCCTCGGGTCGCTGTCGCGGCTGAAGCTGCAAACATTCAGTATCCAGCCGCCCGGCCCGAGAGTAGGCCCTTCCGGAGCACTCACACCTTCCGCGATGACCACCGATGCGCTGCTCATTGCTCTCGCTGGCCAACCGAAGCACCACAGATCCGCACCCCGGCCTCATCGAAGACGTGGATCGCGCCGGGAGCAGCGTCGACGTGAACGATGTCGCCAGGCCGCACCTCAGCATCAGCCTCGGCCCGCACCATCGCCGATGCGCCGTCTCCGAGGTCGACCTCCAGGTAGCTGTCGCTTCCGAGGTAGTCGCGTCGTCTCGCCTCGCCGAAAAAGCACGCTGACCCCGAGGTAGTCGCCCGCAGCGCGCTTGGCCGCAGGCCCACCGTGACCGTGGCCCCCGGCTCCAAAACGACGGCAGGGTCCAGAGCGAGGGTCGCGTCAGCGATCCGAAGAGCGCCATCGTCGCTCACCGTCAGCGAGTGGAGTGGCATGCGCGGACTCCCGATGAACTGAGCCACAAACGTGTTCGCTGGAGCGGTGTACAGCTCGTGGGGCTGTCCAATCTGCTGGATCCGGCCCGCGTTGATGACCACCACCCGATCGGCCATAGTCATGGCCTCGATCTGGTCGTGGGTGACGTACAACGTCGCCTTCTTTATGCGGGCATGCACATCCAAGAGGCTCGTCCGCATGTCGGCGCGTAACAACGCGTCGAGGTTGGAGAGCGGCTCGTCCATGAGAAACACTGCTGGTTGGCGGACAATCGCTCGAGCCAGGGCAACCCGCTGCCGCTGCCCGCCGCTCAACTGCGCAGGTTTTCGGCCGAGGTACGGCGTCAAGTCAACGATGTCGGCTGCCTCGGCGGTGCGCTCATCGATGACCGCGCGCTTGAGTCGGGGCTGCCGGCTCATTTTGAGTGGAAACGCGATGTTCTCTCGTACCGTCATGTGGGGATACAGCGCGTAGTTCTGGAAGACCATAGCCACGTTGCGGTCTCGGGGCCTGACGTAGTTGACGAGTTCGCCCGCGACGTGGATCTCGCCGTGGCTGGCTTCCTCAAGGCCTGCGATCATCTTCAGGATCGTGCTCTTGCCGCACCCGGAGGGGCCCAGGAGGACGACGAATTCGCCTTCGGCAACCTGCAATTCGAATGGATGTAGCACCTCGACGGCGCCGTAGGACTTCGCGACCTGGATGAGGCTCACGGCGACGTCGGACGGGGGTGACAAGGCAGGCATTTCTTCCTATTCCTTGAGGGCGCCGGAGAGATCGTTGACCACGAATGCCTTCTGAACCAGTAGGAACACAAGTGTGATGGGGATGGCGGCCAACAACATGGCGGCCGAGAGCAGACCCCAGTCCTGCAAGAACGCGCTCTGGAGTCCAGAGATGCCGACTGCAAGCACCTGCCGCTCGGAGTCCTGCACCGCGATGAGGGGCCAGATGAACGACGTGTACTGCAACATGAACGTGAACATCCCCAACACCACCAGTCCAGGGCGGATCAGCGGCAAGACGATTTTGCGGTAGATGGTGAACTCAGAAGCACCGTCAAGGCGAGCTGAGTCCTCCAGGTTGTCGGGGATCCCGACGATGAAACTGCGAGCCATGAAGATGCCGAGGGGGTTCGCCAGCGGCGGCAGAATCAGAGCCCAATATGTGTTCAAGAGCCCGAGATAGCGGACCACGAAGAACAGCGGGATGATCAACGCCGAAATGGGAATCGCCACCGACAGCAGGAACAGCAGCGCGACACCGCGCCTGCCCGTGAACTCCATCTTCGCCAACGCGTAGCCCGCCATAGTGTCGAACCAAAGCTTCAACACGGTTACCGTGCCCGCGACGAAGAGCGTGTTGAAGGTCCACCACACGAACGGGTGGTCTGCGAACAGCGATTCGAAGTTGCCCCAATAGATCGGCGACGGGATCCAGTCTGGCGGGTAGCTGAACAGCGACGTCGTTTCCTTCAACGAGGTGGACACGACATACAAGAACGGCACGAGTGCGATCGCGACCCCAACGAGCAGAATCACGTATGACAATGCAATCGCCGGTCGCGACGCTGGCAGCCCAGAACGAGCCGCGCTGCCGGAAGATTCCACCTCGCGTGTCTCGTCCTCGTAAGTCCTCGGCATCGTCACTTGCGGTCTCGCAGCAGGAACGTCTGAAGCCCGGTGAGGACCAGAACAGTGATGACCAGCAGGAAAGACAGCGTCGCGCCGAAACCGATGTCGCCAAACAAGAACAGACTCCGGTAGATGTAGAGCGACACCGAGATCGTGCTGTTGACCGGACCTCCATCGGTGAGCGCGAAAACGGAGTCGAAGAGCTGGAGATTGACGATCGTCGCAAAAATGACCGCGAAGTAGAAGGTCGGCCGCAGCAAGGGAAGCGTCAGCCGCACGAACCGCCGTATCGCGCCGGCCCCGTCGATCTCCGCAGCGTGGTAGAGCTCACTGGGCAGAGCTGTCAAACCAGCGAGGAACATCATCGTCCAGAACCCTGTCCCCCGCCACACCTCGATCCCGGCAATCGTGGGGAGCGCAAGCGACGTGTCGCCCAGGAAGTTGATCGGATCGCCGCCAAACCCCCGAATGGCATAGTTGATTACCCCGAAGTCGGGGTGCAGCACGAACACAAAGATGAATGCAGCCACTACGGCTGGTTGGAGAGTCGGCAAGTACAGGGCAACGCGGATCAGAGCACTGCCGCGGGAAATCGTGCGCAATGCCAATGCCAAGACCATGGCGATGACGAACACCGCCGGGATCGCCATCGCGCTGTAGACCACCGTGTTGCGGATGCTTGTTCTAGCCAACGGGTCAGCGAACGTGTCTCGCCAGTTGTCGAGGCCAACGAACTCAGCAGGACCAAGCACGCCTCCAGTCCTGAACGTGGACACGAAGAGCCACACAACTGGAATGAGGAGAAACGCGATAAACGCCAGCAGATTCGGTCCCAAAAAGGCGTAGGCAGTGAGCGTTGTACGCCGCCGGTATCGTCTCCGCAGCCGGCGGTGCTCCTCCGGGGAAAGGGTCAGCTGCGTGCTGCTCAAACCGGTGTCGACATCAGTCATCGCGTGCTGCCTCCCCTCGCATTGAAGTTAGCCAAAGCCAAGCAACGTGCCCGAGCCACTCTGGTGCTTGCCTGGATGCTCCCCGCCTCTCACTGAAGACAGCCAACACCGAAAAAGGGAGGTTCTGGCGCCCCAAATCCCACCTGGCTGGGGCGCCAGAACTCCTGAAGGGTTCGCACGTGGCCGCTGCAATGGCCTCCGAGGGGAGGGGAAAGTCCTGGAGGCCGCAGCGGCCTGATGCGAACGTGGTTTCTGCCCTTCCGCTACCCGGCGAGCACGCCGTCGATCGCGGCACACATCCCAGCGATGGCTTCTTCGCCAGTCAGGTTTCCGCGGAACGCATCCTCAGCCACTGGCCACGCGGCTTGCAGCGCTTCGAGGATTTGGGGATGCGGCTGAAGCCCTTGGACACGAGGTACAAGCTCGGATTGCACGGTCTTCATTGCTGGGTTGTCGGCAAACAGGTCGCCGATGATGTCGGTGCGGACAACTTGCAGGTTCACCTGCTCCGCGAATCTTCCAACCTGCGGAGCAGATGCCCAGTGCTTGATGAACTCCCATGCCGCGTCCTTGTTGTTGCTGGCCTCTGCGATGCTCAAGATTCCGAAGTTCCCCATCACCGTGTGGCCCTGCGGCCCGGGGGGCGCAGCCGCGACCGTCCATTCGAAGCCCGGCGGGTTCTCATTCAGCGACACGATGTTCGGCGTCTCATGATGCAAAATCGCCACACGCCCCGCGGCGAACAGGTCGAACAGGCCCTGGTTGTCAAGCGAACCGATTGCCGGGGTGACACCAGCCGTGTGGATGTCGATCAGGAACTGCATGGCGTCGACCACGTCCTGGCCGACCAACCCGCACTCAGTCCAATCGTCGGACAACACGTCGCCGCCTGCATTGTGGATGTAGGGGTACCAATCCCACCAGGCGAAGTCGGCGGCCGAAGTTCGCGCCGCAAAGCCGAACACATCATCGTTTGTCAGTGCCTCGGCCGCGGCAAGCATCGACTCATAGGAATCATCCCAGCTGTCGAGCAAGCCTGCCTCCTCTAGAAGGGCTTCGTTGATGAAGATGTTGTATACGGCACCAAGCACAGGCACACCCCACGTGCCGCCTTGCTGCTCGGCGAGATCCCAGGCGAAGGGGCTGATGTTGGCCCGCTCGTCGGCCCACTCAGGATCGTTGACCAAGTCCGTCATGTCGTGCAGAACGCCTTGCTCTGCGAACGCCGGATAGATGAGATCGACGAGATATTGGACGTCTGGCGGCGAACCGCTGGCGAACAGCGTTGTCAGCTCAGCTACGTGTACCGGCCAGTCATAGGTTGAGAATTCAACGTTGACGTCGGGCGCGACCTGTGAATTGAAATCGGCAATGATCTGCTCGTTGAACTCGACCTCCATCGCCGAATGCGGCCCCTTGATGAAGCCGATCGTTCCAGAGAGCTCTGGCGTCGGAGCGGGTGCCGGGACATCAGCGGTCCCCCCCTCCGAATCATCCGCCGGCTCAGGCGAGGCGCCGCCCGAACCGTCGTCAGCACCGCCGCTGGCCACCTCCGGGGTTGGATCGGTCACACCACTCGAATCGTCGTCATTGCCGCATCCGGCCGCGACGAGGGCGAGAACGAAGGCTGCTGCGAGAATACGCCAAAGGTGCCCAGGTGAACGCTGACGGTCGCTGTTACTACTTGGCATAAGAATCCTCCCTCTGTGCGTTTATTGCACTATTTGTGCAACTACCGCAATAGCTACCCTACGGTACGGGACCAGAGATGTCCAGCAAAGCGGGTCGAACTGGAAGCGATGTCGCAAAGACGCGCTATGTTGCCGCTGCCACAGGAACGGCAAGGGTGAGGGCACTATGACCGAGCGAATCGAGGCCCAGCCGACACGATCGGGCGGATCGGCGGCTGTGGAGCAGCTTGTGCGCGAAGGCGTCGAGGTGGTGTTCGGTATCCCCGGGGTGCAGCTCATGGGTATCCTCGACTCGTTCCACCTCAGCGCCGACAAGATCCGCTACATCACCACCCGCCACGAACAGGCCACCGCCTACATGGCCGATGGGTATGCCCGAGTGAGCGGGCGACCGGGCACCACTCTCATTGTGCCCGGCCCCGGGGTGTACAACGCGGGGGCGGGCCTGGCGACGGCGTTTGCCGCGTCATCGCCGGTCTTCCAAATCTCGGGTCAGATCAACCGCGATGCCATCGGCCAGGGCAACAGCCTCCCCCACGAAGTACACGACCAGCTCGACGTAGTCCGGCCGATCACCAAGCACGCCGAGCGAGTCGCCGAGGCCGGTCAGCTCCCCTCCGCGGTGCGACGGGCCTTTGCGGCGATGACTAGCGGGCGTCCTCGCCCGGCCCACCTGGAGATCCCCCCCGAAGCCATGGGGGAGCCGACTGCCGCCCCGGCGATCGACCCGGTGGACACCGAACCGCTGCGGCCCGACCCCGAGCTTGTCTCGCAAGCCGCCAGTCTGCTGGCCGAAGCACACCATCCGTTGATCGTTGTGGGCGGCGGAGCCCATGGCGCGGCACACCTCCTCCGCGATCTGCAACATCACCTCCAAGCGGCGACCATTTCCACTCGCGAGGGCAAGGGCGTGATCGACGGCCGCAACCCCGCGGCAGTCGGCTCGTTGTTCGTCCACCAGCGTCTCGCGCCGGTCATCGCCAATGCGGATGTGGTGCTCGCGGTGGGAACCCGTCTCCAGGGCATCGGGTTCAGCGCCGGTAGCCGACTGATCCATCTCGACGTCGATCCCTCCGAGATTGGACGGTTCTCCCGACCCGAAGTCGCCCTGGTGGGCGACGCCGAAGCCGGGGTTGCCGACCTCTTCGATGCCCTGCGCCAGATCAGCGATCCGAGCCCCGACCGCTCCGGCGAATGGCAGGAGGCTCGCCGACAGGTCGATGACGCCCACCGCGCCGCCGGCCCCCAGGCCGCAATCGTCGAAGCCCTGAGCGACAGCCTGCCCGAAGACGCAGTGCTGGCCGTCGACGCCACCATGGTGGGCTACATGTGCCACATGCACCTGCCGGTGGCCCATCCGCGGTCCTATCTAACTTCCTCGTACATGGGCACGCTCGGCTTCGCCATGAACATGTCCCTCGGCGCCAAGCTGGCCGCCCCCGAGCGCCCGTCCGTGTCGATCAGCGGCGACGGAGGCTTCCTGTTCGCCAGCAACGAGCTGGCCACCGCCGTCCAATACGACATCGGCGCCCTCCACATCGTGGTCAACGACCGCGGCTACGGCAACACCCGCCTCGACCAACAGCTCAACTACGGCGGAAGGATCCTCGGCACCGAGTTGCGCAACCCCGACCTGGTGAAATACGCCGAATCCTTCGGCTGCGCAGCCACCCGCGTAACCGACGAAGCCAGCCTCCGTCACGCAATCCGGGACATGATCGCCGAAGACCGCCCCGCAGTCATTGAGCTGGCCATCGACCCCCTCCCCACCAACGCATTTTGACCATGAGCGTGTTGGCAAGGTTTGCCAACGCGCTAAACTAAAGGTCATGGCCACGATGAATGTGTCGCTTCCCGACGATCTCAAGAGCTTTGTCGATTCTCAGGTCAACCATGGCAACTATGGATCAACCAGCGAATACATACGAGATCTGATCCGCCACGACTACGACCGCGGCCAACTTCGAGACGCGCTCCTCGATGGTGCCCGCTCCCCCATCACCACCGAAGCCGACCCTGCATACTTCGAATCACTCCGAGACCAAGCACAGGCCAACACCTAGCCCGTGCAAGTCCACCTCCGCGCCCTCGCGGCCAACGACGTCGAGGCCGCGGTGGCCTACTACCGCGAGGAAGCCGGTCCTGACACCGCACTCAATTTCGTAGACGCGCTAGAAGCCGCGATAAACCACCTTCAGCAGCATCCGTTCACCGGGTCGCTCCGATTCGCATTTGAACTAGAGATCCCAGAGCTTCGGAACTGGCCTCTCCAGAAATTCCCCTACCTCATCTTCTACGTGGCCACCGACAACCGCATCGACATCTGGCGCATCCTGCACGCCAGACGAGACATCCCCGCTCACCTCTCCCCACCCCCACTCGCGTGATCCTCCTCTGATCCAGCGCAAATGAGCGTTCCAGCGTGGGTGCCCGGGGACGTCTCGTCTGGCATTGGGACGCGCCCCCCATCGATCTAGGGCAGTCGACTGGGTGGTCGGCGAGTCCATGGAATGCTCGGTGTGTCAGTGGGCGTCGACAGGTCAAAACGGTTGACTCATGCTGCGCAACATCGCAGTTGCAATCTGATCGTTGACCGCCGCGGGAACAGGTTGGGGACCAGCTTCGAGTCCGCAGTCCGGTGCGACGAGTGCGGCGAGCGATCGTGCTTGGAGGGTCAGGCCTAGATCCATGGCCTCGATTGGGTTGCCGATTCCTCCATAGGCGGCAAGGTTGACGATCTTGCCATCAGCGATGCAAAACACCGTTTTGCCGTTTGGGAGCTCGTGACGAGTCAGCGATTGGGACAGTTCGACTCCGGGCGCACTCTGCTCCAGGGCCTCAACGTCTATCTCGGTGTCGATATGACCGGCGTTCGCCAACAGCACACCGTCGCGCAGCTGCTGGATCGCGGCGAGATCAACGACACCAGCTCGGCCCGTTGCGGTGATGACCACGTTGGCATCGACCGGCACGTGTGACGCATCGGCGACATCGAACCCATCCATCGCGGCCTCAAGCGCCTTGGTCGGATCGAGTTCGAGCACGGTGACGTCGGCGCCCCGGCGTTCGGCATAGAGGGCGATGCCGCGACCGCACCAACCATAGCCGTACACCGCGACGCGCTTTTTGTGTAACGACATATTGGTCACTCGACCAATCGTGTCGACGACAGACTCACCGACACCGTGTTTGTTCTCCACGATCGCCTTTAGGGGACTGTCGTTGATCACGATGACGGGAAAACCGACCTCGCCAACGTGCTCCTCCCTCAATCGGAACGCCCCCGAGGTGGTCTCCTCGGTAGCCCCCAGTGGCACGCGCGAGTTGCGCAGACAGGCCACGATGAGTTCCGCTCCGTTGTCCAAAATCAACTGCGGCTCCGCCGATGCGATCTGGGCGAGGTTGGCTGCGGTTGCCTCTGACCCCTGACCCGGCCGATCAAGGACCTCGCAACCGATGTCGAGCAGTACCTCAGCGGTCCCGAATTGGGTGGTGCCCTCGTTGCCCATCGCAATGACGCGGGCACCGCCTGCCATCAGCGCTTCAATCAAAACCGCGGTCTTGGGCTCAAGATGGAGGCGGAACCCCAATGTGACCCCGTCGAATGGCCGCTTCTGCGCGAATTCCCCGAGCGTCTCAACCAGAATCGGCATATGTCGCCGGGTCCAAGCAATTCGTCCCTCAGCCACACGGCGATCGTCAAGCATCAACTGACCCTAAACCGAAATTGCTGAGCGCATTGCGTCTTTCCCTTCTGGGGCCAAAGCTGGTCTGTTGCTTCAATTGACTACCGTTCCGATATGTCTCAAATGCAGCAGGCTTGGATCGACTTCTGTGAGGAGTTAAAGGGGTCGGTCGAATACATCTTCGCCGACGATCAGGTGACCGGGTCCCCCATTGACGAGGCCGAGGGCGTTCGCCACGTCGTGCGGTCGCTGGTCAAGGCGTGCCTGACTACGTTCGAGAACGCCGACCCAAACCTCCCGGAGCTTGCCTGGTTCCACCCGTCGAAGATGGGACTCGACAATCCTGATGCGCTCTATCAGTCCGCCCCGATCGATTTGGTCCACGACTACGAGTTCTCCGGCAACATCGGGTCGGTGGCGTACCTCGGCATCGCCTTGATGAGCATGAAGTGGGGCACGGGCGAATTCGAGTTCGTGAGGAACATCCACGTCTCCGAGCTCGGTGCCGACGAGAACGGCAACTTCACGGTGACGCTGAGCTCACAACCCGATCCGGGGACCACCGGCCATCCGTGGTTCCAGCTCCCGGCCAAGCACACGTCCCTGCTTGTGCGTCAGTTTTTCTCGGACTGGGAGAGCGAGTCACTGGCAGCCCTGTCGCTGCGATGCCTCTCCGAAGATCCACCGGAATCTCGGATCACCCCTGAGCTGCTGGCCTCCAAGTTGCGCTCCGTAGCCGCCGAGGTGAACCGTGTTCCCCCGTTCTGGAACAGCTACTACCGGGAGCACATTGCCCGGGGGGAGGTCAACTCGTTCGAACACATCGAACCGACCCCGCCTGAGGTCGTCGGATCATTGGGCGGCGCCACCGATCAGGCGTATGCCGAGTGCTGGTACGACATTTCCCCCGGCCAAGCGCTCCTCATCGAGGTCAAGATCCCCGAGTGCGTCTACTGGAACGTGCAACTCGGCGACATCTGGGGGCAGTCAACCGACTGGGTCAACCGGCAATCCAGCCTCAACGCGGGACAAGCGGTGCTCGACAACGGCACCCTTCGTGTGGTTGTGAGCGAAACCGACCCCGGCTACAACAACTGGCTCGATCTCGGCGGCTGCACGCAGGGCCAGATTCTCTTCCGTTGGAATCAAGCCAGCGTGATCCCCAAACCCGTCGCCCGGC
>JAJEDQ010000224.1 GCA_022821445.1 Acidimicrobiia bacterium | reverse complement strand
ATTGAAGGTGCTTGTGAATTTGAAGACTGGCAAAGAGGCCGATCTTCGGACCAATCCTCGGCCCAGTCTTCGGACCAATCCTCGGCTGGTGCTGTGCGTCCTGTGGGTTTGGTGCTGGTTGCCGGTGACGGGGAGATAGCGGTTTCGTGGACTGCTTCGGCCACGGTGCCCGCCGATGGTTTCGGGTATCGGGTGCAGTGGAAGCAAGCCGCTCAAACCTGGGATCAGGCCGCCAGCCAGTACAAGGATTTGCATTTCGGCTCGAACTTGGCCAAGTGGTGGATCATCGGCTTGGAGAACGGCTCGGCCTACGACGTGCGGGTGGCCGCCTACAACGCCGGGGACCTCTCCGGTTGGACAACCGCCCAGGCCACCCCGGCCAAGCCCGCTCCGGCTGCGGCGTCGGGCTTGTCGTTGAGCGCGGGTGACGGGGAGATAGCGGTTTCTTGGACTGCTTCGGCCACGACGCCCGCGGCGGGTTTCGGGTATCGGGTGCAGTGGAAGCTCACGTCTCAGACGTGGGACCAGGCCGCAACCGCGGCCCAAACCGAGGATTTGGACCACGGCTCGGACCTTGCCACATCGCACACGGTCACCGGGCTTGTGAACGGCTCGGCCTACGACGTGCGGGTGGCCGCGTTCAACGCCGGCGGCGTCTCAGCGTGGATCAGCGACCAGGCCGCCCCCACAGCTCCCGCCTATAAGGCCCCGGCGGATTTGGTCGCCACTGTGAGGGGCTATGCGACCGAGACTCACCATGGCCAGGCTCACGTCGACCGCTGGAACGGCGCTTTGGAGGGGTTGTGCGTTGAGGACTTCCCCGGCATCTCCGCGATGACCTCGGCCCAGGCCCAGGGCCACGCCGACGCCTACTCGAGCTCGCGCTGGGACCCGGTGGTTGCCGAGCTGAAAAAGGCCGAGGCCGCCAACTGCACAATCGCCGCCAAGCCCGAGCCGAAGGCGTCGGCTCCCGATCCGGCGTCGGGCCTGTCGGTTGCAGCGGGCGATAAGCAGATCGCGGTCTCGTGGTCGGCGTCGGCCACCACGCCCGCCGCCGGTTTCGGCTATCGGGTGCAGTGGAAGCTTGTGACCCAAACATGGGGTGACGCCGCGGCGGGGTCCGAGGATTTGGACTACGGCTCGGACTTGGCGACCTCCCACACGATCACCGGGCTTGTCAACGGCTCGGCCTACGACGTGCGGGTGGCGGCGTTCAACGCTGATGGCGTCTCAGAGTGGATCACCGGCCAAACCACCCCAACAGCCCCCAAGCCCAAGCCCCGCCGCAACGCCGCCCCGGCCAAGCCGGTCAACGTGGCGGCGAGCTGCGAGACGTCGGGAACGGACACTGTGCTGACGATCACATGGTCGGCCCCTGCCGACTCCCCCGCCGAGATCACCGGCTACGGCTGGGTGGCGTTCCCCGACACCGCGCTCAACAGCAAACGCGGCACTGTCAAAGCCTCACAAGGCGACCAGAACGGCAACTACACCCTCACCGCCCAAGCCGAGCCCGGCAAGCGATACAGCGTCGCGGTCTACTCCGCATCGGCCAACAACAGATCGAACTACACCCTCTCAGTACGCGCCCAATGCCCAAGCTGACCCCGACTAGCCCACAAAACCACTAAACCCGCCGAGGCCCGCTGTGGTGGCCCTGAGGCCCGCTGTGGGGCTGTGGGGCCGCTGTGGTGGCGCTGGGGCCCGCTGTGGTGGCCCTGAGGCCCGCTGTGGGGCTCTCCCGGCGCTGTGGTGGCCCTGAGACCCGCTGTGGCCGCTGTGGTGATCGCCCCGCCCCTCGGGGCCTCCGGCGGCGCTGTGGGCGCTCCCAGCTCCCGCTGCGGCGGCCCCGAGGCCCCCGCGCCGCCCGCCGGGGCGCTCAGGGCCTCCACGTAGCCCCACGGGGATGCTGTGGCCGCTCAGGGCCTCCACGTCGCCCCACGGGGATGCTGTGGCCGCTGATGCCGGCGGGGCTGTGGCGGCCCGGCCCGACTCAAGGTGTATGGTGGGGGGCATGATCTACCAAAACCCCCCACCACACCCCCACGACAATACGGCATCGCGCTTTGTCGATAAATGCGCCAGGTATTTCGCTGACCGTGGGCGAATGTACGAATTCATCATCGTCAGTATCTTGACGTTCAGGTATTCGTTGAGGTGGTCGCTCGATTGGTTTGAGTCTGCCGGGATGTCCTGGCCAATTGCGTTTGCGTCTGCCTTTCTTTTGGGGTTGATGTGCGGCTTGGCTGTGGCTGACAGGGCTTGCTCCCTGACTGCTTGGCTGTTGAACCGCCGCGGGGGTGTGGTGGGGGGCATAGTCTTACAAAACCCCCACGACAATACCGCAGCAGAGGCCAATGCCCACAAGGGCATGTCGGGCACTTCAATGGCTCTAATGCTGTTGGTGGTTGTTCTTGCGATCATCAGCGCAGCTTTGGGTTTTGGGCCGGTTGGCTCCTGGGTTGCGGGTTGGTCGGGGATGCCTCTATCGGTGAGTGGTTGGGTATGGTGTTTCTTCGTGTTGTTGTTGTACAGTGGGTTAAACCGTGGGGTGCGACGCCACCGTCTCTAGACCTGAGCACAGCCCACCTAATACATCGCCAGCAAGACGTTGATGGGGAAGTAAAGGCTGGCGGTTACCCCCGTAGGCCAGACAAGTTGAGCGGCGCTCACAAGCTGGCGGTGGCCCTAGCGGCCCGGCCCGACTCAAGGTGTATGGTGGGGGGCATGATCTACCAAAACCCCCCACCACACCCCCCCGACAGTACAGCCCCGGACGCCCCGCGAATCAGCCGGCGCACCGCCAAGGTCTTGGGCTTGCTTGTGCGGCTTGCCTGGACATCTCTCATTATCTACCTCACCCTCTCTGTGTTCGCCCCGTGGTTCGCTGGCCTGCTGAACATCCACCGCATCATCGTGGTAATGGCGATCACGGCCGTCGTCTTGATAGGCGTCTTGATGATTGCGTCTCCATCAATCACTAGACGTGTCAGGGCGCGCTCTGCGCCAGTGCTGCGCGATCAAGCCTGATTCTCTTTCCAGGGGCATGATCTACCACAACCCCCCACCACACCCCCACGACGATACCCCCTCGGAAGCCCTCGAAAACCCGCTGAGGCGACGGTTCGTGTTCTGGCCCATGCTCACTCTCATGTTGGGCTGGGTGATTTTCGGATGGTTCGTGTTCGCCCCGTGGTTTGTGTATGTGTCGGGCATCAACACTGACCCCGAACTAGTGCGGCTGTGCTTGGCCATCATCCCCCCGTACCTGGTCTTGTACTCGATTGGATGGGCAGCGCGTTTGATTGAGCGGGTTAGGGCGTGAAGCATCACAACCCCCCACCACACCCCCACCACGACACAACCCCGGAGCCACCACGGGGGGCCGCTCGGGAATACCTGGAAAAAGAGCGGCAACGCACAGAGGCCGCCGCCCGCTCCCGAGCCGCCGCCGACAAGAGAGCCAAGAAAACCGCGGAAAAACAGCTCTTGACACACGGCAAGTTCGGCAACACCGGAGCGTACAGATCCTCGAGCCAAGAAAACCGCGGAAAACAGCTCTTGACACCCTTCTGGCTATTCGCAGCGGTGATCCTCGCTCAAAACCTTGTTCTGGCAAGGTTCATTGGCAGGTGGCCAGCGCTGCTCGTTGGCCTGTTTGTCTTTCTTGTCGTTTTTCCATATGTGCGGCGGGCCTACAGGAACTACCGGCGGCGGCGACACGACAACCATGAGGGGATCGAATGATGGCCGTTTCTGTTTTCTTGCGGTTGGCGGTTGCCGTCGTGGCGCTGGTCCTGGTGGGTTCGGCCTGCGGGAACGATGACCCCGCCGAGGAAACCGGCCACAGCTAACGCACCATTCCCCCTGCCCCACCCCCGCAGACGCCGCCGCGGTGACCAAAGACGCCAGCGCCGCGGCCACCGAGTGGGAGGCCCGCGCACAGCCCGGCCAGTAGCCGGGCCGGGCGCTCAGGGCCGCTGAACGGCAGCGGCCACCGCGGCCCTAGGGCCACCAGAAGCGTTCGGCCCCCTAGTTGGGCGGCGCTGTTGTTTTCGGGCTGGCCGACGGGTTAGGTTCGCGCCAGCACTAGAAAGCCGTGAGGTTTGCTCTGCGGCCAGGCGCGTTGAGGGTCGGGCTTTTGCTTGGTTCCCCTTCGGGTCTGGCCGCGGCTTTCTAGTGCTAGGAACATCCGACCTAGCCCGGAGGGGGCCTCCAGGGGTCTCACGCAGGCCGTGAGGGTTCTTTGGTCTCTTCGGCAAAACTGGTGGGGAGGTAGTGGAAGCCGCGGCCTTTTCTCTGCTTTCGACTCTGGGTCAGGTGCCCATCTCGTGCCAGTTCGGTGAGGAGCCTTCCAACATAGGGCTTGGAGAGGCGGATGAGGTCTGCCGCCTCCGTGGAGGAGATCCTTCCTCTCTTTTGCGCCCAGTCGAGGATCAGCGCCTCTCGGCTGTCGGATGTGTCGAGGTGGACCAGCCGCTGGCTCAGTGCTTTGCGGCTGTTCTCCGACAATCGGTAGGCGGGCGGTTGGTCTGCTGGGACACCTTCCACGAGGGCGATTATCGGGTGTCCGCTGCTGGTGGTGGCCATCGCGTACGACAGCGCGAACACTGACTCTGCCGGGGAGCGCTGCAAGGTGGTGGCCACGGTGTTGGCATCGGCCCAGCCGTGTCGGATCATGTGCTCGACGATCAACAAGAGGTCGACGTCGGAGCGCGAGGGCTGCGGCTCGATGGCGTCGACGAAGCCGACCATGGCGCTGTCGGGCTCTCCGCCGAACAGCGTGACGCGGACATAGGGGCCCTCGATCTCAGAGAAAGCTGGCGGCGGTCTGCCTATGACCAGCATGTCCGCGGTCATGCGGTCCACGCCTATACCCTCGCGCTCAGCGAGATGCAGCATCGCCATCGCTTCGGCCAGGCTGCGGTTTCTTGGCTCCGGCGGGTGGGTGATGATGTTCTCCGGGGTTACCCCGCCGATGAATCCGCCTGGTGACGTGACGCTCAGCTGATTGCCTACGTGCTCGACCGTCGTGGGTTGGTGAGCGTGCCAGTCGCGGTGGGCGACGCCGTTCACGATCGCCTCGCGAGCAGCACGGGAGGGAAGGTAGAGCACCTGCCGGTGGGAGAAGCCCGATGCCACGTGCTCAGTCCGGTTCGCTGCTTGGCACAGTTGCTCGACGCGGGCGATCTGGATCAGCAAGGGGCCGGTGCCGCCGTAGCGGTTGATGCTGTCGCCTCCCGGGACTTCGCGGCGGATGTAGTCGATGCCTATATCTGGGGTCTCCACTAGGAGCAGGGAGCCCGCGTTGGTGAGCCGGCCTTGGCCGTCGACCAGGCCGAGCCGCCGGACCAGGTCTTCGTCGCTGGCGCGGGCCAGGTCAGTCGCATCAGCCCTTTCGCCCTCGCGCAGGTAGCTGCGGGCCGCCTCCAGCGCTGCCGGGCTAACGTCGCCCAAGGTGTGGCCAGAGGGCAGAACCGACCAGTCGAATTTCCTAAGCCGCATCTGCCTGTCATGCCATGTGGCCGGGTCGACTTCGACGCAGTTGTCGTCCACACGCCACCGGATCTTCCCCTGGTAGCGGATCGGCTCAATAGCCGGGGGAGCGGTCACCACCAGCAGCCGGGTCTGGTCCGTCCGCAGCACCTTGACGACGACGGTGAGCATCCGATCGGTCAGCTGGTAGATGCGGTGGCGAAGCCATTCCGGGTCGAGGTGGGTACCGATCGCCAAGCCGTCGTCGGCGACTCCCAGGATCACCGCCCCTCCTCCAGGCGTGTTGGATAAGCACGCCATCTCGCCGGCGAGGTATCCGGCGGCAACTTCGTTCTCGCGGTTGCCCGCCAGTACCTTTCCCCCCGGTCCTCGGCGTCCCGGCTCTTCTTTGAAGTCCACTTGAGCGGTCTCGATCCGGTCGGGGGATTCCCCCTGCTCCCATCGGGACAGCGCATACCTGACCTGCTGTTCGAGCGGGTCAGGTCCCAACAAGCCAATTGCCATGCCCCGACCTCCTTGCGGGATTCAATTTCCAAGCCTGAAATGTAACTCTTTTGCAGGCTACATCCGTGAGATTCGTTTTCCAACCCTAAAACGTAACTTTCTTGCAGATCACGTCACGGAGGCTCGTTTTCGTGGTTCAAAATATAACTTGCGGCCGCAGGGTTGGCACTTCGCAAGTGGTGGTCCCTGGGTTTCGCGTAGGCGTGATAGTGGGTTCACGCTGCCGGTGGTTGTTAGAGCTTGTCGGGCCTTCTTGTGGCTGACGACATCTATCGGACCCCGAACTGAGCGGCGGCGGGTGTATAGTGCCCTGAAACAACCGTGAAGTGGGTCCGGCGAGGCCCGTACGGACATGGAGGAAACCGAGTTTGGCTGAACGCGAGCGCCGTCGAACGCCCCCCTATGGGGGCGTTTTCGCTGCCCGAACCCGGGTGATGGAAGCCGAGGACATCAAGCGGGCCACATGGCGCATGGCCCACGAGATCATCGAGCGCAATCACGGCCTCGAAGGCGTAGTGCTCGTGGGTTTGCAGACCGGCGGGGTATGGCTGGCCGAAGACATCGCCATTGCCCTCAATGAGATCGAAGGGGTCGAGCCTCCCTTGGGCACCCTGGACGTGGCCTTCCATCGCGACGACATCGGCTTGCGCCCATTGCTGCCGGAGGCGCCCACCAAGATTCCGTTCAATCTCGACGGCCAAGCGGTGGTGATCGTCGACGACGTGCTGTACACCGGCCGGACCATCCGGGCCGCGCTCGACGCGCTGAACAGCTACGGAAGGCCGCGGACGGTGCAGTTGGCGGTGATGGTGGACCGGGGCCATCGGGAACTGCCCATCCGCCCCGACTTCGTGGGCAAGAACCTGCCCACCCGCCGCGACGAGATGGTGGACGCCCACCGCGACGGCATCGACCTCGGGGAGATTGTCAAATGAAGCACCTTCTCTCGATCAACGATCTCGGTGCTGAGGGCATCGATGAGGTGTGCCGGTTGGCCGACCACTTCACGGAGGTGTCGCAGCGGCCCATTCCCAAGGTTCCCGCCCTGCGGGGCAAGACGGTGGCCATGCTGTTCTATGAGGACTCCACTCGGACCCGGCTCTCGTTCGAGGTGGCGGCTCGGCGCCTCTCCGCCGACGTCATGGGCTTCAGCGTGTCGGCCTCATCGGTCAACAAGGGGGAGTCGGTGCGCGACACCGTGGCCACTGTTTCGGCGTTGGGTCCCGACGCCATTGTGGTTCGCCACCGGTCGGCCGGAGTGCCCCAGCAGACCGCAGCCTGGACCCATGCCAGCGTGATCAACGCGGGTGACGGCTGGCATGAGCACCCCACCCAGGCGTTGCTCGATTGCTACACAATCCGCGATCGGCTGGGATCGGTGGCCGGTCGGCGCATTGTCATCGTGGGCGATATCAAGCACTCCCGGGTGGCCCGCTCCTGCGTGATGGCATTCACCGCGCTGGGGGCGAAGGTCACGCTGGTGGCGCCTCCCACCCTGCTGCCTCCGGAGGTGGGTTCGTGGCCAGTGGACATCAGCTTCAGCCTCGACGCCGTGCTCAGCGACTGCGATGTGGTGTACGGGCTTCGGGTGCAGAAAGAGCGCCAGTCTGATGCCTTGCTGCCCTCGCTGCGGGAGTACACCGCCCAGTGGGGGCTCACGGCAGCTCGCGCCGCCCGCCTGCATCCCGACGCGCTGGTTATGCATCCCGGCCCGGTGAACCGGGGTGTGGAAATCGCCCCCGAGGTGCTGGACCAGCCCAATGCCACCCTCAATGAGCAGGTGCGTCACGGAGTTGCGGTGCGGATGGCCGTCCTCTATCTGCTGTTGGCCGCCGATCCTGATCTGCGCCCCGAGGGGGCCGGCGCATGAGCCCCGAAGGCAAGACCCAATGAGCCCCGAAGGCAAGACCCAATGAGCACAGTGATCAAGGGCGGATTGGTCATCGACCAGACCGGAGAGCGCAACGGCGATGTGGTGGTGGAAGACGGGCGGGTCGTCGCGGTCGGTCCCGATCTGTCTGGCGATGAGGTCTTGGACGCTTCGGGCTGTGTGGTGGCCCCCGGCTTCGTGGATATCCACGCCCACCTGCGCCAGCCCGGCGCCGAGGAGGCCGAGACCATTGAGACCGGGAGCTGGGCCGCGGTCCGGGGCGGGTACAGCGCGGTGGTGGCCATGCCCAACACCAACCCGCCCATCGACTGCGCCGCCGTGGTCCAGGAAGTGCTGGCGCTGGGGCGCCCGGCCCCGTGCGACGTGTACACCTCTGGGGCCATCACCGTTGGCCGCAAAGGCGAGCAACTGGCCCCCATGGCCGAGATGGCCGCGCTGGGGGTGAGGCTGTTTACCGACGACGGCAACGGGGTCCAAGAGGCCGGGCTCATGCGCCGGGCCATGGAATACGCCGCGGGGCTGGGAGTGGTGCTGGCCCAGCACTGCGAGGTCGATTCCCTGGCCGCCGGGGGTCACATGCACGAGGGTGAGTGGTCCAGCCGCCTGGGCATTCCCGGCGTGCCTGCCGAGGCCGAGGAGCTCATGGTCATGCGGGACATCGCCCTCAGCCGCTTCACCGGCGCCCCCATCCACTTCCAACACCTGTCCACCCGGGGCTCCATCGCCATGGTGCGGGCCGCCCGTGAAGCCGGGCTGGAGGTCACCGCCGAGGCCGCCACCCACCATTTCACCCTCACCGACGAGGCTTGCGCCTCCTACGACCCGGTGTTCAAAGTCAACCCGCCCTTGCGCCCGGCGGATGATCGAGACGCGGTGCGCGAGGGTCTGTCCGACGGGGCCGTCGATGCCATCGCCACCGACCACGCCCCCCATTCTCCTGACACCAAGGAGATGCCCTTCGACCAGGCGCCACCGGGAATGCTCGGTTTGGAGACTGCCTTGGCTTTGGCGCTCACCGAGCTCAACCTGCCCTTGGCCGAGGTGGTGGGGCTGCTCAGCTGGCAACCCGCAGCC
Source organism: Acidimicrobiia bacterium (assembly GCA_022821445.1). Lineage (GTDB taxonomy): Bacteria > Actinomycetota > Acidimicrobiia > Acidimicrobiales > Bin134 > Poriferisocius. Next base: position 22,619 of record JAJEDQ010000224.1, on the reverse strand, counting down.
ATCGCCGGTCTGAAGGGGGTACACGGGGCGCCCATCGCCCCCGGCGGGCCGGCCAACCTGTGCGTATTCGACCCCAACGAGACATGGACTGTCGATCCCGATGCCCTGGCCAGCCGCTCCCGCAACACCCCATACGCCGGACGCCAAGTGCGCGGCCGGGTTCGCCACACCATCGTGGGGGGCAACCCGGTGCTGGTAGACCAGGAGATGCGGCCATGACCCGGCTGGTGCGGGCATCGGCTTTGGGGGCCACGCCATGATCCGCGAGGCGGCACTGGTGCTCAGCGACGGGGAGGTGTTCGAGGGAGAGGCCATAGGCGCCGAGGTGCCCAGCGGAATCACCTCGGGAGAGGTGGTGTTCAACACCGTGCTCACCGGCTATCAGGAGGTGATCACCGATCCGTCCTACGCCGGGCAGATCATCACCTTCACCTACCCCCACATCGGCAACTACGGCGTGGCGCCGGCCGATCACGAGAGCCGCCGGCCCTTCTGCCGGGGGGTGATCGTGCGGGACATGGCCCGCCGCCGCTCCAACTGGCGCTCGACCGGCGACTTGGAGGCTTTCTTGGCCAACCAGGGCATCGCCGGTCTTGCTGGGGTGGACACCCGGCGGCTCACCACCCACATCCGCGACGCCGGCGCCATGCCCGGTGCCTTCGGCACCGCGCCTGAGTCCGACCTGAGGGCTGCGGCCGCGGCTGAGCCCGGTACCGACGGCATCGACCTGGTGGCCACTGTCACCCGCTCGGAGTCCGAGCACTTCACCAGCACGAGGGACGGCGGAAAGCCTCCCCATCGAGTGGTGGCCCTGGATTTTGGGCTCAAGGCCACCATCGTCCGCCACCTGCGGACCATCGCCCACTTGGAGGTGGTGCCCGCCAGCACGTCTGCGGCCGACATCTTGGCCCGACAGCCCGACGGGGTGTTCTTGTCGAACGGACCCGGCGATCCGGAGGCGGTAGCGGGCGCGGTGGGAACTATCTCAGGACTGCTGGGAGAGGTACCGATCTTCGGAATTTGCTTAGGCCACCAGCTTCTGGCCGCGGCGCTGGGCGGCGAGACCTACAAACTGCCCTTCGGCCACCACGGCGGCAACCACCCGGTGCGAAACCTGGCCACCGGCACGGTGGAGATCACCAGCCAGAACCACAACTTCTGCGTGGCCGACAGCTCCATACCCGGTGCCGACATCACCCACATCAACCTCAACGACCACACCGTGGAGGGCCTGCGCTGCCGCGACCTGCCCGCGTTCAGCGTGCAGTACCACCCCGAAGCCGGCCCCGGCCCCCACGACTCCCGCTATCTGTTCGACCAGTTCGACGAGCTCATGGACGGCCTCCACACAACTGAGCCAGGCCCAGCCCAGGGCCAGCTGCTCGGAGGGGCGACCCATGCCTAAAAGAACCGGGAATTGGCGGGAGTCACTGCAACCCCTTCGAATCGGGTGGTGCCATGCCTAAGAGAACCGACATCGAGTCGATTCTTTTGATCGGGTCGGGTCCCATCGTGATCGGCCAGGCCTGCGAGTTCGACTACTCCGGCACCCAGGCCTGCCGGGTGCTGCGCGACGAGGGGTATCGGGTAATCCTGGCCAACTCCAATCCGGCCACCATCATGACCGATCCCGAGTTCGCCGACGCCACCTACGTGGAGCCACTCAGCCTGGAGGTGCTCACCGGCATTATCCAGCGGGAGCAGCCCGACGTGCTGCTGCCCACCCTGGGAGGGCAGACCGCGCTCAACATGGCCATGGAGCTCATCGAGTCGGGGGTGGTGGACAAGTACGGGGTGGAGGTGATCGGCGCCGACCAGACCGCCATCTCCACGGCTGAGGACCGGGCCAAGTTCCGCCAGGCCATGATCGACATCGGATTGCCCGTGCCCCCTTCGGCCACCGCCCACACCCTGGACGAGGCGGTGGAGGTCATGGAGCGCATCGGGCTTCCCGTGATCATCCGGCCCGCCTACATCCTGGGCGGCACTGGCACCGGCATCGCCCACACTCCCGGACAGGGACGGGACATGGCCGCCCACGGCCTGGCGGCCAGCCCCATCAGCGAGATCCTCATCGAGCAGTCGATCGCCGGCTGGAAGGAGTACGAGCTGGAGGTGATGCGCGACCGAGCCGACAACTGCGTGGTGGTGTGCACCATCGAGAACCTCGATCCCATGGGGGTCCACACCGGCGATTCCATCACCGTGGCCCCGGCCCAGACTCTCTCCGATGTGGAGTACCAGGCGCTGCGGGACGCCGCCTTCGCCTGCATCCGCAGGGTCGGGGTGGAAACCGGCGGCTCCAACATCCAGTTCGCGGTGAACCCTGAAAACGGCGAGTTCGTGATCATTGAGATGAACCCGAGGGTGTCGCGCTCATCGGCGCTGGCCTCCAAGGCCACCGGGTTTCCCATCGCCAAGATCGCCGCCCGCCTGGCAGTGGGCTACACCCTCGACGAGATTCCCAACGACATCACCGAGAAGACGCCGGCGTGCTTCGAGCCGGTTATCGACTACGTGGTCACCAAAGTGCCCCGGTGGGCGTTCGAGAAGTTCTCCGGGGTGTCAGGGGTGCTCAACACCCAGATGCAGTCGGTGGGGGAGGTCATGTCCATCGCCCGGACCTTCACCGAGTCGCTGCAAAAGGGGCTGCGATCGCTGGAGTTGGGCCGCCATGGGCTAAACGCCGACCCGGCCGAGGCCGCCTACGACTCCCTCAGCGACGAGGAGCTTCTGGCCGCTGCCGCGGTGCCCACCCCCGAGCGGATCTTCCAACTCGATGCCCTGTTGCGGCGAGGGTTCACGGTGGCAGAGCTGTTCGACGCCACCAAGGTCGACCCGTGGTTCTGCGACCAGATCCTCCAGATCACCGAGGAGCGGGCCGCGCTGGCCGAGCGCGGCTTCGACGCCATGACCCCCCGGGCGTGGAAGCGGGCCAAGCAGTTCGGATTCTCCGATGAGCAGCTCGGCTATCTCTGGAATGTTCCCGCGGCCGAGGTTCGAAAGGCCCGCATCGCCGCCGGCGTGGAGGCCACTTTCAAAACAGTGGACACCTGCTCGGCGGAGTTCGAGGCCGAGACCCCGTACCACTACTCCACTTATGAGGACGTGGGCGAAGTGGCCCCCTCTGATCGGGCCAAGGTGATCATTCTGGGGTCGGGTCCGAACCGGATCGGCCAGGGAATCGAGTTCGACTACTGCTGCGTCCATGCCTGCTTCGCGCTCTCGGAGGCCGGCTATGAGACCGTTATGGTCAACTGCAACCCGGAGACGGTGTCCACCGACTACGACACCAGCGATCGCCTGTATTTCGAGCCCCTCACCGAAGAGGACGTGCTCAACGTTATCGACGCCGAACTCCGGTCGTCGCAGGTTGCCGGCGGTCCGGGCATTGCCGGGATTGTCGTCTCGCTCGGAGGTCAGACCCCGCTCAAGCTGGCCGGAGTGCTGCCCGACGGACTGGTGGTGGGCACGAGCCCCGACAGCATCGACCTGGCCGAGGACCGGGAGCGCTGGAATGCCCTGTGCGCCCGCCTCGACATCCCCCAGCCGGCCGGAGGCACCGCAGCCACCACCGAAGAGGCCCTGGCGGTGGCCGACCGCATCGGTTACCCCGTGCTGGTTCGGCCCTCCTATGTGCTGGGGGGCCGGGCCATGGTGATCGTCTATACCGACGAGGACCTCAGAGAAGCCATGGCCGAGATGGCCGCCTCCGGCTCTTTGGGCCGAGAGGGAGGGCTGTCGGCTGAGCGTCCGGTGCTGATCGACCGTTTCTTGGAAGACGCCACCGAGGTGGATGTGGACGCCATCCGAGACATGTACGGAGAGGTGCTCATCGGCGGTGTGATGGAGCACGTGGAGGAGGCCGGGGTCCATTCCGGCGACAGCGCGTGCATGCTGCCGCCGGTCCACCTCTCCGAGGCCACCGTGGCCCTGCTGGAGCGCCACGTAAAGGACATCGCCCGCGCGCTGGATGTGGTCGGGTTGATCAACGTGCAGTTCGCGGTCAAGCAAGTCGGCATCGGGGCGGCCGACCAGGTATTCGTATTGGAGGCCAACCCCCGGGCGTCGCGTACGGTGCCGTTTGTGGCCAAGGCCACCGGCGTGCCCTTGGTGAAAGTGGCCACCCGGGTCATGATGGGCTCAAGCCTGGCCGATCTGAGACAGGAGGGGCTGCTGGGGCGCCGCGCCAACGGCGACCACATATCGGTCAAGGAAGCGGTGCTTCCGTTCAACAAGTTCCCCGAGGCCGACGCCATCCTCGGCCCTGAGATGAAGTCCACCGGCGAGGTGATGGGAATCGACTTGCGTCCGGGATTGGCCTTCGCCAAGAGCCAGATCGCCGCCGGTGCCCCGCTGCCCTCCAGCGGCACCGTGTTGATGTCGTTGGCCGACCGGGACAAAGCCGCCGGGGTGGAGATGGCCCGAGGCTTCACCGGCCTTGGCCTGAACATTGCGGCCACCTCAGGTACCGCGGCCGCGCTGTCCGAAGCTGGTGTGCCGGTGGCCGAGGTGGTGGCCAAGGTCGGCGAGGAGGGCACCAACGTGGTGGAGCTGATCGACGACGGTCGGGTGCAGTTGGTGGTCAACACCCCGAGGGGCCGTGGATCGCGGGCCGATGGCGATCACATCCGCCGGGCGGCCAGCCGCAACCGGGTGCCCCTTTTGACCACCGCCTCGGCCGGGTTGGCCGCTGCCGACGGCATGGTCGACTGGGTCCGCCACCAACTGAGGGTAAGGACCCTCCAGGAATACCACCGCGGGGTGACCAGCGATCAGCTGGCTCTCGATCTGTGAGCTCGACCAAATGAGCCGGGGCGAACCGAAGCCGGCGTTGGACACCTCCATTGGCTCGGTTCGGTTGCCCAACCCGGTGATGACCGCCTCGGGCACGGTAGGCCACGGCACCGAGTTGGCCCGCTACCTGGACTACTCGGAGCTGGGAGCAGTGGTGGTCAAGTCGCTGGCCCCCTACGAGTGGCCCGGGAATCCGCCCCCCCGGGTCCACCCCGTCCCCGCGGGGATGATCAACAGCGTGGGCCTGCAAGGACCCGGCCTGCCTCGATGGTTGGCCGAGGAACTCCCGGTGCTGGCCGACTTCGGCGCTCGGGTGGTGGTGTCGATTTGGGGACGCTCCCTGGACGACTATGCGGTCGCCTCCGACCTGCTGGCATCCGCCGACGTCCCCGGCCTGGATGCGGTGGCGGCAGTGGAGGTCAACGTCTCCTGTCCCAATCTGGAGGATCGGGGCCGCATGTTCTCCCATTCCGCGGCCATGACCCGGGCCGCGCTGGCCGCCACCGCCGCCTGCGGTCTTCCCCGGTGGGCCAAGCTCAGCGCCACCGGCGATCTGGTGGATATTGCCGCCGCCGCAGTGGAGGGCGGCGCCTCGGCCCTCACCCTCATCAACACCCTGCTGGGCATGGTGATCGACACCGAGTCCCGCAAGCCCCTGCTGGGCGCTGGTGGGGGAGGGGTGTCGGGGCGGGCCATGGGCCCGGTGGCGGTGAGATCGGTCTTCGACGTGTACGCCGCCCTGCCCGAGGTGCCCATCATCGGAGTGGGGGGCATCGCCTCAGGCGTCGACGCGGTGGAGATGATGATGGCCGGTGCCCGCGCCGTGCAGGTGGGCACCGCCACATTCGCCGACCCTCGGGCCCCGGCCAAGGTCTTGCGGGAACTGGCCCGCTGGTGCGCCGACCACGGCGTGAGTCGGTTGGACGAGCTGACTGGAGCAGCGCATGAATAACAGCACACCCGACAAGGCCGATCCCCGGTTGGCGATTGCCTTGGATGTATCCGATCTAGACCTGGCCTGTTCGATGGCAGACGCGGTTCGTCCGTGGATGGGGGTAGCCAAAGTGGGATTGGAGCTGTTCTCAGCCGCCGGACCCCGCGCTGTCGACAAGATGACCGAGCGGGGCTTCGATGTGTTCGCCGATCTCAAGCTCCACGACATTCCGACCACGGTGAGGCGGGCCGCGGCCCAGATCGGCCGCACGGGTGTTCGCTGGCTCACCATCCACACCTCCGGCGGGGCCGAAATGCTCAGAGCTGGTGTGGAGGGCTTGGGCGAAGGCAGCGGCGGGGCTGCCCAAGTGCTAGGGGTGACCATTCTCACCAGTAATGCAGACCGATCCCGAGACGTGCTTGCAGAGCGGGTCATCCTCGCCCGTGAAGCGGGCTGCGGCGGCGTGATCTGCTCAGCGGCCGACATGGCTTTGGTGAAGGCGGCGGCGCCTGAGCTGGCCTGCGTGGTGCCGGGCATCCGCATGGCCGACTCGAGTCGCGACGACCAAGCGTCGGTGGCCACCCCTGAGGCAGCCATTGCGGCGGGGGCGTCCGTTTTGGTTGTGGGGCGCACCGTGACCGCAGAAGTCTTGTCACCCGCAGACAGCCCTGCCCAGCGGGATGCGGCTCTGGCCACCATGGCCGACAGGGCTCGGGCGCTTGCGGCTGGCATCAGCGCCGACTGATTGTGTCCTGGGGTTCGGTGGGCTAGCCTGGCCCACGCGGCGGAGCCTGTTCCACAGGTTTGGTGCTGGCCGGGGCTAGGTTACTTCTCAGTGTCTGAGCTTCGGCGATGGCCCAGTGCAACAGGTGGTTCGCAGTGAAGATTCACTCCTTCATAAAGGTCAGAAGAGTAGCGGCGATCGCGGCCATGCTCGCTCTCACGGCAACCGCGACAGCCGCCGTGACAGCTAACTCCGCGGCGGCGCAGTCGGTTCCCGTGGTAACGGTCACCGCCAACGCTGAGCGCGTATACGAGCGTGAGACGGCCACGTTCACGATTCGCATGGATCCGGCGCCAACCAAGCAAACCCAGGTCAAGTACCTCGTCAGCGACATATACGATGCCGTGGGCAACAGCCGGGAGGGCCACAAGTCCGTCACCTTCCAGCCCAACCAGGCCACTCGGACCATTTCCATTCCCACCCAGGAGCTGGTGTACACCTACAATGTCCAAGGCGCTGGCCAGTATGGTCTTCCCAAGCAGGTCCCCTGCCAACGTCCGGGTAGGGAGCTTCCGGATGTGCCCAGCGAGAAGCCGGCTTCTGGACTCTGGTCGAGTCTGACCGCTGAGCAGTTCAATACGCTGCGCGACGTCTGCAACGCTCTGCACTTGGGCACCACTATGGGTGATGTATCGGTGACCATTGCGACGGCGGGCGACTCGGGCGGATACTCGAGGGGCAGCCCAAGGAGTGCTAGTACCGACGTTCGGGACAAGTCCCTCAAGAGCAGCGACCCCAAGCCGCCGCCGGTGGTGAGCATCGCGGCGGGCAGCGGGGTTGTTGAGGGCGGGGATGCTGTGTTCACCGTGACTGCCGATCCGGCGCCGTCAAGCGCTTTGACGGTGGATGTGACGGTCTCCCAGAGCGGTGATTACGGCGTGACCACTGGGTCGCGCCAGGTAACGGTGTCCACGTCAGGCAGCGCGACGCTGACGGTGTCCACCACTGGTGACAGCACCGATGAAGCGGATGGCTCGGTGACGGCTGTTGTGGGCGCCGGCACGGGTTACACAGTGTCTGCCACGAAGGGCTCGGCCACGATCACGATCGCCGATGATGATGATCCGCCTGTGCCGGTGGTGCCTGTTGTGTCGTTTGGGTCTTCTGTTTATTCGGGTGGTGAGGGGTCGGGTTCTCGGAGTGTGAGCGTCGGGGTGGTTTTGTCGGCGGCGGCGCCGTCGGGGGGTCTTGTGGTGTCGTATCAGGTTGGGGGCAGCGCGGTCGCGGGGTCGGATTACTCGGGTTTGAGCGGTTCGGTGTCGGTCGGGCAGGGTTCGTCGTCGGCGGCCATCGCGGTGTCGGTCACCGACGACGCGGTCGACGACGACGCGGAGACGATTGTTTTGACGCTGGTGGACGGGGCGGCCTACGACCTGGGCGCGCCGAGCTCGGCCACGATCACCATCGCCGATGATGATGATCCGCCTCCGCCCAAACCCGACACGCAACAAGAAAACGAAGACACGCGACAAGAAGACAAAAGAGACACGAACCCGGATGCCAACCCCAGAACACAAGACTCGCAGGGCTCAGTGCCGTCATCTACCCACTATGTGCCTGTCACTGTTGAGATTCCACCGGTTGAGGTGACGATTGCCCAAGAAGCTGCCCAGACTATTGTGGAAGGCGAGGCAGCCGAGTTCACCGTCTCCTACGAGCATCCGATGCGATTGACTGTGCGAGTACTCCTCGATGTTGCCGGCGATGCCAGCCTCGGCACCGACTACCAGTTGGACTATCGGCTCCCTGACGCCGAAGTCTGGGTGTCATTGGGCAGCGACCCCGAGAGCCTCGCAATCGACTTGCCGAGACTCGGGGGCGAAGTGCGGGTGCGGGTGGTCTCGCTGCACCTTGGCACAGTGGGCACAGACATCCCGCTCGCGGTGACGGCCAGCGATCGCAGCTTCGTGAAATCGCTGGCTCTAGAAGTCAAACCCAACGGCGAGGCGAGCTTCACCTTCAGAGGCTCCGGCTCGGACGGCACAGAGTCGGACTCATCCGACGATCAACAGTCAAACCCTGATTCAGTTCCCGATGATCCGCCTGCCCCGACGCAAGCCTCCGACTCGAGCGAAGACACCCAAAGCGATGGCTCCGAAAGCGTTGGTGCCGACGAGCAAGTAGGGCACGGAACTGATCAGGCGCGGCACTTCCTCACCTATGCGGTCAAGCCCGGCGACACGCTGGAATCTATCGCCCAGATGGCCTATGGCGAAGCGACAGCTTGGGAGCGGATATTCGAGGCCAACCGCGGCCGAGTCCAAAACGACGGCTACACCTTCACCAGTTCAGACTCGATCAGATATGGCTGGGTTTTGGATATACCCGCCACCGTGCTTGTGGCTGGCGCTAGCAGCGCCTCCTCTGCGCCTTACGTGTCCTACACCGTGGAGTCGGGGGACAGCCTCGGCGGCGTTTCACTGAAGGCATACGGCAACGCCGGCTACTGGAGCCGGATAGAGGCAGCCAACCTGGGTCGCCGCCAGGCAGACGGGAGGCGCTTCACAGATGCCGACAGCATCGAGGTGGGTTGGGTGCTTCGCATACCGCTGGGCGGCTGACCGGCGCTAGCGCTGAGTCAGCATCAAATACCCAACAAGACTTGAAGTTCGAACTACAATGGTGTAATGGCAGGACCCCCACAACTGACAGCAGAGCAGCGCCAGGCGGCGTTGGCTAAGGCCGGAGAGGTGCGCCGCAAGCGCGCTGAGGTCAAGCAAAAGCTCAAGATGAGGTCGATTTCGCTCTCTGACCTGCTGGCACAAGCGGAAACCGATGACGTGGTCGCCGGAACCAAAGTGCTCGCCGTCCTGGAATCTCTTCCGGGCATGGGCAAGGTTCGGGCCCGCAGGATGATGGAGGAGATTGGCATTGCCGAAAGTCGCCGGATCCGCGGGCTGGGCGATCAGCAGCGGGCCTCGTTGCTCGCACGCTGCGGCGACTAGTAGATCAGCCACTGATCGTCGTCTTGTCCGGCCCCGGCGGGGTCGGCAAAGGTACAATCGCGGCCGCGCTGGTGGCCGCGGACCCCAAACTCTGGCTTAGTCGCTCGTGGACGACGCGCGTGCGCCGTCCCGGCGAGTCGGAAACGGCCTACGTGTTTGCCGACGAGGCCGAGTTTCGGGCCAAGGTCGCCGAGGGGGGTTTCGTGGAGTGGGCGGAGATCGCCGGCAATCTCTACGGAACGCCCCAGCCTGATCCCCCGGCGGGCCGCGATGTGTTGCTGGAAATCGATGTCCAGGGCGCGGCCCAAGTGCGGGAGCACCGTCCTGAGGCTCTGTGCATCTTCGTGGAGGCGCCTTCGGCCGCGGAGCAGGAATCCCGGCTGCGGGGCCGGGGCGATTCCGAGAGCCACATCGCCAAGCGGTTGGCGCTGGCCGACTCCGAGCGAATCCAGGCCTACGAGCTCAACGCGATCCATGTTGTCAACGACAGCCTTACCGAAGCGGTGGCTTCCGTCGCAGCCCTCATCGAAAATGCCCGCCAGGAGCGGGCCGACAATGACGATTAACTCATCTTTCCCTGATATCATCTACCCGCTCTCCCCAGACTTGTTGGAAGAAGGCTGCACAGATGTCTGAACAACACGACACCATGATGTATCCCACTATTGAGGAGCTCTTGGGCCGCACCGATTCCAAGTTCCGCTTGGTAACGTTGGGAGCGCTGCGGGCCTGCCAGATCAACTCCTATTTCGGCCAGCTCGGCGAGGGCTTGGGCGCGATGGTGCCACCCCAGGTGTTGACCATGTCCCGCAAACCCCTGTCGATTGCCTTCGAGGAGATCGCGTCCGACAAGATCATCGCCACTGATCCTCCCGAGGTCACCGAAGAGGACTTGTCGGCCGATTCCATGATTCCCACAGGCGAAGCCAATCTGGAAGAGGCCGCTCTAGAGCAAGCCGACGGTGATGACGCTGGTCTAGACGAGGCCGATCTGGACTCAGCGTCCTGACAAACCCATGACTTCGCTCGCCGGCAAGCGAATCGTGCTTGGCGTGAGCGGGGGGATCGCGGCATATAAGGCGGTAGAGGTCTGCCGTCGGCTGATGGACGAGGGTGCCCATGTGATTCCGGTGCTCACCAAAGGTGCCACCCGGTTTGTGGGCCGGGCCACCTTCGACGCGCTGGCCTCGGAGCGGGTGCAGATGAGCCTGTTCGACGAAGACGACCCCATTCCCCACACCACGTTGGGCCAGACGGCCGACTGCGTGCTCGTGGCCCCGGCCACCGCCCGGGTGATAGGCGCCTACGCCGCGGGAATCAGCTCCGACCTGCTGACCGCCACGCTCATTGCCACCCGGGCTCCGGTGGTGGTCTGTCCGGCCATGCACACCGAGATGTGGGAGCACCCCGCGGTGGCGCACAACATCGCCACGCTGGTCGAACGGGGTGTCCACATCGTGGGTCCTGAGTCGGGACACTTGGCGGGAGGCGACGAGGGTGCTGGACGCCTCAGCTCGCCGGCCGACATCGTGGCTGCGGTGAGCCGGGTACTCGATGTCGGCAACCAACGCTCTGATATGGCTGGCTTGTCGGTGGTGGTCACTGCGGGCGGTACCCGGGAGCCCATCGACCCGGTGCGCTATATCGGGAACCATTCCTCGGGCAAGCAGGGCTACGCCTTCGCCGAAGAGGCCGCTGGTCGGGGCGCCTCAGTGACCATCGTCACCACCGTGGACCGCCCTGGTTCTCTGGGTGCGACAGTGGTGCCAGGGGTCGCAGGGGTGCCAGGGATCACAGAGGTAAGGGTGGACACCGCGGAGGAGATGGCGGCGGCCACCGCCGACGCCGCCAAAGAGGCTGATGTGGTGGTGATGGCCGCGGCAGTGGCTGATTTCAGGCCGGTGGACCCTGCCGGCGTGAAGCTCAAAAAGCGCGACGGGGTGCCGGCCATCGAGCTGGAGCCCACCCCTGACATCCTGGCCTCACTGGGGGCGTCCAAGCCTGAGGGCCAGATCTTGATCGGCTTTGCCGCCGAGACCTGCGATGTGGCCGACAATGCGGCGGCCAAGCTGAACGGCAAGGGCGCCGACTACATCGTGGCCAATGATGTGACCGCCGAAAACGCCGGTTTTGCGCACGACACCAACGAGGTGCTGGTGCTAGCTTCCGATGGCCGGGCCCACTCGGTTGGACTGCGCTCCAAGCGCCAGGTGGCCCAAGCCGTTCTCGACCTCGTGGTAGCCGACCGCGACGGTCGGGCCGACGTCCGCTAGGAGAATCAATGAGCCAAGGGTCAAATGGCCGCTACCGCTTCACGTCTGAGTCGGTCACCGGTGGTCACCCCGACAAGATCGCCGACCAGATATCCGACGGGGTGCTGGATGCCCTCCTTGAGGTGGATATCGGCAGCCGGGTGGCGTGTGAGACCCTGGTGACCACCGGTCTGGTGGTGGTGGCGGGGGAGATCTCCACCGATGGCTATATCGATATCCCCAGGGTGGTGCGCGACACCATCACCGGGATCGGCTACGACCGGGAAGACTACGGCTTCGACGGCAACACCTGCGGCGTGATGGTGTCTATCGACGACCAGTCTCCTGACATTGCCCAGGGAGTTGACCGGCTCGACCCCTTAGAGCAGGGGGCCGGTGACCAGGGGATGATGTTCGGGTTCGCCTGCGACGAGACCCCCGAGCTGATGCCGCTGCCCATCCACATCGCCCACCGGATGGTGGAGCGCCTGACCGAAGTTCGCCGGGCGGGCACGGTGCCCTACCTGCGGCCCGACGGCAAGAGCCAGGTGACGTTCGAATACGAGGGGACCAAGGCAGTGGGGTTGAGCACTGTGCTTATGTCGGCCCACCATCGCGACGGAACCGACCTCAAGGAGATGAAAGACGACCTCAAAGAGCAGGTCATCGACCCGGTGGTTCCCGAGCAGTTCCGCGACGACCACTACGAAGTGCTGGTGAACCCCACGGGGAAGTTCGTGAGGGGCGGGCCGGTGGCCGACGCCGGGCTCACCGGGCGCAAGATCATCGTGGACACCTACGGGGGCATGGCCCGCCACGGAGGGGGCGCCTTCTCGGGCAAAGACCCCAGCAAGGTGGACCGCTCGGCGGCCTACGCCGCCCGCTGGGTGGCCAAGAACGTAGTGGCTGCCGGAGCTGCTTCCCGCTGCGAGGTGCAGGTGTCCTATGCCATCGGCATCGCCCGGCCGGTGTCGGTAATGGTGGAGACCTTCGGCACCGAGACGGTGGATCCGGCCAAGATCAGCCATCAGGTTAACGAGATATTCGATCTGCGGCCGGCGGCCATCATCCGGGACTTGGAGCTGCTGCGGCCGATCTACCGGAACACGGCAGCCTATGGCCACTTCGGGCGCACCCCCGAGAGCACGTTCACCTGGGAGCGCACCGATCGGGTAGACGACCTCCGCTCCGCTCTGGGGCTCTGACAGCTTTGGCCTTTTGAACGTTCGGGTCCTGACCGACGTTGTCGCCGTAGACCGCGAATTCACCTACGCCGTTCCTGAGGGCTGGGCCGACGACCCCCGGTTCGGGGTGGGGGCCATGGTACGGGTGGTGCTGCACGGTCGGCGGGTGGGGGGCTGGATCACCGAGGCAGGCGTGGAGTCCCCCGAGGGAGTGGAGCTCACCCCGCTGGCCAAGCTCAGCAGCCTGGGGCCCGACCGAGAGCTCATCGACCTGAGCGAATGGGCAGCCTGGCGCTGGGCTGGCCGCCGGGCCCATTTCCTGCGGACCGCTTCGCCATCCCGCGTAGTGACCGCCTTGCCCCGACCGTCGCGCTCCCGGATGGCGTCTGCGGGCGATCATGCCGATCTGTTCGAGGGGGAGGGCCACACCCTGCGCCAAGGGCCATCAGACGATCCGCTGCCCATAGCGCTGGCTGCCGCGGCCCGAGGCCAGGCCCTTATCCTCGTGCCCGACCACGGGCGGGCTGATGAGCTGACCAGGCGGTTGGGACGAGCAGGAGCCTGGTCAGTCCGATATCCGGATGGCTGGGCCGCAGCCGCCGCGGGGGCCACTGTCGTCGGCACAGTGTCGGCCGCGTGGGCGCCGGCACCTGAACTGGCCGCGGTGTTGGTGATCGACGAGCACGATGAGTCGTATCGCTCAGAAGCCGCTCCTACCTGGAGCGGACGGGACGTCGCCATCGAGCGGGCTCGACGAGCCGGCGTGCCCTGCGTGCTGATGTCGCCGGCGCCCAGCCTGGAGGCGCTGCGGTCCCGGCCGTTGATGCGAGCGTCGCGGGACACCGAGCGGGCCAGTTGGCCGCTGGTGGAGACAGTGGATCGCCGCCGCGAGGACCCGGGGCGGGCGGGCCTCTATTCGCCGGAGCTGGTTCAGGCGCTGCGCGACGGAAACAGGGCAGCCTGCGTGTTGAACCGCCGGGGCCGTTCGTTGCTGCTGGCCTGCCGGGTGTGCGGCGAACTGGCCGTATGCACCGAATGCGGCGCATCCATGCGCCAGGAAGACGACAAGCGCTTAGTGTGCCGGGCTGCCGGTCACAGCCGACCGTTGGTGTGTGCCGAGTGCGGCAGCACCAAGATGCGCAACCTGCGGGCCGGTATCAAGCGGGTCCGCGAGGAGGTGGAGGCGCTGGTTCGCACTCCCGTGGCCGAGGTCACCAGCAGCGGGTATGTCGGCCCACCCACCGCCCGAGTGGTGGTGGGCACCGAGGCGGTGCTGCATTTGGGCAGGCCGTTCGATGTGGTGGCATTCTTGGAGTTGGACCAGGAATTGCTGGCCCCCCGATTCCGAGCCCGGGAGCAGGCTCTAGCCCTCATTGCCCGAGCCGCGCGCATCACCGGCTCCCGTGACGAGGGGGGAAAGATCGTGCTGCAAACTCGCATGCCCGACGACCCCGTTGTGCAGGCCGCGCTCCAGGCCGATCCGGCCCTTTTGGCCCGAATGGAGCGAGACCGCCGCCAAGAGTTGAGCCTGCCTCCCTATGGGGCCATCGCGGTGGTCTCCGGCCCGGTCGCGGGAGAGTTCATGGAGCGCTTCGGCACCCCGCTGGGCGTCCAGATCGCCCCCGACCCCGGCGGCCAGTTCTTCCTGCGGGCCCCCGACTACGAAACCCTCTGCAACGCCCTTGCCGCCACCGAGCGCCCCTCCGGACGCCTCCGCATCGACGTCGACCCCATCAGAGCGATCTAGTCGAGGGTGCGACCCTCCACGGTCGAAATCCGCTCCCCGTGGCTGTTCAGCCTGTCATCGGTGCGCTCGATGTAGCGATTCAAGCTGGCCTCAAGGCTGTCGAGGCGATGCTCGATGCGCCGCAGATAGAAGCCGAGGATGCTGACAATGCTCGCCCCGTAAACGCTCAGCATGACAGTTGTTGTGACATCCATATTCGTTTGTCTTTCCTGCTGGACGTGCCTCGGGGGAAGCCTTCTCACTATATCTCTGGGACACGGCCATTTGGCTCAGGTTTGCGGTTGAACCTCCAGGATTCGGTAGCCGCGGCGGGAGCTGAGCCGGGTGGTGGGCCAGCCTTCTTGGTTGAGCCAGCGGGCTAGGGAGTCGGAGCCCAGGTTCTTGTTCACCACCAGATAGGCCTGGCCCTCGTCGGCTAGCCGGCCCAGCCAATTCGCCAGCACCTCGTGGAGGGCGACCTTGCCGATGCGGATGGGCGGATTGGAGTAAATGGCGGCAAAACGCATGTCAGGGGGCACTTCGTCGGGATGGCACACCCTGGCGTCAGGGCGGCCATGGCGGTCCAAGTTGGCCCGGCACAGCTCCAAGGCCCGGGAGTTCACGTCAATGGCCCACAGTGGTGCCTGAGGTGCCCATAGGCTCAGCGCCACCGCAATCGGTCCGTAACCGCAGCCCAAGTCCAGCAACGCGCCACTTTGGGGCGGGCGGGGGCCCTCGGCCAGGAGATATCGGGTGCCCCAGTCCACCTCGTCGGCCGCGAATACTCCCCGGTCGGTGGCCAGCTCCACATCCAGATCGCCCACTCGCAATCCGACCGTTCCCGGCCGTCTTCCCCCGCCCGGCGAGGCGCTGTAGTAGTGCGAGTCGACCACGGTTTGACGGTAACCTGCTTTCATGGCTCCACTGCGGATACGGGTGTATGGCGACCCGGTTTTGCGGCGCGTGGCCGAAGACGTGACCGACATCGACGGGGCCATGGCCGATCTGTGCGAAGAGATGTTCACCGCCATGTACGAGGCTCCCGGCATCGGACTGGCTGCCCCGCAGGTGGGGGTGTCGCAGCGGTTCTTCGTGTACGACTTTGGCGACGGTCGCGGCGTCTTGGTCAACCCGGAGATCACCGAGAGCTACGGCGAGTGGACCTACAACGAGGGCTGCCTGTCGGTGCCCGAGCTGTCGTGGGAGATCGTCCGTCCCCGCAGCATCCACCTGAAGGCCTATGACTTGGACGGCAACGAGGTCACCCTTGAAGCCGAAGATCTGGAGGCCCGGCTGTTCCAGCACGAACTGGATCACTTGGAGGGCAAGATCCTGCTTGACTACTTGGACGAGGATCAGCGCCGGGAGGCCAAGCGCATTCTCCGGGAGCGGGCAATGAGTGGGCCGAGCCGTCCTCCTGCCACCGGCGACGGTCTGTCGTTGCCGTGATCGACCCGCCGGCGAAAATCCGCCGGCTTGTCTTCCTCGGCACCCCTTACGATTCGGTGCCCATTCTGGAAGCGCTGGTTGCCGCCGGGTTCGATATGGCGATGGCCGTGACCCGCCCCGACAAGCGCCGAGGCCGGCGGGCAGCGCCCACTCCCAGCCCGGTAAAGGCCGCCGCCCAAGACCGGGGCATCCCGGTTTCCTCCGATGTGGACGATGTGCTGGACGCCGATGCCGATCTGGGCGTGGTGGTGGCCTTCGGGCAGATAATCAAGCCCCACGTGCTGGATCGGCTCGCCATGGTCAACGTCCATTTCTCACTGCTGCCCCGCTGGAGGGGCGCGGCCCCGGTGGAGCGGGCCATCCTGGCCGGAGACCAGACCACCGGGGTGTGCCTGATGGAGGTGGCTGAGGGCCTGGATACCGGTCGGGTCTACCGTCGAGTCGAGGTCCCCATCGCGTCCGACATCACGGCCGAGGCGCTGCGGGCCGAATTGGTGGAAATCGCGGCTCCAATGCTCGTGGATGCCCTGAATGAGGGCCTTGGTGTGCCAGAGCCCCAGGAGGGCGAGCCGGCCTACGCCGCCAAAATCACCCGAGACGAGCTCGGCCTCGACTGGGGGCAGCATGCGGGGCATTTGCACCGGCAAGTTCGGGTGGGCGGGGCGTGGACCATGTGGAGGGGCAAGACCCTCAAGGTCTGGGAGGCTCGCACTCTCGAAGGTTCCCTTCCACCAGGGCAGATGGACGGCGCCTGCGTGGGTACTGGCCAAGGGGTGCTGGAGTTGGTGGGTGTGCAAGCCGAAGGCAGATCCCGGCAGGCCGCTGAGGACTGGCTCCGAGGCGCCCGTCCCACTCCTGATGACCGGCTCGGATTGTGAACCCTTCCCAATCGGGGCCGGTGTCGAAGAACGCCCGAGCCGTTGCCGCCAAGCTCCTCGACCGGGTTGAGCGGGACGGCGCCTACGCCAATCTGGTGCTGGCTTCAGCCGAATTGCCCGACCGCGATGCCGGGCTGGTCACCGAGCTGGTCTACGGGGTCACCCGCATGCGTCGGGCGCTGGACCATTTGATCGACGGCTTCGTATCCGACCCGCCCGACCTCACCACCCGCAACCTGCTGCGGATCGGCGCCTACCAGCTCCACATGCTGGACACCCCGGCCTATGCCGCGGTGAGCGAGACCGTTGATGCCGCGCCCCGCCGCCAACGGGGATTTGTCAACGCGGTCTTGCGCCGGGTGGCCGAAGTGGAACCGACCTGGCCCACCGAGGCGGTTCGGCTGAGCTACCCGGATTGGATGGTGGAGCGATTGGAGGCCGACCTCGGCGCGACAGAGGCCCAAGCTGCGCTGAAGCAGATGAACCAGCCATCCCCGGTCACCACCCGCCCCGACGGCTATGTCCAAGACCTCGCCTCCCAGTGGGTAGCCGAGCTGGTCGACCCCCAGCCGGGGGAGAAGGTGCTGGACATGTGCGCCGGCCCCGGCGGCAAAACCACCACCCTGGCCGGCAGTTCGGCCGCGATAGTGGCGGCTGATCATCGCCGGCACCGGGCTACGCTGGTAGCGGCCAATGCTGCCAAGACGGCCTCTTCCTTGGCCGGAGTAGTAGCCGCTGACGGCCGCCGTCCGCCGTTTCGTTCCAGATCGTTCGACCGTGTGCTGGTGGACGCCCCTTGCTCAGGGTTGGGCGTGCTGGGACGACGAGCCGACGCCCGCTGGCGAGTGAAACCCAATGACGTAGAAGAGTTGTCCCTCCTCCAAGCCGAGCTGGTCCGCGCCGCGTTCGTCTTGGTCCGCCCCGGGGGAGTGGTGATCTACAGCGTTTGTACCATGACCGAGGCCGAAACCGCGGCCATCGACCAAGTGGTGGCCCAAGAGCACCCCGATGCCGAAGCAATCCCCATCACCGACCCTCGCTGGCGCCCCCATTCCCGCGGCGCACTAGTCCTCCCCCAAGACCACAACACCGACGCAATGTTCGTAGCCAAGTACCAAGCCCCTCACCACGCCGGTTCAGGCCAGTAGCCTGACCGGCAATGACAGACCAGGAAACGACCGGGCTGGCCGCCAAGATTCTCACGGTGTCCGACGGCGTGATCGCCGGCACCCGCCAAGACGGCTCGGGCGACGCCCTAGTGGAGATGCTGGCCGGCGAGGGCTACGAGATCGCCGACCGCCGGGCGGTGGAGGACGGCATCGAATCGGTGCGCGACGCCCTGCTGGAAATGGCGGATGGGTTTGCCGGGCTCATCGCCACCACCGGCGGCACCGGATTCGGCCCCCGCGATCTCACCCCAGAGGGCACCGCCGCCGTGCTGGAGCGCCGGGCCGACGGCTTGTCCGAAGCCTCCCGGCTGGTGAGCCCCTTCGGGCGTCTGTCGAGGGCTATCGCTGGCACCAGGGGCACGGCTTTGATTGTTAACTTGCCCGGCTCGCCCAAGGGGTCGGTGGAGTGCCTGGGCGCAGTGCTCGACGTTGTCCCCCACGCCCTGCGCCTGCTGGCCGACCAGCCCACCGAGCATTGACATCGGGCCATTCCAATCCAGCCCAGATGATGGATCTGGCCTTGGAGGCAGCCCGTTCCTGTCGGCTGGTCACTTCGCCCAATCCCTGGGTGGGGTCGGTGGTTGATTCCGGCGACCAGAGGTTCTTCGGGGCCACATCGCCCCCTGGCGGCAACCACGCGGAGATCAACGCGCTGGAAGCTGCTGGTCCGCACGCCGAAGGCGCCGATCTCTACACCACGTTGGAGCCGTGCGACCACCAGGGTCGCACAGGGCCATGTACCGCCGCCATCATCGCCGCGGGGATCACTCGGGTGTTCGTGGCGGTGGTGGATCCCGACCCTGCGGTGTCGGGGAAGGGCATCGCGGCCCTGCAACGGGCTGGCTTGAACGTGGAGACGGGCGTGAGGGCCGCTGAGGCCGCTGAGTTGCTGGCTCCCTACTTGAAGCACCGCCGCACCGGGCGCCCCTGGGTGGTGCTGAAGCTGGCCGCCACCCTGGACGGCCGCATTGCCGCCCCCGATGCCACTAGCCGCTGGATCACCGGTGTTGAGGCCCGGGCCGACGTGCACCGGCTGAGAGCCGAAAGCGACGCCGTGCTGGTAGGGGCGGGCACTGTTCGAGCCGACGATCCCGCCCTCACGGTGCGCGACTGGCAGCCTCCCGCCGGGGTGACCCCCCGCACCACCCAGCCGCTACGAGTTGTGTTGGGCACCGCGCCGCCCGAGGCCCGTGTCCACCCCGCGATGGAGATGGATGGTCAGCTGGAGCAGGTGCTGGCCGAGTTGGGGGAGCGGGGCGTGGTGCAGCTCTTGGTCGAGGGGGGCGCAGCCACCGCAGCCGCCTTCCACCGAGCTGGCCTGGTGGACCACTACACCGTGTACCTGGCCCCCGCTTTTTCCGGCGGCAACGATGCCCACCCCATGTTCACCGGCCCCGCCATTCCCACCATCAATGACCTCTGGCGAGGCGAGATCTGCGACGTCGCCCGCCTCGGCCCCGACCTGCGGATCGACTTGCGGCCGAGTTGAACGGAGAACGTTCGCCGTACGCTGGGAATAGGGACGGGGCAACCGGGTATTGATGCCAGCCCCTCACTTGCAGCCCAGTAGCGTTGGGGCATGCTCTCGTTGGTTTTGCCCAAGGGTTCGCTGGAAAAGGCGACTTTGGAGCTTTTCGATGCCGCCGACATCCCGGTGAACCGCAGTTCGGATGTTGCCTACAAGGCCACGATCAACGACCCCCGCATCAGTGATGTCCGCATTCTGCGGCCCCAGGAGATTCCCCGATACGTGGCCGACGGACTGTTCGATCTGGGCATCACCGGGCGCGACTGGGTGGCCGAGACCGACAGCGATGTGGTGTCGCTGGGGGAGCTTCGCTACTCCAAGAACACCTCGCGGCCGATCCGGATGGTGCTGGCGGTGCCCGACGCCTCGCCGTGGAACGCGGCGGAGGATCTGCCCCAGGGGGTAAAGATCTCCAGCGAGTACCCGGCCATCACCAAGCGGTTCTTCGACGACTTGGGTGTCGAGGCCGACATCGCCCTGTCGTTCGGAGCCACTGAGGCCAAGGCCCCCGACATTGTGGACGCGGTGGTGGAGAT
The DNA here is from genome assembly GCA_022821445.1 of Acidimicrobiia bacterium. Taxonomy (GTDB): domain Bacteria; phylum Actinomycetota; class Acidimicrobiia; order Acidimicrobiales; family Bin134; genus Poriferisocius. The sequence goes on along the minus strand of JAJEDQ010000224.1, from coordinate 2,437 downwards.
CACCGAGACCGGGCGGGCGCTGCGGGCGGCCGGCCTCAAGATCATCCACACCATCCTCACCTCCTACACCGAGCTAATCGCCAACCCGGCCAGCTATGCCGACCCCGAGCGTCGCCATGCCATGGAGCAGGTCCACACCCTGTTGGGCGGGGTGCTGGAAGCCAGGGGCAAGGTGCTGGTCAAGATGAACGTGCCGTCGGAAAGCCTGGACAAGGTGATCGACCTGCTGCCGTCCATGAAGGCACCCACGGTCAACGAGCTGTTCGGGGGCCACGGCTATGCGGTGGAGACGGTGGTGCCCAAAGCGGACATCAACGTGCTGATCCCCGATCTGCGAGACGCCGGGGCTAGCGACATCATCGAGCTCCCGTTGGCCAAGATCGTCCATTGAGCTTGGCTGGTCGCAACATTCCCCTCATCGGCACCGTTGCCGGCTTCGACGGCGCTACCGGCTGGGGGACGATCGCCGCGGAAGACGGTACGGCCTATCCCTTCCATTGCACCGCCATTGCCGACGGGACCCGCACTATCACCGCAGGCGTTGCGGTGACCTTCCACTTGGCCTCGGGCCACCGGGGTGTTTGGGAAGCGGCAGGAATTACTCCCCGCTAGCCGCCGGATGGCCTTCTTCTGAGTATTCGGCGTCTTCGGCGCCACCCTCCATCGCCCGGGACACCTGCACGAACGCCATGCGGATCTGATGAAGGGCGTCTTTGAGGGTGGCCTCGTGCTCGCCGAGGCGTCCCTCCAGCCCCTCCACCAGCGCACCCAGGGCGTCGATGGCCAATCTGGACTCTTCCAAGTTGGGCGGCTGCTGGCTTAGGTGGATGGCCCCCAGCTCATACAGCCCCATGGCGTGGTTCCCCACCACTACCGACGCTGGGGTGTTGGCGATGTGCTCCCGGGCCTCGGCCAGCTGCTGGGCCAGCTCCTCGGCTTGAGCCCGTTCCTCGTCGCTCAGCCCGGCCAGCGGGTCTTCAACTTGATCGGGCGGGTCTTGTGGCGGCGGGGTCGCCGACTGTCCCCTTCCGTCGTCAACCGGTACCTCGCCGCCTGGTGTCCACAGTGTGCTCATCGTCTTCCCTCGACTCCTTTTTGCCTCGTCTGGCGTGATTGTCCCTCAACGCTGATACTGTTACCCCGCAACTTCGGTACGCAAGCGGGATCGAGATTTGTTCCCAGCGTGCCGGTACCAATAGTCAAGAGAGAGGAACATGCGCATTGCAGAGCGGTGATCGGCCATAGCTTCGGCAGATGCTGAGCCCCGGATCAACGACCGGATCAGAGCCAGAGAGGTGCGGCTCGTTGGTGAGGACGGACAGCAGATAGGCATTCGCCAGCTGCCTGAGGCGTTGGACATGGCCAGTGAAGCCGGCCTCGACCTGGTGGAGGTCGCCGATAAGGCGAACCCCCCGGTATGCCGGATCATGGACTACGGCAAGTACAAGTACGAAGCCGCCCAGCGGGCCAAGGAGTCCCGGCGAAACAGCACCAACATCATCGTCAAGGAGATGAAGTACCGGCCCAAGATCGGACCGGGTGATTTCAATACCAAGACGAGGAAGGTGCGGGGCTTTCTTGAGGAAGGCTACAAAGTAAAGGTCACGATCATGTTCCGCGGCCGAGAGGTGCAGCATCCCGAATTGGGACGGCGCATCCTCGACGACATTGCGGACGAGGTGGAAGAAGTGGCCAAGGTTGAGGTCTATCCCAGACTGGATGGCCGCAACATGGTCATGGTGCTGGGACCGGCGAAAAAGAAGTCCCGCAAGCAGGCCGCCAAGTCTGCTCGCCAACCCGTTGAAGAGGCCGCGACAACCGAATCTGCCACTTGAATTCAATCTTGAGATCATTTGTTTGAGATCATTTGAGTAAGAGAATTCAAGGCTCCCTACAGCGCAGGAAACTGACATGCCCAAGATGAAGACCCACCGAGGCGCGGCCAAGCGGTTCAAGACCACCGGCACCGGCAAGATTCGCCGTCGCAGCGCCTATAAGAACCACATCCTCGAGAAGAAGGCCCCCAAGCGCAAGCGCCAGCTGCGCGGTCCGGCCCAGGTGTCGTCAGCCGACGCCCCGGCCGTGAAGCGCCAATTGGGCTTGTAGGGCCTGAAGCCACCAGCACGAGTTCAAGGAGAAGCACACGATGGCCAGAGTGAAGCGCGCCGTCACCGCCCGCAAGCGCCGCCGGGCGGTGGTGAAGCGGGCCAAGGGGTACTACGGCAACAAGAGCCGCACGTTCCGAGGCGCCAACGAGCAGCTGATGCACAGCGGCCAATACGCCTTCCGGGATCGCCGGGCCCGCAAGGGCGAGTTCCGCCGCCTGTGGATCCAGCGCATCAACGCCGCCTGCCGTCAGAACGGCACCAACTACAGCCGGTTCATCAACGGCTTGAAGCTGGCCGACGTGGAGGTCGACCGCAAGATCCTGGCCGAG
>JAJEDQ010000069.1 GCA_022821445.1 Acidimicrobiia bacterium | reverse complement strand
GCGCGGCTGGAGCGGGTCGTGGCCGACAAGGAGCTGGAGATCGACGCTTTGCGGGAGACCGGCCGGGCAAAATGGTGAACCCGCCGCAGCGGCGCAGGGCTGTCGAGTTGCTCTGTGAGCGGCTCGGGGTGTCGCAGCGGCGGGCGTGTGAGATCGTGGGGCAGCGCCGCTGCGCCCAGCGGCACGAGCCGAAGGACCGGGACCCGGACCGGGACCTGCGCGCCGAGCTGCGGGACTTCGCCGAGAGCCATCCCCGGTGGGGGTATCGGCGGGCCCATGCGGTGTTGTCGCGCCGGGGCTGGCGGACCACAGCATCGACGCCGAAGCGACGGTGGTGTGCTTGGACAAGGTCACGGTCGCCAGGGGCCGCTGCCCCGAGTTCCCGCGATGCGACAACGGCCCCGAGCTCACCGCCGCCGCCCTGCGCGATTGGTGCCGGTTCACCAGCACCAAGACCAGCTACATCGACCCCGCCTCGCCCTGGCAGAACCCCTGAGTCGAGTCCTACGGAGCCAATATCGAATTAGTGAGGTTAGCCTGGCAAGAGCGCCTCGTAACCAAGCGCTCACCCGGTATTGCGGAGACCAGCGGCGATGCCGTTTACCGTCAAAAGCAGGGCCCGCTGAATGCTTCGGTTGTCTGCGGGAACACCGGTTGCGGCTCTCGACCGGGCCAATAGTTCAACCTGCAAGACGCTGATGGGGTCTAGATAGGCGTCGCGCACAGCCAAGGTTCGCTTCAGCACGGGAAGGTCATTGAGAAGGTCGCCGCCGGCCAACTTGGCGATGTGGGCCACGGTCAGGCCGTGCTCTTCGGCGATGGTGTCGAAGAAGTGGTGGAGTTCGGGGGCAACCAGGCGGTTGACATAGTGGCGGGCAATGGCAAGATCGGTCTTCACCAGGGTCATTTCAACGTTGGAGACGAATGTGCGGAAGAACTGCCAATCCTGGTACATGGTCTGAAGCTGTTCTCCGAAGCCAGCCTGCTGCGCCGCCTCTAATGCGGTGCCCACTCCGAACCACCCGGGGATGATCTGGCGCGACTGGGTCCAGCCGAACACCCAAGGAATGGCCCGCAGATCGTCTATGCCAGCCTCAGCGCCCGAACGTCGGGCTGGTCGCGAGCCGATGTTCATAGCGGCCAACTCCTCCACCGGAGTCGAGGTCTGGAAGTACTCCACGAATCCAGGGGTATCGAGCAGACCTCGGTACGTCTGGTAGGCCCGATCTGACATGAGCTCCATGACGTCGTTCCACGCTTCGATACCACCATGGCCGTGGCGGGGATGCCGGTGGGCGACCGTGGCCTCCACCACCGCCGACAGGGCCAAATCGAGGTTGCGCTGGGCCAGTCGGGGCAGCCCGTACTTGTCGGCGATCACTTCTCCTTGTTCGGTGATCTTGACTGCTCCGTCCACTACCCCGGCCGGCTGCGACAAGATGGCCGCGTTGGTGGGACCTCCCCCTCGCCCCACCGTGCCTCCCCGACCGTGGAACACCACAACCCTGATTCCTGTCTGGGCCGAAACGTCGGCGATTTCTCGCAGCGCCTTGTGGATCTCCCACTGCGAGGTAGTGATCCCCCCGTCCTTGTTGGAGTCGGAGTATCCGACCATGACCTCCTGCACATCGCCCCTGATCTCCACCAGCCGCCGGTAAGCAGGCACCGCGAAGAGCTCTCGGAGCATGGTGCCGACACCACGTAGATCTTCAATCGTCTCTGACAGCGGCACGAACCCGAGGCGGGCGATTCCGCTGGGGATGTCCACCAGACCGACTTCGCGGGCCAAAACGGCGGGGGCCAACACGTCGTCGACTCCCTGGGTCATCGACACGATGTAGCTCTCGATGACGCCGTCGCCGTGCTGGTCGAGGGCGTGGCGAAGGGCAGCGAACAGAGCCAGCGAGCCTTGCGCGTCCGACCCCGCCGGTGGGGCCAGCGGGCGGCGGCTATCCAGCTCTGAGGCCAACAGGGCAGTTCGGTTGCGACGCGACAGGGTTCCGTATGGTGTGCCCAACTCGGCAAAGAGCTCCCCGAGAGCCTGATGGTGAGCCGCAGCGTTCTCGCGGATATCGAGGACGGCGAGATGGAAACCGACCATGGCCAGGATTCTCCGTACCCGGGCGAGGCGACCTCGGGCCAGCAGAGACCCCCCATTGGCTTCCAGCGACCGGGACATGACGGCCAAATCGACATCCATCTCCGCAGGCGCCCCATAGGCCCTCGATCCGGGAGGTTGGTCGATTGCATCCAAGAGGCGCTGATGGATCACTGAACACCGCTGGCGATAGGGCTCGCCGGCGCTCAGCTTGTTGAACCGGGAAGCAATGTCGGGAAAGGCCTCTCGGTCGGCTTCAAGCTGAGCCTGCATGTCCTCAGAGATTCCAGTGACCGCCGTACTTACAGACAGCTCTGAGGACAGCTCCTCGATCTCGGCCACCAGCAGTCGCAGCGCCCGTCCTCGCTGGAAGTCCAGCACCTCGAGCGTCGTTTCCGGGGTGACATTTGGATTGCCATCGCGATCGCCTCCGACCCAAGAACCGAACCGCACTGGTACCTGAGGCCCATCAAGCGATCCTCCAATGGCCCGCAGCACGGCATCGAGGTCATCAAAGAGCTCGGGCACGCCGTCGGAGGCGATCTCGGTGAGGAAGTAGAGGATGGACCGAGCCTCGTCCACCGGATCGGGCCTCTCCCGGCGGAGTTCATCGGTCTGCCAGATAGCGTCGATCAGCTCATCGATCCGGCGGTCGATCCTGCTCTGGTCGGCCGGTCCACAGCCGCTCTCCCCCCGGCGTTCGATGAGTACCGCAATCTCGGTGAGCTTGTCGAGGATCGACCGGCGGGATGCCTCAGTGGGATGGGCGGTGAAAACCGGGCGGAGGTCGGCTTGGCGGGTCGCAGCCACGATCTCGGCCTCGTCGATCCCCAGCTTCAAGAGCTTGTCCACCGCATCGCCAAAGCGGAGACTGCCGGCGAGGCCGGCGGCATTCAGATCCTCCACTCGGTGAACTTGCTCAGCGGTGTTGGCCAGGTGGAAATAGACCGTGAACGCCCGCACAAGATGGATGGCCTCGACCACATCGACATCGTCGAGCATTCCGGCCAGAGCGGCACCCGACTCCTCATCGCGCCGCAGTCCCCGAGCCATGGCCCGCACTTGCTCCACGCGCTCAAGCAACTCGGGTCCGTGCTGGCGCACCAGGGCATTTCCCAGTTGAGCGCCCAGACGCCTGATGTCGTTGCGGAGCGCGGAATCGATTTGGTCGAGATCGTCAGCCGGCACCATGGAGTTCAAACATCCATTCTACCGACCGGGCGCCAATCGCTTTGCTCCCCGCGAAGTGCCTACCCCTTCGGCCTTGGTTTGAGAGAGTGGTGGTGTTCTCGGTTGGAAGGTGCGCTCACCAAGGAGGTCAAGAGCCTGCGGTTGGGCGGGCAGCGGACCCTCGGCCACCCGGGCCACCTGTTGGGCCGACAGCATGAGGGCAAATGAGGTGTCGGTTTCCGGGTTGACGGTCTCGGGCCCGTCCATGACCACCACAACGTCCATGGCTAGCCCGGTCTGTGCCTCTGTCGGGCGGAAGGGGCGACGCCTGGGACGAATGTCACGCCAGCGCCTCCTGCGACATCGACGCCACATAGCCGATGGCGGGATCGGCCTGGCCTTCGAGCAAGTCGCGGTACACCGCTTCGATCTCCTCGGTCATCACGAAACATGATGTCGCCGCTGGCTCCTTCAACTATTGCCAGTAAAAGACGCACTACTATAGGGTTCACCACGATCTGGCCGAGGGGATCGAAGCCACCCGCATCGGACGGTTCTGGGTGGAGGACTGGTGCATCGGCGATCACCGCAGCTTCGCCGAGGCTCGTTTCGACCTTGTTACGCCGGATGCCGCCGAGGGGCTCATCGCACGCGCCCCCGTCCGAGACGATGCCAACTACGCCGTGATCGCCGATCCGGCCGTCGACGACGTGGCCCGATCGCTAACCGACCCCACCCGGGTCTTGTTCTAGTGCTCATCCTTCGGACCCCCGACGACGCCGCCGACGCACTGGCCGACTATCCAGCCGAACGCCAGATATTCCGCGACACCGGCGTCGAGGCGCTTCTCGACCTGCGGACCATCCGGCGGGTCGAGCGGGCAAACCATCTCGAGGTCTGGGGCCCGGTCGTCGACCGCTGAGCCGATCAAGTGACTGCTACCGTCGAACGAAGATGACCGATATCGACCACCCCGACGCACCGGTCGACGGGCGTGTCGCCCGCCGAGAGCGCAATATCGAAAACGTTCTCGACATCGTCATCCAGATGTTCGCCGAGGAATCTCTCTTTCCGACCATGGAGCAGGTTTCTCAGCGGTCGGGCCTTTCCCTGCGGTCGCTCTACCGGTACTTCCCCAATCCTGGAGAGCTCCTCGAGGCCGCGATCCATCGCCATCGCGAGCTAATGAGAGACGCCGGCCACCTCCACAGAATCGGACAGGGTCCTCTCGACCGCCGGATAGACGACTTCGCGGCCATGCGGCTCAGGCTCTACGAGAAAGCCAGCGCGGTGTACCGGGCCGGGTTGCACAATGCACCTCTTCATCCCCCGATTCGCGACTGGGTGGCCCGAGCCCGCGACGATTTCCGCAACCAGTTCGAACTCCAGTTCGATCCCGAGCTGTCCTCCCGCAAAGCCGCCGACCGCCAGGCTGTTCTGGCGGCTGGCGACGCACTGTCCCAGTTCGACGCCATCGACTACCTGCGGCGCCACCGCCGCCTCTCTGTGTCAGAGACCGAAGCCGTCCTCCGGTCTGGGCTGCAAGCTCTGCTCCAACCCTGAGCTGGCAGGATTGGCCACCTGCTGGATTGGGGAGCTTGGGGGCAGCCAGTGCTTATGACCTGCCGCAACTACGTGAGATCAGGATTTGCCGTATGGCGGGCCTTGCTCGAAGTGGACGGGCGACAGGTCGGTGGCGGCTGAGAAGGCGGCGGTGATCGCCTCGGCCTCGTATACGCGGTTGCGGCGGCCTGCGCTGCGCTGCACGAGGACGCCTGCTTGCTCGAGTTGTGCCAGGGCGCGGGCCCCAGTCCTCCAGGAAGCTCCCAGCAGTTCAGCCGCCTTCTCCGCGTTCAGGACGGGATGCGCGGGGAGTTGGTCGATCAGCCTCATGCCGGGCTTGCTGGGGCGGCCTTCGGCTGTGGCCATGCTCAACCAACCCTGCTTTATGGCCGCCACTTGTTTGATGAGGTGTCTGGCGTAGG
>JAJEDQ010000021.1 GCA_022821445.1 Acidimicrobiia bacterium | reverse complement strand
CGGTAGACACCGGCCCACGGGCCGTCGCGCCGGGGCCCGAAGCAGATCTCCCCCACCTCGCCCACCGGCATAGGCCGATCATCGTCGTCAAGCACCTGCACTTCGATGTGGGGCAGCGCCTGCCCGCAGCTTCCCTCGATGATCGGGCGGTCGGGATCTTGGCGGGTCACCAGCGTGGGCCCCTCGGTGATTCCCAGGCTGGTGGCCGGCTTGACGCCGAACCGCTCTTCGAACAGGAGTTTCACCGACTCGGGCATCGCCGCGCCCCCTACTCGGGGCTTGGTGAGGGTGGCCAGGTCGTCGGGGTGTACCTCGGGATGGGTCAGCAGGTCGTAGGCCACGGTGGGCACCACCGCGAAATGCGTGACCCCCTCCCGTTTGATCCACCGGGCCAGCGACACCGGATCGTGGCGGTCGGCGATGGCGCAGGTGGCCAGCGCCTGAACGGTGGTCAGGCCGTGGAGCACCTGGAGGTTCAGGATGGTCAGGGGGTGTACGCACAGGAAGACGTCGTCGGCGTCGTAGCTCCCCCGGGCCACTGCCACCGCCCCCTGAAGCAGGGCATTGTGCTGGCTGTGCATCACCCCTTTGGGGTTGCCGGTGGTGCCCGAGGTGTAGGCGATGGCCGCCAACCCCAGCGGGTCGCACCCGGGCCACGGGTCCATGGGCTGTGCTCCGGCCACCTCCGCCTGCCACTGCTCCAAGTCGACCACCCGGGGTGCGCCCACCTCTTCTGCGGCATTTGAGGTGAGATAGAGCGAAGGCTCGCAGTCGTCGACCAGATAGCGCTTCTCCGGTGGCGCCAGCACGGTGTGGACCCCCACGAACACCGCTCCCCGGGCCCAGATGCCCATGAGGGCGGTCACGATGTCGATGTCGTTGGCCAGCGATACCGCCACCCGGTCGCCGGCCCGGACCCCCAATTCGTCCAGCGCAGTGGCGGTTCGGGACACCTCGTCGGCCAGTTCGTCGTAGCTGAGCCTCCCCCGGGCCCCTGCCAGGGCAGTCTTGTCGGGCACTGCGGCCACCGCCCGTTTCAGCAGCGGACCCAGAGACAGGGGCTCGCCGAAGTCGATCGGGGGCACATCCAGCACCGGCCCATGGTAGGCGGCGGGCTCGTTGAGCGGCCTCTATCCTCGGGCCATGAGCGCATCCATCGCATTCGGCACCGGGAAGGTTCCCGACGACCTCACCACATACGGGGCCTGGGCCCGCCAAGTGGAGAGCTCCGGGTTCTCGATGGTGGTGGCGGGCGACTCCCAGTCGCTGTGGGCCGATCCCTTCCTCACTCTCACCGTGGCCGCCAACCACACCGACAACGCCCTGCTGGCCACCACGGTTACCAACCCCGTCACCCGCCATCCGGCCGCAGCCGCCTCCACCGCCATGGCCCTCCAGCAGATTTCTGGAGGGCGGTTTCGCTACGGGATCGCCTCGGGCGACAGCGCGCTGCTCAATATCGGGGAGAAGCCAGCGACCGTGGACTACCTCCGAGACTACACCGCGGCGGTCAAGGCCCTCAGCAACGGCGAGACGGCCCGCTGGCAGGGCAAAGACCTCCACATGCGCTGGGGCCCCGCCCCGGTCCCTGTGTGGATTGCCGCCGAAGGGCCTCGCACCCAGTACATGGCCGGGCAGATCGCCGACGGGGTGATCCTGTCCAACAGCCTGCCCGCCGACGTGTGCGAGATCGTGCTGGGCAACATCGCCGAAGGGGCCCGCTCGGTGGGCCGGGACCCCGACGAGGTCGAGGTGTGGTGGTTCGCCAACCTGCTGTTCGCCGAATCGGAGGAGGCCGGCCTGGAGCAGATCAAGTTCCTGATCGCGGGCACGGCCAACCACGTGTACCGATTCCACATGGACGGCAAGGGCCTTCCCGAGGACATCAAGCCCCGGGTGGCCGCCATGATGGCCGAGTACGACAGCCGCCATCACGCCTTCGCCGATGGCGCCAACGTCAATGCCGGGCTGGCCGACAAGCACGGCCTCACCGAGTTCCTGGCCAGCCGCGGCACCATTGCCGGCCCGCCCGAATACTGCATCGACCGCTTGACCGAGTTGGCCGAGCGGGGCGTCAACCGCATGGTGCTGGCCCAGTTCATGGACGACAAAGAAGGCTGGATGCGCACCTTCGCCGACACCATCGCCCCCGTGTTCTGCTGATTTGAGGCCTGCCCTTTAGGGCCGCTTCAGGAGCCTAGGTAGTTCCATCAAGAGCCTCTTGCCAGGGCACTGTTTGTTAGTTATGCTTACAAACTAGTGAGAGGGGCCTCAGACTCCCGGCTGCTGCGGCTGTTGAATGGGCAGCGCATCGTCGATGCCATGTTCGACGCTGCCCCCCAGGGAATCTCCCGGGCAGACATCGCCCGTGTGACGGGGCTGTCCAAGCCGACCGTCTCCAACCTTGTGGCCGATTTGGAATCATCGGGATTGATCCGCCTGGCCGAAACGCCGACTACATCGGGGAATGTTGGCCGACCAGCCATGCTCTACGAGTTTGTGCCGGAAGCAGGGTTCGTTGTGGCCGCCGACATCGGCGCCACCAAGATCATCGTCGGCATCGCCAATCTCTTGGGCGCAGTTGTCGCCGAACAGGAACTGGAGACCGGACCGAACGCCGACACCGCGCTCAACCGTGTCGCGGAAACAGCACATCAGATGCTGTCAGGGATCGGAGGTAAAGCCGGGTCGGCATGCATCGGCGTCCCCGGCATCTACCGCCCGGCTTCTGACAGCGTCGAACAGGCCCTGAACCTTCCGGGATTCGAGGGTCTGCGAGTACGGGCGAAGCTCGAAGAGCTCCTCAACATGGATGTCCACGTGGACAACGATGTGAACCTGGCGGCGCTGGCCGAAGCCGACCTGGACATCGACCAAACCAACTTTGTGGCCATCTCGATCGGTACCGGAATCGGAATGGGCATCATCGTGGGCGGAGAGCTGTACCGCGGGGGAACCGGAGCCGCCGGGGAGGTGGGGTCACTGGTCCTTCACGGCTCCCCCGCCGATTCCAGTGCCCCTCTCATCCTGGAAGACGTCTCGTCGGCACCCGCCATCCGCAAGCAATTCGGGCAGGCCGCTGAATCCGGGTACGCGACGGAGCTGCACGGCAGTGCCGACGTTCCGGAGATCTTCGACGCGGCCGCTCAGGGCGACCCGGCAGCCGTACATGTCTTGGAGGACGCGGCCGAAGCCATGGCGACCGCCGTCATGCACGTTTGCCTTGTCGTCGACCCGGAGCGGATTGTCTTCGGCGGCGGCGTGGGCGCCAATCCGGTGTTTGTGGAAGCCGTCAACGCCGAGCTGCGTCAACGGCTATCCCAGCCGGTGGAAGTCTTTGCTTCAACACTCGGACGGCGGGCCACGTTTCTCGGAGCGGTGGCACGGGCGCTGGACGAGCTGCACGAGTCGCTGGTGACCGACACGCTGGGGCGGCCTCGATGACCCCCGAGGCCGTCGCCGAGTTTGTGGATGCCGACGCGGTGGTCGATCTCCTTCAGGAGGCCATTGGCATACCCAGCGTGACCCCTCACGAAGAGGACTTCGCCCGGTGGGTACACGACCAACTGGATGACAACGCCTGGGACCACCGGCTGCTCGCCCCCTTTGGGGACGCTCGGGCCAACGTTTACGCCAGTGTCGGCCATGGGCGCCCATCATTGGTCTTGGCGGGACATCTCGACACTGTCCACGCTGACGACTGGACAAAGCACTGGGCTGGAACCGAGCGGGCCAACCCCTTTGCCGCTTCGGTCATCGGCCAGGAGATCTGGGGCCGAGGGTCTGCCGATCAGAAAGCCGGCATCTGCGCCATCTTGGAAGCACTCCGGGCGATCCACCGGTCTGGTTGCCGGCCAAAGGGATCGGTGGCTGCGCTTTTCATTAGCGACGAAGAATCAGGCCAACCCGGCAGCGGCGTTTCCGCCGGGATGAAGGCGGCATTGGCAGATGGAGCAGTCCAACAAGACCACCTGCCGGACTTCCTCATCTACACCGAGCCCACAACTTCGGCCATCTACACCGCGCAAATGGGTTTCCTCATCGCCGACATCGCACTGACTGGACAGTCGGCGTACTTCGGACGACCGGAACTGGGGGTGGATGCCTTGAAGGCTGGCCATCACCTCCTCACCGCGCTTTGGGAGCACTCCGACAACCTCCGCGCTCAACCATCACATCCGTTGATTGGGGAAGCATTCCTGCTCGTCACCGAAGTCCGATCCGGAGAGAGCATCGCGGTGCCCGGGCGGTTCGATCTGTCTTTGATCCGCAAGGTCCTTCCCCGCGAGAGCCTTGACGCAGCGGCGCAATCCATCCGAGATGTCACCGCTCAGGTGGCCGCAGATCACGGTGTCGAGGCTTCGGTGGAATTCACCGCCCCCCGGGACCACCCAGTTGGGGGCACACCCGACGAAACCCCGACTGACCATCCCGCGGTGCAAGCCCTGGGTGCATCCATCGCCGCGACCACCGGCGATGAGCCCCGTATTGAGGCTGCGCCGTATTGGTCAGAGAAGTCGTTCCTCTCCGCAATCGGCGTACCCGGTGTGTACTTCGCTCCCGGAGACATCTCGAACGCCCACACGCCGTTCGAACGCGTCGAGATTGACGAACTCGTAGCCGCCACCTGCACCTTGGCCCATTTCGTGGCGTCGTGGTGCGGACTCGAACCAGCCCCAACCACCTAAATGCCCAACCACCAATTGAAAGAGGAGAAACCCATGCAACCCCGAAAGAAATCGCGATGGCTCGTATTGGGCGCACTGCTCGCCGTCTTCGTTCTCCTGGCCGCAGCATGCGGCAACGACGACGATGACAGCGGCAGCGACCCCACTGCCGCACCCGCAACCGCCGCGCCCACTGCGGCACCCGAACCGCCTGACGAACCCGCCCCCGAGCCCGAGCCCACCCAGGATGAGGCGCCAGCCAGGGAAGCCCCGGTAACCCAGGGGCCGAATGGCGAGACGGCCAGCCCGTCTGGCGAGATCGTCTTGACCGCTGATGAGCTAGCCCAGATCCAAGAGGGGGGCTATACCGCCGCCTTGCTCTGGCACATCTCCGGCGCTTTCACCGACGCGGTGAGCCAGGGGGCCCGGGACGCCTTTGCCGAGATGGGCATCGAGGTGGTGGTTGAAACCGAGGCCGGTTTTGACGCGGCCCAGCAGGCCAACGACGTCGAAACCGCCATGGCTCTGAGCCCCGACATCATCCTCAGCCTCACCATCGACCCGGTCTCGGCAGCGGAAGGCTTCCGTCCTGCCGTCGATGCCGGCGTGCAGCTTGTTTTCCTGTCCACGACCCCCGAGGGGTATACCCAGGGCCAGGAATTCGTGGGCGTAGTGACCGACGATCTGGCCGCCATGGGCATTGCCGCCGCCAACCTGCTGGGCAACGCACTCGGCGGCGAAGGCGAGATCGGCTACATCTTCCACGATGCCCCGTTCTATGTGACCAACCAGCGCGACCAAGCGTTCAAGGCTTGGATCGAGATCAACTTCCCGGGGATCGAGATTGTGGCTGAACAGGGTCTTGCCGACCCGGCTGCCGCAGAGGACATCGCATCCGCCATGCTGACCCGCAATCCGGGCCTCGACGGCATCTACGCCCCGTGGTCGGCCGGACCGGCCGATGGCGTGCTGGCCGCGCTGCGGGCCGCGGGGGCCAGCGACGTGGCGGTTGTGACCATGGACCTGGACACCAACGTCTCGCTCGACCTTGTGGAGGGTGGCAACATCGTGGGCATCGCGGCTGATGAGGCCTACGAGATCGGCCGGACAATGGCCACTGAGGGGGCCTACGGCCTGCTCGGGAAGCAAACGCCTCCGTTCGTTGTTGTACCTGCTATCGAGGTAACCGCTGACAACATCGTCGAGGCATACCGGGTGTCGCTGGCCGCCGACCCGCCGCAAGAGGTGCTTGACGCCCTCGGCGGCTAAACCTGCACAGGTGAATCGGAAGTCGATCAGCAAACAGGCCCCGGCCGGTCTCCCCTCCCCGGTCGGGGCCTGGATCGACCGCTATCGACATGACGGCGGGCTGCGCCAGTACGTCGTCTATTTGGCTTTTGCGCTGATCCTGGCCACGTTCAGCATCCTCCTGCACGACGACGGGTTCCTCAGCTCCTCCAATCTGCTCAATATCGGTCGGCAAGCTGCGCCGATCGCGGTCATGGCGGTGGGGATGGCCTTCGCTCTTGCCGCAGGCGAGATCGACCTCTCGGTTGGTTCGGTGGTGGCGCTGTCGTCACTGGTGGCTGCGGAACTAGTGGGCAACTATGGATTCCTGGCCGGCGCGCTGGCCGCGCTCGGGGCATCGGCGCTCGTCGGGATGGTGAACGGGCTCATTTCGGTAAAGGTGCGAATCCCGTCCTTTCTCGTCACCCTGGGAATGCTGGGCATCATCAGCGGGATCGCCCGCAATTGGAACGACCTGCAGTCGCTCCCCATTCGCAACGACCGGTTCAGCGGGATATTCGGCGCGGGTGGTCTGGGTCCCGTCTCCTCGCTTCTCATCTGGATCGTCATTGCCGGAGCACTGGGACACATTGCACTCCACCATCTGCGCTGGGGACGCCATGTGCTGTCCACCGGCGCCGACCGCGACGCGGCCAACGCAGTCGGAATCAACACGGCTCGGGTGAAGATCTCCGCGCTGATTGTCAGCGCGACCGCGGCGGGCTTCGCCGGGATTCTTCTCGCCGGTCGTCTCAGCATCGGCCGTCACGATCTTGGAGAGGACTACCTGCTCACCGTCATCGCCGCGGTGGTAATAGGTGGAACGAACTTGTTCGGCGGCCGGGCATCCATACTTGGAGCTGTCACCGGCGCCCTCATCATGGCCATGCTCAACAACGGCCTCATCCTCATGGGGCTCGAAGTGGCCGACCAGCTCATCGCCCGGGGTGTGATCATCATCTTGGCCGTGGCCCTGAGCATGCGAGAAGCCAAGGAGGCCTGACGGTGTTCCTGCAATCGCTGATGGACAAGAACCCCGCCTTTGTGGAGGCGGTTGTGGCGCTGCATCAGGCCGGCTCCCTTCCCGCCAACAGCTACGCATTGGACCTCGACGCCATGGCCGCGAACACCTCGCATCTCATGGGTGAGGCGAGGGCGCTTGGGCTGAGCGTGTACGCCATGACCAAGCAGGTGGGAAGGGCGCCGGGCGCACTCGAAGCAATATCCGCCGCGGGAGTGGACGGCTATGTGGCGGTGGACATGGCCTGCGCCCGGTCGATCGCCGCCCACGGGCACAACCTCGGACACCTCGGACACCTCGTGCAGGTGCCCGCGGCCGAAACCGGCGAAGCCGCGGCCATGCAGCCCGACTACTGGACGGTGTTCTCGCCCAACAAGGCGGCAGAAGTCTCGGCTGCAACCGCCCGCCTGGGACAGGTCCAAGATCTGCTAGTACGGGTGTTCGCTCCCGGCGACGAGTTCTACTCGGGCCACGAGGGTGGCGTCCCGCTCGAAGAGTTGCCCGGAGTGATCGACCACATCAGCGGCCTACCAGGGGTCCGGTTTGCCGGCCTTACCACGTTCCCGGCGCTGCTGTTCGACCCGGACAGCGGCGGTACACGAACCACTCCCAATATGGCCACCTTGGCTCGGGCCGCAGAGACCGCCCGGCAGCACATCGGCCATGAGGACCAGGGAACGCTCCAGATCAATGCCCCGGGCACCACGTCAACGGCAGTGCTGGCCCAGCTTGCCGAGGCCGGCACCACGCAGGTGGAACCGGGCCATGGCCTCACCGGAACCACACCCCTGCATGCGGTTCGCGACCTGCCCGAACAACCCGCGGTTTGCTATGTCAGCGAGGTCGCCCATGTCCATCAGGGCACCCCGTTCTGCTTCGGCGGCGGTCTCTACATCGACCCCGTATTCGGCGACTACCAGACCACCGCCGTCGTTGCTCACGACCCTAGCGAGGCGGGAACTAGGGCGATGCCAGTGGACATGCCCGACCCTGCCGCCATCGACTACTACGCCAAACTCAGGCCTGAATCCGGCCGCATGGTCAGCGAGGGCGACACCGTGGTCTTCGGCTTCCGCATCCAAGCCTTCGTGACCAGGGCATTCGTTGTCGGCATTGTCGGCGTGCGGTCGGGAGCGGCGTCGGTGGCCGGTGTCTGGGATGTGCTGGGAAACCCTGTGGCCTGGAAGGGCCGGCGATGAGCAGCGCCCCAGCGTTGGTCGCCTCCGGAATCTCCAAGTCATTCCGAGCTGTGCAGGCCCTCGACGACGTATCTATCGAACTGCACCGCGGCCGGGTCACTGCCTTGCTGGGCGACAATGGCGCAGGAAAGTCAACCATGGTGAAGTGCATCTCCGGCCTGTACCAGCCTGACGGGGGACGTATCTTCATCGAGGGGACGGAGCACCGCATTAGCTCCTCCCGCCACGCACGAGAACTGGGCATCGAAACCGTTCATCAAACGCTGTCGGTGATCGACCCGCTTGATGTGGCTGAGAATCTCTTCTTGAATCGAGAGCACACCCGAGGGGGATGGTTGGGTGCCCGCATCGGCCTGCTCGACAAACGGCGCATGCGCAAGGAATGCGCCGACACGCTTGCTCGTCTCGATATTCGAATTCCCTCGCTGCGGCGCTCGGTTGGTTCGCTTTCCGGCGGGCAACGCCAAGCCGTCGCCATTGGCCGGGCAGTTTCCTGGGGCCAGCAGATCGTCTTGCTCGATGAGCCCGCTGCCGCCCTCGGCGTCGAGCAGACCCAGCGAGTTCTGGATCTCATCATCAACCTGCGTGACCAAGGGGTAGCAGTACTGCTCATCACCCACAACATGGACCGGGTACTGGCAGTTTGCGACCAGGCAGTCGTGCTCTACCAAGGCCGGAAGTGCGCCGAAGTAAACGTGGCCGACGTCACGAAAGACGACCTGGTGTCTTACATAACCGGGGCCCGTACTACCGACTGAAGTGCCCGGGTCTGGTTGTGCAGGTCTTCATCGCCGCTGATGCCGCTGAGGCTGCCGACAAAGCAGCCGACCTTGTGGAGAAAGTCGTTCGGTCGAGACCTCGGCCGCGCCTCGGGATGGCGACCGGCAGCACCATGGTGGGCGTCTACCAATCGCTAGTCGATCGGTGTCAGGCCGGGGGGCTCAGTTTTGCTAAGACGTCCATCTACTTGCTCGACGAGTACGTCGGCCTCGACTCCAACCATCCGCAGGCATTCCGAAACGTGATCCGGGCAGATCTCGCCGACCTCGTCAACCTGAGAGATGACGCCGTCTTCGGGCCCGACGGGAGCTCACCCGACCTCGAGGCTGAGGCTCAGCGTTACGAGCAACTGGTCACTGAGGCCTGCATCGACATCCAACTCCTCGGTATCGGCAGCAACGGACACATCGCCTTCAACGAACCAGGCACTTCATTCGAGGGACCATCAAGCGTCGTGACGTTGAGCGAAAAGACGCGGCGGGACAATGCCCGGTTCTTCGCTTCGATTGACGATGTCCCCCGCCAGGCGATAACTCAAGGAATCGGAACCATCTTGCAGGCAAGAGCGATACTTCTAGTAGCACTCGGTGCCCACAAGGCCCGTCCAATCTGTGATGCCCTCATTGGGCCAGTTGCGATTGAGACTCCGGCCTCGGCAATTCGATTGCACCCCGATGTTTCCGTGGTCCTAGATGCTGAGGCGGCTTCGCAGTTACCGGCGGCCAGGTCGGAAAGCTGACCTCCGGCTACACCAAATCCAGCAGATGGCCGAGGCGTTGTTGTTTGGTGCGGAGGTAGTCCACGTTCTCGCTTCTGGGTGGCACTACCAGAGGAACCCGGCGGGCAATCTCCAGGCCGAAGGAGGCCAAGCTGTCGAGCTTGGTGGGGTTGTTGGTCATCAGCGCCGCTCGCGTGACCCCCAGCTCGGCCAGGATGGCCGCACCAACGCCGTAGTTGCGGTCGTCCACCGGCAGGCCCAACTCCAAGTTGGCGTCTACCGTGTCCCGGCCCTGGTCTTGAAGGGCATAGGCCTGAAGTTTGTGCCCTATGCCGATGCCCCTTCCCTCGTGGCCCCTCATGTACACCAGCACACCGGTGCCGCAAGCCGCTATGGCGTCCATAGCCGCGTGCAACTGAGCCCCGCAGTCGCAGCGCCACGAGCCGAACACATCCCCAGTGAGACATTCACTGTGTACCCGCACCAAGACCTCGTCGACGCCCGTTATGTCGCCGAGGGTGAACGCCACATGCTCCACGCCGTCGTCCATCGACTCGAAGGCGTGGCAGGCGAATCGCCCCCATCTCATAGGCACCTCAGTGGTGGCTACCAGCCTGATCTTTGGTTGTCGTTCCATTAGCTGGCCCAGACAGTACCCGTGCCAGCAGCGAAACTGGCAGCC
>JAJEDQ010000211.1 GCA_022821445.1 Acidimicrobiia bacterium | reverse complement strand
GCCAGGGCCATGGTCAGCCCGTTGAAGGCCAAACCCCGCTGGGTGAGGCACACACCTTTCGGCTGTCCGGTGGTCCCGCTGGTGTAGATGATCAGAGCGGTGTCTTGTTCGACAGCGCGGTCCAAATCGGCGAATGGCTCCGACGCCAGCAGATCGGCGTAGTCGTCGCCGTCGGCATCGATCACCGGGCCGGTGGTGCCGATGGCCATCAGCCGTTCGACATATGGGCTGGTCGCCACGGTGAGGATGGGTTCGGCGTTCGACAGGATGAAGGACAGTTCGGGATCGGCGAGCTGGGTGTTCAGCGGCACGGCCGCCGCGCCAAGGTAGGCCACTGCCAGGTAGACGTCGAAAAAGACCAGCCCGTTATCGGCTATGAGCGCCACCCGGTCGCCAGTACCCACCCCCGCAGCCTCCAGACCGCTAGCCAGCCGGCGAACTCGGTCGTGCAGCTCCTTGAAGGAAGCAGATGGCCCTCCGGCAACCGCTACCGCAGTCCGCTCGGGGTAGAGCGCCGCATCTCGCACCAACAGGTCAACGATCCGCATCAGACTTCGATGAGTTGGAGGGGGGTGTGCTCGGCGATGTGGCCGTAGTCGCGGTCGTGGTGGAGCACGGGCACGTTGAGGCGGATGGCGACGGCTGCAACAAGGGCATCGGTTTGCGAGCGAATGGTGATTCCCTGCCACCTGAGTTCACGGTAGATCGTTGCAGCGTCGAGCCAATCGAGCTTGGGGGAGAGCGCCATGTGGTGCTGGGCCTCCAGCAGCCGTTGGGTTCGGGCGACAGCATCTCGGCGGGCCCCGGCCATGACCTCCAGCAGTATCGGGTCGAGGGTGATCACCTCTTGATCGGATATCGCCTGTCGCATCCTCTGGGCCTGAGGAGAGCCTGCCGCAGACAAGAAGTCGACCCAGGCAGAGGTGTCAGCTATCAGCACTGCTGCCCCAATCGGCGAACCGGTTGGCGCGCATGGCGTCGAGGTCGCCGTCCCAGCCGACCCCTTCCATTCCCAATTGCTCTTCAACGGTCATCGGTCCGCCACCCAGAAGGCGCTCCAAGGCCAGATGCACCGCCTGGCGCTTGGTGCGAAGCCCGAATGTCTGCATGGCGCGCTCGATGAGTTCATCGTCGATATCGATGTTGGTCCGACTCATAACACCATCATACACAGCAATGTGTAAACTGTGCTATAGGTTTTGTGGTGATAGATGGTGATATATGACTACACTATCACTATGACGGTGCTTTCGATTCGGTTCAAGCGTCCCGGTGTCTACGAGCGGCTCAAGCTCTGTGCTGCCCAAGGGCGTGGCTCAATTTCGTCAGTAGGGGAGCGCCTAATCGATGAGGGATTGCGGATGGAGGCCCATCCGGGGATCGTGTTCCGCGAGGGGCCGAGCGGACGGCGAGCGGGTTTGGTTACGGGGCCTGATGTCTGGGAGGTCGCAGGGTTGCTGCGCGGTTTACGCGGCAGTGTCGAGCAACGAGTCGACAGGGCCGCGGCCCAGCTCAGCCTGACCGAGGGACAGGTGCGGGCCGCTTCTCGCTATTACGCAGAGTTTTCTGAGGAGATCGATACTGAACTGGCAGCCAATGACGAGGCGGCCGACCGTGAGCTGGCCATGTGGGAGAACGAACGGCGGCTGCTGTCGGAGTGAAGCTGCTTCTCGATGAGATGCACTCCCCGGCGGTAGCCGAAGTGCTGCGAGGCCGCAAAGTCGACACCGTCGCTGTAGTGGAGCGCGATGATCTCCGAGGGCTGTCAGATGCAGACCTGCTTCAAGTGGCCACGGTCGAGGGACGAGCGGTGGTCACGGAGAACATCAAGGACTTCGCGGTGCTCCATCGGCACATCTCTGCAGGGGGCGAGAAGCACTCAGGACTGGTCTATACCCATCCCCGTAGGTTTCCCCGCTCGGCCCCAAACCATGTGCATATGCTGGCTGACGCTCTGACAGAGTTCGTCAGCAGGCACGCGCCCCGCCTCGACGGTATCGAATCGTTCGCATGGTGGCTCGAAAGTGGTGAAGTGGACGTGCGCTAGTCCAGGCGGTAGACGCGGGTTGCAGTGCCTGAGAACAGGTCGTCCTGCTCGGCATCGGAGTAGCTGTCGGCCATGATCTGGAATGCGTTCCACAAGACCGGATAGGTGAGTGTCTCGCGGTCGACTGGGTAATTCGACTCGAACATGCATCGGTCGGGACCGAAGGCATCGATGCAGAAGCGCACCGGGTCGGACCAATAGGTAGCCACTTCCTCGGAGCCGGGGGGCACGGGCAGGTCGGCCCACCCCGTCCCAAACAGGAAGTCCATTCCGATCCCGCCCACTTTGGCCGCGGCGTTCGGTTGGGCGGCCACAGCCTGCATCGATGACCGCCAGTCGGCCCACACTTGGTCGCGGATGTGGCGATAGGGTCCCACGCCCAGGGGAGCGCCGAGGTGGCCGACCACCACCCTCAGCTCTGGCATGGCTGCTGCCAACTCAGCCACCTCATGCAATTGCGGATGGAAGAGCCAGGCGTCAAAGGACAAATCCCGTTCGACGAGCGTGCGCAGTCCGGACCGGAATTGGTTTGTGCCCATCATCTGGTGGGAGGGGTTGCCGTGGCCTTGGGGGACTTCGGGGCTGCGATCAATACCCGCCGTGTGTCGGATGCCGCGCAAGCGACCGCTGCTGGCCGCATCGTGGGCGTCGAGCACCTCTTCGAGGGCGTCGCCCAGCGTCAAGTCGGCGAAGGCGACAATGCCGGCCAGGGGCGGTCCGTCGGCCGCATCAATGGCATCGGCCTGCGACGCGGCGAAGGCCGTCTCACCCACCGGTTGCATGTGCTCGGGAAGTGCCATGTCGTAGCACGCCGCCGTTTCAACGAACACCGTTTTCGTGATGTTGTGCGAGCCGGTGACGTTGTCCAGGTGATCGGCGGCGAGATAGGCGAGGAACCCCCCGTCGTAGAAGTGGTGATGGGGATCCACGATCTCCCGATGGGGATCGATAGCCTCCTCGACCCGTTGGGCCAACCAGTCAAAGCGGTTGAAGTCCATCGGATTGAGCTCCCTTCTGCTCAGGAGTTTTGTGGCTAGGTGCGCATAGCCACAACGGGCCTAAGTTAGTCTCAGCCGCATGAGCATTCGCGTGGGAATCAACGGGTTCGGCCGCATCGGGCGGAACTTCTTCAGAGCGGCCCGGCAGGCCGGCGCCGACCTCGAATTCGTGGCCGTAAACGACCTGGGCAGCCTGGCAACCATGGCTCATCTGTTGCAGTACGACTCGGTGATGGGCCGATTCGCCGACCCGGTGGCCGTGGTGGACGGGGCACTGGAGATCGGGGGGAGCACCCTGCAAGTGCTGTCGGAGCGCAATCCGGCCGACCTGCCCTGGGGAGACTTGGGTGTGGACGTGGTGGTGGAGTCCACCGGGTTCTTCACTGCTCGGGACAAGGCGGCCGCCCACCTTGAAGCCGGTGCGCC
>JAJEDQ010000025.1 GCA_022821445.1 Acidimicrobiia bacterium | reverse complement strand
CGACGAGGGCCGGAACTCTAGTTCCGGCAACATGGGGAGGCTCTCAAGACCTTCACAGATGACGGTCTACGTTAAACGAAGGCTGGAACCGCTGTCCGGCAACGGGATTGATCGGGATTCCCCCCTCGGAAACGGTCAAGTGTCGCCAGGGCTAACCCCCCGGCCCTCATTGAACGCTGGCGTTTCACTGCCCGGTTCTGATGTTCGTCCGGGTGTTGCAGGGGGTAGTTCCTCAGCCCTCATTGAACGGCTTCGATGAAAGGGGGATCCGATACCCCTCCGAAGCAACGTTGCCGGATTCTTCAGTCCGGCCCTCATTTGGCAAGTGAGCCCACGGTCAGTTCCAGCGCATCCGTTGACGCTGCCACCCACCGCTTGATGTCGGAGAGCCCCAATTCTGGCGGCTTTCAGCTGATTGGTGCCTATACTGGGAGCATAACTCCCTGATCGCTTCGTCGTTCAGGACTCGAGGCCCCTCTCATAGAGGGGCCTCTGCTATTTCCATGCAGCTGGTCTGCTCAAAATGCGACTGGACCCCGGCACTCGAACTTCATCAGGCATCTGACATTGGGCGACAAGCTCAGGCCGCATCGACTTTGCCCAAGAGGCCGCCAGAGCAAGGTCCCGGGAAACTGTGCTCATCGGGCTGAAGACTCCGACGTGATGACCGTCGTCCACTACGAGTTCAATCGCTGGCCTCAAGTCCGAGTCGTTCGTGAGAACAATGGCCTGGGTGCAGTCGCCACGGTAGAAGTCGCGCAAGAGATGAGACGCGATTGCAACGTCGGTGAACTTCTCATGTGGCAGTTCGACCCTTGCCTTCCACGGCTGGGTCTGGTGGCTTGCAAAGTGTTCGTGAAAATCCCTCAACATCTCTTCGGGCGGTATTGGGCGGAGTCGATCCTTCCACTGTCCTTGAGACGAAACAGACCTCCATCCGTCGGGCACTTTGAACTTGCCTTCGAACACTTCGACACCAGAGGCGCGAACCGCTCGGATGAAGAGTCGTTGACGCCGCGGCGAGTCGGCATCCTCTGCGGCTTTCTCCGAGATTTGAGAGGTGAAGTACTTAACCTATCCCACTGCTTCAGAGCGGGGAGCCAACCGAGCGGCAAGAGCAGCAAAGTCAACCCACTTGATGGCAGGATTGCCTCGGACCGCGGCATAGAAGTTCAGCCCGTCTATGTATACGGTCCAAGTTGGAATAGAGTCCATTGTCGGCGGAGGGATTGGCGATCAGCCCGAGCGGTTGGGGCCGGCGCGGAGGATGTGGAACTTCACTAGGCAGCGCTGGTCGGTGGCCATGGCTTGGCGGTACTCGTCCCAGTCGGGGTGCTCGCCTCGCAGGGTGCGGTAGTAGTCCACCAGCGGTTCCAGTGCGTCTGATCCCGAGATGATCTCGGCCTGGCACTCGATCTGCACCCAGTCGCCGAAGAAGTTGCGGGGGAACACACACAGCCAGCTTCGGGGGTCGCGCCGCAGGTTCTTGGTCTTGTAGGCCGTTTCCCGCGTGCTCATCACCACCGTGTCGCCCACAACCGCCAGAGTGACGGGCGACATCTGGGGGGTGCCATCCGCCCTTGCGGTGGCTAGTACGGCATTGGTGTTTTCTCTGATGTAGTCCAGGGCCTGTGCTGCGTCCATGAGGGGATCCTAGAAGGCCGATCAACCCGCTCTACCAGCGGTTCCAGCGGGTGACGAGCTCGATGGGCTCGCGGCGGGCGGGGCGGAAGTCGGTGCCGATGGTGTGGGCGAAGGGGATGAGGGCCAGTTGCATCACCTCGTCGTAGGGGATGCCCAGCAGATCGGCTGCCTCTTGCTCGTAGCAGAGGTGGATGGTGGTCCACACGGTGCCGATGCTCCGCTCCCGGGCGGCCAGCATGAACGACCACGCCGCTTGGATGACCGACCCCACATGGGAGGCCACGGTCACCGGTGGGTGGTCCCATACTCTCCCGGCCAAACACGGGATCAGCATTCCCGGCACCTCGTGGAGGCGCGCGGACAGGTGGCCGGCCGAGGCGTACATCTTCTCGTTGGCGGCCTCCAGTTGGGAGGGGTCCTGCACTTCCAGCCTGGGGAGCACGCCCAGGTAGTCGCCGGCCACCTCGCCGGCCCGGCGGTACAGGTCGGCCAGTCCGGCGATGAGTTCGGGCTCGGTGACCACCATGAACCGCCAGTTCTGCCGGTTCGACCCGGTGGGGGCCTGCACCGCGATCTCCAGGCACTCGTTGATCAGCTCCGGTGCCACCGGCCGGGACGTATCCAGCCGCCGACGCACCGCTCGGGTGGTGGTGAGCACCTCATCGGCGCTCAAGTTCAAATGGGCCATGCCACAGTTCTAGTCAGTCTGAGGGGTATTCACCTGCTCATTGTGTAAGTAACATCTGGCCATGGCCTTGGTGCTGGACCGGTATCCGGGTGTTGCCTATGACGCTACCCCTCCTGTGGTCACTGACCTTGAGGAGCTGCGCCTGCTCCGCAAATGGGAGGCGGCCATCGGCTATCGCATCTTTGCTGCGATGCGCTGGGGGCAAACTGGCGACGGGCATATCACCGCCCGCGACCCGATTCTCACCGACCACTTCTGGGTGCTGGGCTACGGCATCCGTTTCGGCGACGCCACCGTCGACAACCTCACCCTGGTGGGCCCCGACGGACAGGGCGTAGCCGGTCCCCTCGAAAACGGGGTCAACTTCGCGGCCTACCACATCCACTGGCCGATTTTGAATGCCCGTTCCGATCTGGCGTCGGCGGCCCACACCCACACTCCCTACGGCACGCCGTGGTCGGCCAACGTCGAGCCGTTCCGGGCCATCAGCCAGGAGTCGTGTGCCTTCGTGTTCGACCAATCGCTCTACGACGGCGACAACCTCGAGGTGAACGATGTCGATGGCGGCGAGGCCATCGCCCAGGCCATGGGTTCCAGCCGGGTGTGCATTCTCCGCAACCACGGGCTGCTCACCGGAGGGCGGTCGCCGGGTGAGGCGGTGGGGTGGTTTGTGGCCGCTGAGCGGGTGGCCGAGGTGCATGTGAAGGCCCCTGACGCCAAGGCCATCAGCGAGGAGGCGGCCAAAGAAGTCGAGGCTTCGCTGTTCTCGGAGGACAACGGCTGGCGGATGTTCCAGTGGCTGGCCCGCGACCTGGTGCCCGACCCATCGGTGGTGTTGGGCTGAGCGAACCCTGGTCGAGGGGTGCTAGCCGGAATCCAGATCGGGGTCGGTACGGGAGGCAAAGGTGGTCTCCAAGGCAGACAAGGCGGCTTGTTGGCCCACACCCAGACGATCGGCTTCGGCGGCGAAGGCCTCGGCGGCGTCGGCCAGTTGTCGTTCCACCACCGAGAACGCCACCGGGGGCTCGTCGACCACGAACGTGCCGGCCCGGCCTCGGCCCTCCATGATTCCCTCCCATTCCAGTTCTCGATAGGCCCGAGCCACCGTTCCCGGTGCCAGGTCCAACTCTGCGGCCAGTGACCGGATGGGCGGCAGCCGCTCACGGGGCTTGAGCCGCCCCGACGACACCATCAACCGGAGCTGGGCCCGAAGCTGCTCATAGGGCGGGATTCGCGAGCTCTCGTCTATCCAAATCCGCACACCGATATTGTACTAATGTACTGACTCATAAAGCACAATATCTAGAAAAATGTCCGGGTTTTTACTAGTTGTTGCCTGGTTTGTACTGACCTGATAGCGTCCTCATCGGCGACCAGAAAGGACGGCATCAATGAAGCTCATCACCGCGGTGGTAAAGCCGCATCAGGTCGAAGACATCAAGGAGGCGCTGGCCGAGGTCGGTGTCCAGGGCATGACGGTGAGTGAGGCTCAGGGCTTTGGTCGCCAAGGCGGTCACACCGAAACCTACCGGGGCACCGAGTACAAGGTTTCGTTCACACCCAAGTCCCGCATTGAAGTTGTGGTGGACGATTCCTCGCTGGCCGCGGCCACCGAGGCCATTGCCGGCGCGGCCCGCACCGGCAAGATTGGCGACGGCAAGATCTGGACTTCCTCGGTGGAGGGCCTGACCCGCATTCGCACCGGCGAGCAGGGTGCCGACGCTCTCTGATTCACAGCGTCTGACCCCTTCCAAAACGGTACGGCACCACCGGCGTTGGTAGCGTCGCGGCTCGGTGCATCTCGACTACACAGACGAACAGCGCGCCCTCAGCTCTGAGCTGGGGGCGTACTTCGCAGACCTGATGACCGATGAGGTCCGCGAGGCGCTCATGGGGGCCCATGAGACCAGCCCGGTCCGGCTGGAGATCTTCCGCCAACTGGGGCGGGACGGCATGCTGGGCATCGGCTGGCCCAAGGCCTATGGCGGCCAGGGGCGGTCGGCCATCGACCAGTTCATCTTCTTCGACGAGGCGCAGCGGTCGGGCTGCCCGATGCCGTTCGTCACCCTCAACACTGTGGGGCCCACGCTTATGGCCCACGGCTCCGAAGAGCACAAGGCCGCCTATCTGCCCGGCATTCTGGCCGGCGAGATCCAGTTCGCCATCGGCTACAGCGAGCCGGGAGCGGGTACTGACTTGGCGTCGCTCACCACCCGGGCGGTGCGAGACGGCGATGAATGGGTGATCAGCGGCCAGAAGATATTCACCTCGGGGGCCAACGAAGCCGATTACATCTGGCTGGCCTGCCGGACCAACCCCGATGCCCCCAACCACAAGGGCATCTCCATCATCATCGTGCCCACCGACAGCCCCGGTTTTTCCCATACCCCGATCGTCACCGTGGGCAACGCCACCACCACGGCCACCTACTACGACGAAGTGCGGGTGCCGGTTGCCAACCTGGTAGGGGCCGAGAACGAGGGGTGGAAGCTCATCACCAGCCAGCTCAACCACGAGAGAGTGGGACTGGCCGCAGTGGGGGCGTTGTCGTTCCAGCTCTATGACGAAGTGGTGGCTTGGGCGGCTGCCACTCCGGCTTCCGACGGGACCGAGGCTGCGGTGTTGGATCAGGGATGGGCGCAGATGGATCTGGCCCGGTGCCACGCCAAGTTGGAGGCCATGAAGCTGCTCAACTGGCAGATGGCCGCCGCGGTGGCCGCCGATTCGCTGACCCCGGCGGCGGCGTCGGCGGTGAAGGTGTACGGCACCGAGGCGGTAAGCGACATCTATCACTTGCTGTTGGGAGTGCTGGGAGCGGGTGCCCACCTCCGAGAGGGAAGCCCAGGCGCCTTGCTGGCTGGCCGGGTGGAGGCTGCGGCCCGCACCGCCCAAATCAATACGTTCGGCGGCGGCGTGAACGAAGTCCAGCGCGAGATCGTGGCCTGGACCGGGCTGAAGATGACCAGGGGCGGTCGGCGGTGAACTCGTTGCTAGGAGATTCGCAGGGGAGTGGTTCCCCGTGAACTTTGATTTCAACGAGTCGCAGGAGGCGGTGGCCGCGCTGGCCGAGCAGGTGTTCTCCGGTTCGGCAGGAGCCGACCGGGTGGCCGAGGTGGAGCGCACCTCTGATCGATTCGATAGGGAGCTGTGGAGCGCACTGGCCACCTCTGATCTTCTGGGCGTGGCCATCGGCGAGGAGCACGGCGGGCTGGGTCTCGGTATGATCGAGACCGCGTTGGTGCTCAGAGAGCAAGGCCGCCGAGTGGCGCCGGTGCCGCTGTGGCCCACGCTGGTACTGGGGGCGATGCCGATTTCAGAGTTCGGTACCCCTGCGCTGCGGGACCGCTGGCTGGGGGCGGTGGCCTCGGGAGAGGCGGTCCTTGCTGGGGCGTTTTCCGAGTGGGGAGCTGACGATGCGCTTTCCCCGTCGGTGACCGCAGCCCGCCGCGACGATGGGAGCTGGGATCTGACCGGGTCTAAGCCGGCGGTTCCCGCCGCTGGCGTGGCCGACGCCGTGGTAGTGCCCGCTCGGGTAATCGGTGGCGGCGAGGGCGGAGATCTGGCGGTCTTCGTGGTGGGCCTCGACGCCGCGGGCGTGGAAGTAGAGCTGAGCGAGACCACCAACCGAGAGCTCCACGGCGAGCTGACGCTGCGATCGGTGGTCGTCGGAGATGATGCAAGGCTGGAGGGCGCCGACGGTCGGTCGATTGTGGAGTGGGCCCTGGCACGGGCACAGGTGGCGGTGGCCGCGGTTGTGCTGGGCTGCTGCGAGGAGGCCACTGCCATGGCCGCGGCCTACACGTCTGAGCGCGAGCAGTTCGGACGCCCCCTGTCCACCAACCAGGGGGTGGCCATGCGGGCGGCAGACTGCTACATCGACAACGACTGCATGCGGGTCACTCTGCTCCAGGCTGCGTGGCTCATCGACGAGGGCCGCTCACCCGCGGAGATCGCCGATGCCGCTGCGGTGGCCAAATGGTGGTCGGCCGATGCCGGCCAGCGGGTGGTACACGCCACTCAGCACCTGCACGGCGGCATGGGCGCCGACATCGACTACCCCGTCCACCGCTACTTCCTGTGGGTCAAGCAGCTGAAGAACACCTTCGGCGGCGGCAGCCGCCAACTGGCTGCCATCGGCCGCGGTTTGGCCGAAGCAAGGTAGCTACCAGCCCTTCCAGTTCGGGTCCCGCCGCTCCTTGAAGGCGTTGACCCCCTCGTCGGCGTCCTCGCCGGCCATGAGCACTTCTTGAGCCCAGGATTCCATCTCGAACATGGTCTGGCGGCTGGTCTCGAAGCTGCGGTTCACCAGCAGCTTGCTCATGGTCAGGCTCTTGGTGGGCTGGGCGGCCAGCCGCTCGGCCCAAGCCCGGGCCGCGGGCATCAACTCGTCGGGGGGTACCACTCGGTTGATCAGGCCCATTGCCGCCGCGTCGGCCGCGCTCACGTCGTCGCCGAAGAACATCAGCTCCTTGGCCTTCTGGGGGCCGATAAGGCGGGGCAGCAAGTACACCCCACCGGCATCGGGCACCAGGCCCCGGCGCACGAACACCTCGATGAACCGCACCCCCTCGGTCGCGATCACCAGATCACAGGCCACCGCCATGTGTACCCCCATACCGGCGGCGGTGCCGTTGACCGCCGCGATCACCGGCTTCTCGCAGTCCAAGATGGCCGATATCAGCTTCTGAGCCCCGACCTTGATGCCCCGGGCCACCTCCATGATGGCCCGTTCGGGAGCATCCGGAGGCTGCACTCGTTCGGGCCGGGCCACTCGCAAGTCGGCCCCGGTGCAAAAGCCCTTGCCCACCGCGGTGAAGATCACCGACCGAACCGACAGGTCCTCGCTGATGCGGGCGAACTCGTCGGCCAGGAAGTTCCGCTGGTCGGGGGTGATGGCATTGTGGGCGTCGGGGCGGTTCAGCGTGAGGGTGCGCACCCCGCCGTCTTGGGCCACCAGGATGTCGCCGCCGAGGACCTCGGTCACGTTGCCACCCTCTTCGTTACTGCTCATCTCGTCGGCTCCTCGTCTAGCGTGGCCGTTCGTGCGCAGGAGAACAACGCCGAACTTCCTGCCCACAAACGCTAGGTGACCGCAGCAGCGGTGCCCCAACCGGTCACCGGGCATCCGGCGATCGGCCTGACCACGCTGGTGATCGCGGCCTCCCTCACCGGCATCGGCCTGTCGATCATGACGGTGGGCTACCCGGCCCTCGGCGAGGCGTTTCTCGGCACCTCCGACCCGACCCTGTCGTGGGTGACCAACATCTTCACCATCGTGGGAGCGGCCACCCTGGTGCCCGCCGGTGTGCTGGCCGACCGATTGGGCCGAAGGCGGATGCTGCTGGTTGGGACGCTGCTGTTCTTGGCCGGATCGGTTCTGGGTGGGCTGGCCCCCTCAGTGGCGGTGCTGATCGGGGCTCGGGCGGTGCTGGCGGTGGCCTCTTCGATCATCAACACCGCCGCGGTGGCTTTGCTGTTGGCCACGATCCCTGCCAACCGGCTGCCGTTGGCCGTTGGCATCTGGGCGGTGGCGGGCGGCACATCCTCGGCGATCGGCCCTCCGGTGGGGGGCTTGGCCATCGAGTGGTTCGGGTGGGAGTGGATGTTCTGGCTGAACATCCCCTTCTGCTTCATTGTCCTGATCGTGGTGCCGCTGGTGTACCGGGAGTCCCGCAGCGGCGAGACCAAGGCGCTGCCCGACCCCCTCGGTGGAGTGATGGTGGCCGGGGCCACCGCCTTGGTCACCCTGGGCATCGTGCAAAGCGATCCGTGGGGTTGGCTGGACTGGAAGGTGGTGGGCAGCATCGTCGGCGGCCTGGCGGTGTTCGGGCAGTTCGTGCTGCGCACGTGGCACCACCCCAACCCACTAGTGGAGCTGCGGCTGTTCCGCTTCCCCAATGTCCGCCGGAGCAACCTGGCCATGCTGGTCTTCGCTTCCTCGTGGTTCGGCATGTTCTTCGGCTTCACCGTGATCGTCATCCGGTCCTGGGGGTGGACACCCATTGAGGGCGGCTTCGCGGTGGCGCCGCTGGCACTGTTCGCCGGGGTGGTCGGGGTGCTCATCGGCCGGGTGGCGCACCGTACCGGCCACCGCATGTTCATCCTGCCCGGCACCGCAATCTATGTGGGCGGCACCATCATGCTGTGGGTGGTGTTGGGCGATGAGCCCAACGCGGCGGTGTTCGTGGCGGGCATGACCGTGATCGGGGTGGCCACCGGCATGGTGTTCCCCTCATTGATGGCTGCCGCAGTGGTGGACGTGCCTCCCGACCAGCACTCGTTGGCCTCGGGAATCAATTTCACCTCCCAGCGGGTGGCTACCACCATCGGCGTGGCCCTCGGGCTCACCTTCGCCACCACCGCGGCCTCGGCATCGGAGGCCATCGACCTGCTCATGGGCATGGTGATCATCACCGCGGTGGTGTCGCTCCCCTTCAGCGCTCGGATCGACACCCGCCCCCGCCAAGCGCAAGGCTGAGGGCATGCACATCGCCATCGCCGACACCATCACCCTCGAGGATCCGGGCAACTTCCGGGAGTTCCATGTGGCAATCGACGGCGACGTGGCCACCGCAGTGGCCGCATTCGATGGCCGGGCCGCCGCCTCAGAGCGGGACAACCACCTCTGGATCGACATCGCCTTCGTGCGAGAGCTGGCCGGCGACGCCGCCGACGCCGAGTGGGAGGCCCAGTTCGACGGCATGCTGGCCTACGCCAACTCCAAAGGCTGGATCGACGAGCCCGCCAACCGAGTAGAAGCCCACATCCAGTCCCCGGGCTGATCCATCTCCCACATCACCCTTCAAATCGGGTTGTCACTCCTATCCGTAAGCTGGTGTTAAGATCGATGGTCCACCACTTATGACGTCTAGACGTCTACGGTTGTTCTGTGGTCGTAGCTTCCCCCTCAAAACGGAACCGCCTCAGGCCTGGTCAGGTGCGTGACGCCGTCAGTGATGCCTTGTACGTCGCCGGAGGTCCGATGAGCGTGAAGGAAATCCATGCCGCAGTTGAAGCTCGACTTGGAACTACGGTCGCAGAGTCATCCGTTCGTAGCTACCTCAACCTCAACACAGGGCCTGCCAAGCAGTTCAGGAGAATCCGACGTGGCGTCTACAAGCTCGGCTGAAGCGGCCTTCAGTCCGGTCTGGGCCCCTGCCTTCCAGGTGGGGCGGGCGTCTGTGTTCTTTGGCGACTGCTTGGACTGGTTGACCGACCAGCCCGCCAACTCG
>JAJEDQ010000092.1 GCA_022821445.1 Acidimicrobiia bacterium | reverse complement strand
AAGGCCCAAGAGGTGGTGCAGAACCGCTGTCGCCCCGGCATGGACGGCTATATCTCCGAAGATGAGTTCGACCGGCGGCTCGCCGACGCGCTGTCAGAGGTGGCCCGGGTTGTGAAACCCGACGGGGTGGTGGCACTGGTTTTCGCCCACACTGCGGTCAAGGCATGGGAGAAACTGCTGCGCGCGCTGCGCGTCGCCGGGTTGAGCGTCACCACCTCCTGGCCCATCCGCTCGGAGATGGCCGGGCGGACGGTGGCCCACGTCAAGGCGACCTTGGCCAGTTCGGTGGTTCTGGTGTGCCGACCCAACACCGAGGCCGGCGACGCGTTCTACGACGAGGTGGAGGCCGAGTTGAACCGGGTTGTCAGCCGACGGCTGGATGAATTTGAAGAACTAGGTCTGCGGGGCGCGGACTATTTCGTATCGGCTATCGGCCCGGCTTTCGAGGTGTTCGCCCGCCATCGCTCAGTCACCCGCTTGGATGGAACCGAGGTGTCCATCAGCGACCTCATGGAACTGGCCCGCAAAGCAGTTGCCCGCCACGCAATGGGACGCCTGCTCGCCGCCGATACGCTCGGCGTACTCGACGACCGATCCCTGCTCTACGTCACCTGGCGATGGGCCTACCTCACGGTGCCCGTCCCCGCCGATGAGGCCATCAAACTGTCCCGCGCATTCTCAGTGAGCCTCGACGACGTGACCTTGCCCAGTGGGATGGTCAGCCGCAAGGGCAAGGACTTTTCACTGCTTGGCCCCCATGAGCGCTCCGACATTCGGCTGCGGCCTGATAGCCCGCTGATCGATGTGCTGCACATGGCCGCCCAACTCTGGGAGGCGGGACGGGCCAACGAGGTGGTTGATGTGCTGGCTACGTCGAGTGTTGGGACCATTCCCGGTTTCTGGGACGTGGCCCGAGCCTTGGCAGAAGTGCTCCCCGAGGGGGAACGGGAGCGCACGATGTATCAGGCGCTCACCACCTCACACAAACGCCTGGCCGATGCCGCGGCGAAGCAGCCGGCAACCAGCTATGAAGAACTCCAGCTTTCCTTCTGATAGGCAGACCCCATGACCGATTTGGCACCGTGGATCGACATCGCCCGGCCCCACGCAGACATCCGCGACGGGTCATTCGACGAATCGCTGTTTGCTGCCGACCTCGGCCTGGTGGCGAATGGGATGGGCCCCGCCGACTATGTGGATGCTGACTTGTTCGCGGCCAAGACATACTTGACTGAGAACCTGCAATCCGTACTGGTGGAAGTGGGCAACCGGCTGGGCGGCGACATGGGGTCGGCAGCAGTGTTCCGGATGCAGACTGAGTTTGGCGGGGGCAAGACCCACACACTGCTGGCCGCTTACCACCTGTTCGGCGCTCCCGAGCGGGTGGCCAATACGCAACTGGGAAGAGACCTCGCCGCACTCTTTAGAACTGGAAGCCTGCCGGCAGCCCGAGTTGCGGTGCTGGACGGCTCCGCGCTCACTGTCGATCCCGAGACGATGCCCGATGGCACTGTCGTGCGTTCTTTCCTGGGGCATTTGGCCTGGCGGCTCGGGGGTGCCGCAGCGTATGAGTCAGTCCGGCCCAAAGACGAGGGGCTGCGCGGCACTTCCACAGTGGAGATGGTCAAGCTGCTCAACGAGGCAGCACCGTGCCTGATCCTGCTTGACGAGACACTGGAGTACCTCAACAAGGCACTGGAGGTGGGATCGGTTGACGGCAACCTGGCCGGCACCACGCTCACTGTGATCAAAGAACTCTGCACCGCCGCCTCAAACGTGCCCGGCGTCGCGGTGGTCGCCACCCTCACCTCGTCGCGCTTGGAGGACTACTCGACCGTTGCCGGCCAAGAAATGGCAGAGCGACTGTCCAAAGTTGTGGGCCGCACCGAGAACATCGTCACCCCAGTGGAGGGCGACGACATCTTCCCCATCCTGCACACTCGCCTGTTCGAGACCATCGGCAGCTTCGAGCAACGGCAGGCGGTGGCCGATGCCTACGGCACCTGTTATGAGCAGATGGGCGATGTATTGCCCCAGTCCTACCGCGATCCCACTTATCGAGATCGCATCTGCGGTGCCTATCCGTTCCACCCCGAGTTGATTGACCTGCTAACCAACCGCTGGGGGTCGCTGTCGGGATTCCAGCGCACCCGAGGGGCGCTGCGCACGCTGGCTCACACCGTGAAAGCGCTGTCTCAGCTCAACCATCAGGGATTGCTGATCAGCCCCGGCGATGTTCCCTTAGCCGACGACGGAGTCCGAGCTGAAGTCATCAGATTCGCCGGCGAGTCCTACAAGTCGGCACTCAACGCTGACATCATCCGGGCTGACTCCAAAGCTGTAATGGAGGACGAGCGGCGAGGAGGAGAGATCAAGAAGAACCGGGTGGCGGTAGGCCTAGCCACGACGGCATTCCTCAACAGCTTCGGCTCCGACCGGGTTCTTGGTGCCTCACCTCCGCAGATGCTGGTCGGCGTCGCCCAGCCGCTGCCCGGCTTGTCCCGAGGAGTGCTCGACGATGTGCGTGATGCCTTGGCCGGATCACTGTGGTACATGCGCTACGAGAGCGGCCGCTATCGGTTCACCACCGAGCCCAACCTGAACAAGGTGATCGTGGAGCGTGAGGGCGCGGTTGGCGACGGAGAGATCACCGCGCTGTTGAGAGAAACAGTCGGCCAAGTCGCTGGACCGGTGGCCCCGTTCAGAGTGGTTCCCCATGTCGTCGAACCCAGCGATGTGGTCGACGAGCCCCGTCTCACCATCGGTGTGCTTGCCCCACACCGGGCAGTCGGCAACCAACCTGGCAGCGCCGCTGCCGAGGCGGAAGAGGTGGCAGGTGTGATCCTCAATACTGGGCGGGGTTCGTCTCGATCGAACAAGAACGCATTGGTGCTGGTGGCTGCCGATGCCGGTGGTGTGACCAAGGCCCGCCAAGTCGCTCGCACCGTGGTGGCCATGCGGGAAATCACCAAGGACAGCATCCGCCTAAAGCGGTTCAACCAAGATCAGCGAGACCAATTGGCCAATCGGCTGCAAGCCGTTGAGGAGCGTCTGCCCCAAGAGGTGGTAATGGCCTACCGGCACCTCATCCTGCCCGGAACGGGCGGCAATGGCGGCGCGCGAGTCAAGACTGTGGATCTCGGTCCGGCTCGGGTGGGCGACACCATCTGCAAGCGGGTGGTTGAGCATCTCAAGGCCACCGACCGGCTGATCGACACCGCTCTCGCACCCGCGGCTCTGCTCACCGAGCGATTCGGTGTGATCGGCTCAGGCGAGTCTGCTGTCGAGCTTGACCGCCTGTTGGACTACTTCTATCGGCTGCCCCGCCTACCGAAGATCGCAAATCCCGATGTGCTGCGCCGTTGTCTGGCGCAGGGGGTGGGTGCCAGCCTGTTCGGCTTGGCATCGGGTGCCTCCTGGGATGCCGCTGATGCCGTGCTGCGCTTCGGGGAGCCGCTGGACCCGACCGAGATCCAGTTCCAACCCGGTACCTGGCTTGTACGCGCCGCCGACATCAAACCCCTGATCGACGCTCGCCGTCAGAGCGAGAAGTCTGAAGAGGCTCAATCAACAGCTGGTTCAGAGCCGGGGGCCGAGATCACTCTTGCGGAAAACTCAGAAGATCAGCAGTCTGATGTCAAGGAAGGCCAAGATCCGACCAGAGTCACCCTCACCACCCGCCAGATCCCTGCCGACAAAATCCGCGATGTGGTCAAAGTCGCGATAATGCCCCTCGCTGCCACCGGTGCCGACGTGACCATCAACGTCGAAGTCACTGCCACCCACCCCGATGGCATACCCCGCACCACACTAGACCTGACCGTCGCCGAAGGATTGCGCCAACTCGGCCTCGACCACGATCTCACCAGGTAGGCTAGATCCGGGTATCCGATTATCGGTGTAAGCAACACAAACTGGAATAGGAGGAAGAGATGGCAAAAGGGGAAACAGTACAAGATGGCATTAGGGTCAACGCCCAAAGACAGGGCCAAAAAAAAGTGCAGAATGCCCCAGCACCTCCGGTTGCCAAGAGCAGGCCCAAGCCTCCTGTTTCAAAGAAGCAATAACTGAATGCCAGCAACTGTACTTAGCCTGGCAATTGCCGGACTAGTAGTCTTGCCAGGACTAAGCTACCTGGCGGGCAGAGAATCCCAGTATCCGACTCAAAAGATCAGAGGCTTTAGAGAGACTGCGACAATAATATTTGCGGGGATTGTCTCAGTTATAATTGGCTTGATTGCATTCGCAATCGTCCGTGCAGCAATTCCAACGCATACACCCGATATCGGGGCATTGCTTCGCACGCCAGAATCATACGTTCGAGAACACCTACCATATGTCTCTGGGTGGGCATTAGCTATATTAGCGTTCGCATCTCTTGGCTCATTCCTCTTTGGAAAATTCTCCCCTAGATTGCCAAGCAATATTTGAGTCGAGTCAGCCTGGTGGTCTGCATTTGGGTCCATACCAGACTCAGACAAAGTGCAAGTATATATTGACTGTTACCTGATAGACGACTCCATACTATCAGGATATCTATATAGCTACAGCGTGAATATAGAAGAGACAATGGACAGAGAGATCTGCTTAGTCGCTCCCGTAACATACAAGGCATCAAAATCATCTTTAGCAGAAGAATTGGAGGACGCAGGTATTGCGACGGTCAGTGCATCTCGAATAAAGTTTGTTTCAGTCACTTACTTCAATGTGTAGATGAAGGAACAAACACTGATGCAGACTATGTATGAGGAATACCCCTAATTGGTGAGCCCCTGGTACCATCAGACCGACTTGCTACGGCTGATAGCCACCGGTGAGAACTCGCGCGTGGAGTTCATGCGGGACGACGTGCAGCCGGGGAAGTTCGCCACGGTGCTCGCTGGGCTGCTGAACCTCGAAGGCGGACATGTGCTGCTCGGCGTCGAGGACGACGGCATCGTCTCCGGGCTATTGCGTGGGGTCGCGAGAGCCGAGGAGTGGATCATGCAGGTTGCTGGCGATCGCCTGGAGCCCTCCATCATCCCGAACTGGGAGGTCATCGAGTCTGACGGCGGCATCATGGTCGGCATCGTGACCGTGCCGGCCAACGCACCCGACAAGCCGTACAAGTCCAAACAGGGGTCGCACTGGGTTACCAAAGTCCGCGTCGGCACCACGACACGCGATGCGACTCGTGAGGAGGAACAACGGCTGTATCAGCAGTCGGGCGGACTCCGCTACGGCCTCAAGCCGGTACCAGGATCCAGTGCTGCTGATCTCGACACACGACGCCTTCAGGATTACTTCGTCCGCATCCGCGGCGATGCGGAGATGCCCAACCCCAGTTCAGAGTCGTGGCGCAGGCTGCTCTGCAACCTCGAGCTTGCCACCGAAACCGGTGGTGAAACGCACGCCACCGTAGACGGGATGCTCCTGTTCGGCCTGAACGCAGGGCGATTCTTGCCGCAATGCGGAATTCGGGCGGTGTGCTTCCCGGGCCATGAGTCCGACTATGCCATGAGATCCGATGAGAGCATCAAGGGCCCGCTAGTGGCTTTGTGCTCGGTCGACGGTGAGCTAGTCGAAACCGGAGTCGTGGAAAGGGCTCTCGACTTCGTCCGCCGCAACACAGGTGCCTCCGCAGCGCTGGAGGACGGTCGCCGTGTCGAGCGCCCCGATTTCCCTGAGCCAGCCGTTCGCGAGGTTGTGGTCAATGCACTTGTACACCGCGACTACAGCATCACTGGGACCGATGTGCTGTTATCGGTCTTCGACGATCGAATCGAAGTGCAGAGTCCTGGGAGCCTGCCGAACACCATCAGCGTCGAGGGCATGCGTGAAGGAGCCCGCTATGCGCGTAACCAGGTGATGATGAGCATCATGCGTGACTACGGCTACGTCGAGGGGCTGGGCATGGGCATCCGCCGACAGGTCATCCCCGCCATGGCGCAGCACAATGGCACCGAACCGGACTTCTCCGAAGAAGAATCCCGCTTCACCGTCTCCCTGAGGAAGTAGAAGCCGCCATAGGAACCGCTAGCCGTCTGTGACAAGATAGGGGCGACAACCACGCGGGAGCTCGAGGATCGTCGGGCTGAGAGGGTGTCCGCTGGCACCGACCGCTGAACCTGATCCGGATAACGCCGGCGAAGGGAGATGATGATGAGCAAGAGCACCAACGGCAACGCGCCGAACCAGGAGGGCTCTTCACCCAGCGAAAAGCCTGCTCGGGAGAAGGTGTACGTGACCGGGGCCCGGCCTGACGTGCGGGTGCCGTTCACCCAGGTGAACCTGACCGAACCGGAGCCGCCGTTTTTGCTGTACGACACCAGCGGTCCTGGTTCCAACCCCAGCGTGGGCTTGCCACCGCTGCGGCTGGATTGGATCACCGAGCGGGACGACACCACCGAGATCGAGGGGCGGGCCGCCGACCTGCGCGACGACGGCCGCCGGGCGGTGCGCGACGGCTCCGCCTCCGATCCGTTCCTGGGCGAGCGCCGCCCGGTGCTGCGGGCCAAGGGCGCGGCGGTGACCCAGATGGCCTACGCCCGCCGGGGGGAGATCACCCCGGAGATGGAGTTCATTGCCACTCGGGAGCGGCTCGACGCCGAGCTGGTGCGTTCCGAGGTGGCCCGGGGCCGGGCCATCATCCCGGCCAACGTGAACCACCCCGAGTCGGAGCCGATGATCATCGGGCGCAAGTTCCTCACCAAGGTCAACGCCAACATCGGCAACTCGGCGGTCACGTCGTCGATTGCCGAAGAAGTGGAGAAGATGACCTGGGCCGCCAAATGGGGGGCCGACACGGTGATGGACCTGTCCACCGGCGCCGACATCCACACCACCCGGGAGTGGATCATCCGCAACTCACCAGTGCCCATCGGCACCGTGCCCATCTACCAGGCATTGGAGAAGACCAACGGCCAACCCGAAGAGCTCACCTGGGAGATCTACCGCGACACGGTGATCGAACAGGCC
>JAJEDQ010000176.1 GCA_022821445.1 Acidimicrobiia bacterium | reverse complement strand
GAGACCCCGCCGTGTTCGTCTCGGTAGCCGGGCTCCAATCCGGCCCCGCGGGGGGCGGATCGGTGGCCGCGATCGTGGATCTCGGCTGAATGGCCCGCTTACCCGGCCTGCCCCCTGGCAACCTCAACGCCGAGCAGCAGGCTCTATACGACTCCATCGCCGGAGGGGATCGAGCCAAAGACGCATCGTTCCCGCTCACCGACGACCGCGGGGCGTTGATCGGACCTTTCAATGTATTGCTCTACAACCCTGGGGTCGGTTACGCAGTTCAGCAGCTCGGGTCGGCCCTGAGGTTCCATGGCGAGCTGAGCGGAGCCGTTCGGGAGCTGGCCATTCTGGCAGCTGCAACCCACTACGACTGCGAGTTCGAGCGTTGGGCCCACGAGCCCATAGCCCGACACGTCGGATTGACCGATGACCAAGTGTCCGCCTTGCGGGCTGGAACACAACCCGACTTGGAAACAGACGACCTCAAAGCCGCGTACGACGTATGCCAATCGATAATGCACAACAAATCCATTGGCGACGACGCATACGCCCGAGCTGTTGAGGCGCTCGGACAAGACGGCGTCGTTGAACTACTGACGGTTGTCGGCTACTACGGACTGCTGGCCCAGCTCATGAACGCCTTTGAGGTTGAGCCGCCAGCGTGACCCCTGCCCCTTCAGCCGTTGGGAATACGGGGGACCAAGACCCAGTTGGGATGGTCGGGTCCGAAATGAAGGGTGACCTGGTTGTCGAAGATCTCCGGCGGACGATTCCTGACGTCGTCGTGCAGGAACGGGCCGCAACCCCGTAGCTCGTTCTTGAAGTTCGACAGCCGGAGCCCCGTGGTGTCGCCATCCCATTCGTAGTCACGCCCTCTAATAGAGAAGCCGATCCGGTAGCCCGGGGGGATCACTATCGACGTGGGCCAGATCTCGATGTCGAGCTCGTAGACCTCCCCCGGCGTGAGCGGTTGCTCCTCATCGTGGGTGTGGTACGGCCGCCATTCCTCCGACAGTAACTCGTCCAGCTTGCGATGCGACGCCCGCAGCCAGCCTTGGGCGATTGGGGTGTGGGGGTCGATGGCCCCCATGAACGTCACTTCTTGGCCATCAGGGTCGAAGACCCGGAATACCAGGAACAGATCGGCGTCGATGGTGGACGAAGAGATGTGGAGCTTGGCTGCCAGCGGGCCGGTCACCTCGGTCTCCTCCTCCACCGGAGGCATGAAGAACGTGAGCCCGTCGCCCATGGCGTCATAAGTGATCGTCGTATCGGCGGTAACCGGATCATGCACCAGGGTCTGGTTCGATGGGTCGAGATGCAGCTTGGTCCAGTCGGTACGGGGAATGGGCCAATCGGATTCGGCCCGCTCTACGAAACGGTCCACGTGGCGAACGAGCAGCTGCACCCTCGGCTGATCGTCCCATGCGGCGTCATCGCCCTGGAGGTACTTGGCGAAGAATCGTTTCTGGAGATCGACGCCGTAGTCGGTGTAGTACTCGGTCCAGTGCTCGATGCCATGGCACTCGAGAAACTTCTCGGTGGAGGCGGCGCGGATGTAGGCCTCCACGTTACCTCGGGGGTGGAGCCCCTGCCCGCCCCAGTTGGACGCCGACAGGAATGGCACAGTCACCTTCGACCAATCGGGAGACCGGTCCTGGTGGTACTGGTCGTCGAGGGGATGGGAGGCGATCTCATTGCCGAAGTCGCACCGATTGGCCCGCAGCTCCTCGTCGCTCAGCGTGTCGGGGCCCGCTACCAGCTCGCCGGTCACGATGCTCCTGGCCCCGTTCTCCCCAACACCGTGCTGCACGGTCTTGATCTGCATGTCGTACCAGTTGTCCCAGAACGTCGACAGGATGCCGCCGTGGTAGGTCATGTCCCGATACCAGTCGGCGGCCCCCTCCCAGGGGATCATCGCGGTGAGGTGGGGCGGCTGGAGTGAGGCCACGTGCCAGGCGTTGATGGCGTAGTACGAAATCCCAGAAATGCCCACCTTGCCGTTGGACCAGGGCTGGACGCCAGACCACTCGATGCACTCATAGAAATCCCGGGTCTCGCGGGGTGAGAAGTGGTCGATATAGCCGGGGCTGCGGCCTGCCCCCCGGGAATCCACCCGGACGCACGCGTAGCCCTCGGGCCCCCACTTCTCGGGGTCGCAGACCTCCCAGTTCTGATACTTGTTGGTGGATCCGGCGGCCACGTCGGGATGCTCTTCCACCATACGGTCCCAGGCGCTGGGATACCCCTCTTGAAAGGCCAGGCCCTTGGCGTAGGGGCCGTAGCTCAAGATCACCGGGTACTGGCCGTCGTCGTCGGGGCGAAACACGTCCGCCCGCAATTGCAGACCATCGTCCATCTCGACGACCACGTCCCAATCGACCCGCATGCCGTCTCGAACTTCGCTGTTTGTGCTCATCAGTTCCCTTGTCTGGTCGAATTGCTTGCGCTGGCCCGCGCAGTTTAGGAGTCTTTTCCAGAGCTGTTCTAAAGAACGGCTCGAGGGGACTTCAATGCTCGCCTTCACGCCCGTCCGGATCGGTCGCCTTGAGATCAAAAACCGCTTCGTCCGGGCCGCCACATCGGAGACCATGGCCACCGACAATGGCGCAGTCACGCCAGAGCTCATCGAACTCCATCGAACGCTGGCCGCCAACGGTGTGGGGCTGTCGCTGCTCGGCCACGCCTTCGTCCACCTCCGGGGCCAATCTCTGCCCAACCAGACTGGGATCCACGACGATGCCCTGGTCCCTGGCCTGGCCCAGCTCACCGATGCCGTCCATGGCGCGGGCGGGAAGATCTTCGCCCAGCTCGCCCACGCCGGAAACCAGGGCGGGATGGGCGCTATCGCAATGGTGGCCCCCTCTGCGGTCGCCAACGCGCTCACCGGATCGGCGGCTGAGCCTGCCCGCGACGATGAGATCGAAGAAGTGATCGATGCCTTCGGCGCGGCCGCCGCTCGGGCAATGGGCGCCGGCTTCGACGGAGTGCATATCCACGCCGCCAACGGGTACCTGATCAGCTCATTCGGCTCGCCACACTCCAACACCCGTACTGATCGCTGGGGCGGAGACGCTGAGCGGCGGTCGCAGCTTTTGACCCAGGTGTACCAGTCGGTCCGAGAGGCGGTCGGGCCCGATTTCCCGGTGACCGCCAAAGTGGGCATGGAAGACCAAGTCGACGGCGGCCTAGGGCTGGCCGAGAGTGTGGAGCGCGTTCGGGTGCTGGCCAGCCTCGGACTCGATGCCGTCGAGGTGAGCGTGGGGCTGATGGCCTCGGGCGCCGATTCGTGCCACAAGTACGTGGCTGTCGACCGGCGGCGGGCCCTGGCCGA
This sequence comes from Acidimicrobiia bacterium, assembly GCA_022821445.1. Taxonomy (GTDB): domain Bacteria; phylum Actinomycetota; class Acidimicrobiia; order Acidimicrobiales; family Bin134; genus Poriferisocius. The sequence goes on along the minus strand of JAJEDQ010000176.1, from coordinate 2,965 downwards.
CCACCTCTATCTTCAGATGTTCTCACCGCCGAGCCAGGAGGCCTACTTCGAGCCGTACGCCCGAGCCATTCGAGCGGTTGTTCCCGACTTGACGTTGCTCTTGGTGGGTGGAATCCGCACCACAGAGACGGTCGAGCGGGTCCTGGCCGAGGGGTCGTGCGAATTCGTCTGCTTGGCCCGGCCGCTCATAAGGGAGCCAGGCGTAGTGGCCCAGATCAAGGCTGGCCGTCGCGGCAGGTTTGACTGCACTTCGTGCAACCTCTGTTTGGAAAATGAGGGGACCTACCGATTGCAGTGCTGGCGCACACCACGGGCGAGGCTTGCTCATGCTGCCGCGGCGCACGTTCGGCGGCGGCTCCACCGCGGTTCTCACTGATCAATCTCAAAAGCACCAAAATAAAGGAGGGCGGACTCCACCTGTGGTTGTAGTGGAGAGCGCAACCGTAACCCCGACCAACCGAAGACACCATCCAACAGCTTCTTCGCCGACGCCCGCCTGCTGATCCTCGGGGTGTGGCTCAAAGCCGCGTTGCTCCTCGCGCTGGTCATCATGGAGGACTGTGACTCGGATCACGAGAGCTAGCGCTGCAATGGACTGCGAGAGGCGTTCACCGGGGACGACTACCTGGACCACAGCGAATGGACCGGCTTGATGAGAGCCGGCTGCAACCCGAAGCAAGACCCCAGTTAGCGTTCCAACCCACACCCCCTCTGAGAGTGAGCGCCACGCTGGGCGACCGCGTTCGCTCGTCCGCTCCGGTATCACCCATCACGGTCCGATCCTAGGAAGCCGGGCTGTCGGGAGAGGGGGTGCTGCTGACCGCTCATGCTGCGAGCGGGAAGGAGCGGCCCGGCCCCAGGACACAGCACCCGCCTGAAGCCCTAATGCGCCAGCCGCAAACTGGCGTGCAACATTTCGGACATATTTTCGCCCTTCAGTCCCCGCACTGCTAACATGGGCGCATGAGCAGCGATGCCCTGCGTTCTGCTGATGCTGAGGCTGCCCGACGAGTCACCGAGGCCCGATGGCCCGATGGTATTCGGTGCCCCCACTGCAACAGCCGGCGCGCTACCGAGCGCCACCGGCCAGAGCGCCGATGGCCCCAGTGGCGCTGCCTCGACTGCCGCAGGGAGTTCACTGCGGTCACGGGCACGACAAAGCACGGCACCAGGCTGTCCCCAAGCCAAGTCGAGCAGCGGCAACGCGAGGAACGGGCAGCGGGCAGCAGGGATGACGACCCGGCTAGGAGATTCAGCCGCGGTGCGAAGAAAGTGTTGAACGCTCTTCGCCAGCGGCCTAACGGCGCGACGGTCCGAAAAGTGGCGGAGATCACAGGGATATCCGAGAGGCATACGCGCCGCATGCTCCACAGGCTTGCTGAAGCGGGACTGGCGCGGGAACGCGACGGGCTGGTGCGCGACGGGCACAGGCTCGCGCCGAAACGGCTGTGGGAGCTGACGTACTCACCCTCATGCGTGCGGCTGCTCGGACATCTTCCGAGACAGCGCGCCCCCATGTCCGCTCCCCCCGACAGCGATACCGTGCCGCCGCAATTCTGGTCGCTGTTCTGGTCTGGGGCAGAAGGCGCAGAAGTCTCGCTCGCACGCGACGAGCTGCACATAGCCGGCACTCTCATCGGAAACAGGGACTTGTCCGCAGAAGCGTGGGCATTGCAGTCTGTCTCCTCCGAAACGTTGGAGGTGCTGGCCAACAGCCGCGGCTACGACGCAGGGGACACGGGCAGTCTCATCAGGTCTGAGCTGCGGAGTCGGCGCAGTGTCACTGCTTGATGACTGCTCCCACCTTCTAGCCGGCGAGTTACGCGGCCTGTGGCCGCTCGCCGCTGTGCTGGCGCGCAAAACGTCAGGTCGGCTGATGGGCGGAACTGCGCTGGCTCTGCACCTGCAACACCGTGCCAGCGAAGACATCGACATAATGACGCTCAAAGGCTTCTCCGGCGCGGCGATACGGCGACGGATGGGCAAGCACATGGATGAGGCGTACCCCGACGGGCACAGATACGACCATGAGGTTCTGACCAGTGAGCAAGGCGGATACTTCGCCATGATCGGCGGGATCAAAGTAGACGTATTCCAAGCGAAGCCGACGGAGGGGCGGCTCGCATCACAAATGAAATGGCTTGATGCCCCCCTCCTAGTCGACAATGTTCCAGTAGGGTCCGTGCCCGACATCCTGGCAACAAAACTGGATGTAATCATGTACCGTCCCAAGCTGCGCGATTACCTGGACATAGCGTCCATCGACAGGATGAGCAGCTACTCGCTGGAAGATGGGATCGAGTTCTACAAGCGCAAATTCGGCTACGTCGAAGACCCGAATAGTCACGTCATCAAGCGGATAATTCGCCTCCTCGCTGAACCAGGCAACATCCATTCAGACCCTCGTTTCGAGAACCAACGGGAGGATGTGCTCACTTACCTCGCAAATCGCTCGCGCCAGGTGCTCACCTATATCGCCGACACTGCCGATACACACAAAAACCTCAAGGCAATACCGTATATCCGCGCTGCTGGGGCACCCCGTCCTGCTCCCACGCTGATCCGCCAATGCGGCGCATGGATGCCGCGTGCCCGTGCCTACTGTGTGCTGCCGCCGCGTCACAGAGGCCCGCACCGCAGCCGACGGTGACCTGGCCCGTCTCGCAACAGTAGCGGCTGCCACGCTGCGGGAGACACGATCCGTCTCTCGGCAAGCGCTAGGAAGAGAGTGGAGGTCATATAAGTGAGTAACCAAGAACTCGTTGACCAGGGGATACGCCTGTAACACCAAACGCGTTATCCCAGCTAAAAGGACTTTTGGTTGCTTAGAGCGCGCGCAGATAGGTGACCATCCACCTGTCGTTGTGTTGTCCCGGCTTTGATGTCGGGTGGAAATCCAATCACAACGACATGGTGGAGGTGTTGCAATCATGCTTGCTTTGGAGCCGCGGGTGGTGGATGCGCT
>JAJEDQ010000050.1 GCA_022821445.1 Acidimicrobiia bacterium | reverse complement strand
CTGCTCTCGGGTAGCAAAGATGTGGCTGTCGTCCTGGGTGAATCCCCGGATGCGCATCAGGCCGTGGACCGCACCAGACATCTCGTAGCTGTACACGGTGCCCAACTCGAACAGTCGAATAGGCAGATCCCGATAGGAGCGCTGGCTGCTCTTGAAGATCAGCACGTGGAAGGGGCAGTTCATCGGCTTGAGGTGATAGGAGGCCCCGTCCAACTCCATAGGCGGGTACATGCTCTCCCGGTAGAAGTCCAGATGGCCGCTGGTCTCCCACAGCTCAGAGCGGGCTATGTGGGGGGTGACTACCGACTGGTAGCCCGCCTCGTCGTGCCGGTCGCGGCTGTAGTCCTCGATTATGCGGCGCACCGCAGCCCCTTTGGGATGCCATACCGCCAGCCCCGGTCCCAACTCAGTGGGCCACGAGAGCAGATCGAGCTCTCGGGCCAGGCGACGGTGGTCCCGCTTTTCCGCCTCGGCCAGCCGGTGCAGGTGGGCGGCAAGGTCTTTTCTCGACGCCCAGGCCGTACCGTAGACACGCTGCAAGGAGGGGCGGCCTGCGTCGCGGCGCCAGTAGGCCCCGGCCACGCTCATCAGCTTGAAGTGCCCCAAGCGGCCGGTGGACGGGACATGGGGGCCGCGGCACAAGTCGATGAAGGAATCCGAGTTGCGGTAGTAGCTGATCTGGCCGTCGCCGGCCACCTCGTCGGCCAGCTCGTCGGCCGACTGGCCGGTGTCGGCGGCATCGGAGGCCATGGCCACCGTCTCGATGATCTCCCGCTTGTAGGGGTGGGCTGCGAACAGCTCCAGCCCTTCCCCGACCGGCACCTCATGGCGCTCAAAGGGCTGATCGGCGGCAATGATCTCCTGCATCCGTGTCTCGATGGCCTCAAGGTCGTCATCGCTGATGGTGGCCCCGTCGGGCAAGTCGAAGTCGTAGTAGAAGCCGTCTTGAATGGGAGGGCCCACCGCGTAGGTGGCGCCGGGGTACATCTCCAATACCGCCTGGGCCAGCACATGGGCGGTGGAGTGGCGCAGCGTTTCAAGGCCGGCGTCGCTGTCGGCAGTGATGATCGCCACCTGCTGGCCGTCGGCCAGCGGAACGCTCAAGTCCACCTCGACATCGTCGACGGTGGCGATCAGCGCCGCCTTGGCCAGACCGGGGCCGATATCAGTGGCCAGATCCCCCGCGGTTGCGCCGGTAGGAAGTACACGCGTGCTGCCGTCGGGGAGAATGACGCTGATTTCAGCCATGGCTCAACAAATTAACCTCTCGGCCTAACTGTGCCTGCCCGATTATCGCGAACGGCCCGCTACGAGAGCCGGACGCCGAGCAGAGCGGCTGCCGGTTGAATCCCCCCTGCTGAAGCGGCATCGTCGATGGCCGCGACCGCCGAGGGAGTGTCCAAATCGTTGTCAAGGCAAGCCCTGACCTGCTCGAGGACCGCAGGAGCTGGGTGGGAGCTGCCATCGGCCGCCGCTTGCCAGGCCTCGAGGCGCTCAGCAGCGGCGGGCATGATCGAATCGTTCCACTCCCAAGAATCCCGGTAGTGATGGGCCACAATGGCCAAGCGGATGGCCCGGGGGTCGTACTCCTTCAACAGGTCGGAGACGAACACCAGGTTGCCCAATGACTTGGACATCTTGGCACCGTCCATCCGCACCATGGCCTGGTGCATCCAGTGGCGCACGAACTGCTTGCCGGTAACCACCTCCGATTGAGCGGCCTCGCACTCGTGATGGGGGTAGATCAGATCGGACCCTCCTCCGTGAAGATCCACGGTGTCACCCAGTTCCCGCATGGCCAGTGCCGAGCACTCGATGTGCCAGCCAGGACGGCCTGGGCCCCACTTGGAGTCCCAGGCAGGCTCGTCGGGGGCGGACTTCTGCCACAGCACGAAGTCGAGGGGGTTGCGCTTGTTGGGATCGTCGGGGTTGCCCCCGTGTTCGGCGGCCAGGGCCAGCATGGTGTCCTGGTCGAAGTGGCTGACCTGGCCGAATCGGTCGAAGGCGGAGATGTCGAAATACACCGACCCGCCAGCCTGATAGGCGTAACCCCGGTCCAAAACGAGACCGATCATCTTGCGGATGTCGGCGATGGCCGACGTGGCCCGGGGCTCCGACCAGCACGGCAGCATTTCCAGGGCCTCCATGTCGGAGTCGAACCGGGCGGTCTCGGCCGCAGCCAGATCCAGATAGTGGACGCCTATCTCCCGGGCCTTGCGGAGGATGTCGTCATCCACGTCGGTGATATTGCGCACGCAGCGGGTTTCGTGGCCCCGGTCGCGCAGCCGCCGTTGGAGCACGTCGTAGGCCACATAGGTGGCGGCATGGCCCAAGTGGGTGGCGTCGTAGGGGGTAATGCCGCAGGTGTACATGGCCACCACCGGCCCCGGCTCGAACGGCACCACTGCCTGACGAGCAGTGTCGTAGAGGCGCATCGGACCCGACGGGGATGCGGCCGGAGATGGGGAGGAGGGCATGGCCGACGGGCTCAGCCGTCTTCGAGGCCCAACCCGGTGAAGCGGACCGCCACCCGGGTCTTGTAGCGGACGTTTAGTTGCAGCAACACCGCGGTAAAGGCCTCGACCGGGCTCGCGCCCGACAGCGGACCGGCGTCGAGTGCCCGGACACCGGGGAGCTTGCTCATGACTTCCATGGTGGTGACGGTGGCCTCGGGATGGTCGGAGCACACCAGTACGTCGCAGTCCACGGGCCGGCTGAGATCGCCCAGATCATGGGCTGGCACATGGTGGAGGGCGCCCGATACCAGGGCTTGGGGTACCGCAGCCTGCACCGCCGCGGCGATCGAGCCCCGGGAGGGAAGCAGCGGCTGGAACTCCCGGCCCATCTTGGCCAGGGCGTTGGCCATGCTGATGACCACCTTGCCGGCCAGCTCATCGGCCATGGACGCCGCAGTGTCCGCGGCGGCATCCCAGGGGGTGGCCACCACCACCACGTCGCAGGACGCGGCGCCGGGATTGGCCGAACCGGTCAGGGGGAGCTGGCGGTCGGGCCATTCCGCCAACAAGCCCTCGCAGATCTCGGCGGCCCGCTCCGCCGAACGCGACCCCACCACGGTCTCGATTCCCACCGACGCCAACCGGACAGCCAAGGCGCGGCCCGCCGGTCCTGTGCCTCCGAGAATCCCGATCCGCATTGGCCTAACGGTATAGGAGGTGTACTCCCGAACCCACATAGGACCATGTCAAGGCGAGTAGCCTCCAACGATTATGGGACTCCTCGACGGGAAACGGATTCTGGTCACCGGCGTTCTGACCGATGCCTCGCTGGCCTTCGGAATCGCCTCGCTGGCCGCCGTTGAGGGTGCGGAACTGGTGCTTACCGGCGCGGGGCGGGGCCTGAGCCTCACCGAGCGAACCGCCCGAAAGCTGCCAGGCTCACCACCGGTGCTGCCCTTCGACGTAACCGACCCCGACCATCCCGCCGCCCTGAGAGACGAGCTAGCCGACCAGTGGGGGTCGGTGGATGGTGCCGTTCACGCCATCGGGTTCGCCCCCGAGGTGTGCTTGGGCGACGACTTCATGGCGGCGGCATGGGACGACGTGAAGGTGGCCCTGGAGATCTCGGCCTATTCGCTCAAGACCTTGGCCGAGGTGGTGGTGCCCCTCATGGACGACGGCGGCTCGATCGTGGGGCTCGATTTTGACGCCACTGTGGCCTGGCCCTTCTACAACTGGATGGGGGTGGCCAAGGCGGCCTTCGAGTCCACCGCGCGCTATCTGGCCCGCTCGCTCGGCGACCAGGGCATCCGGGTGAACCTGGTGGCCGCCGGGCCGATCCGCACCATGGCCGCCCGCTCCATTCCCAGCTTCGAGGTGTTCGAGGACACTTGGGGTGACAAGGCCCCGCTGGGCTGGGATGTCAAGGACAGCTCAGCGGTGGCCAAGGCCGCGGTGGCCCTATTGTCGGACTGGTTCCCGATGACCACGGGCGAGATGGTCCATGTGGACGGCGGCTACCACACCATGGGCGCCTGATTCTCGATCGGCCTAGCCGTCGGCCAGAGGGAGGACGAAGTCGTCGGCGAAGCGGTTTATGGCATCCCGGTAGGCCGATGCGTTTTCCAAAAGGCCCGCCCGGTTGTCCGTGCTGACGTCTTCGAGCTCGGCCCAGGGAAGGGCGTACAACCCGGTGATGCCCAACTCCTCTTCTGCTCGGCGGTAGAGATCCAGTGAAGGCGGCTCGTAGAAGCCGGAGATGATGTCGAAGTGGTCGTCGGCCCGGCCCTCCTCGGCCAGCAGCGCGCGCAACCGGGCCACGATGCCCGCCAGGGTGTCCCAGTCGTAGGCGTTGCCCACCCAGCCGTCGGCGTGGCGGGCTGCCCGGCGCAACGCCGGCCCGGAATGGCCGCCGGTATAGATGGGGATGGGCTCGTCGGGCGCCGGACCCATCATCATCGGCGGGATGTCATAGAACTCGCCGTGGAACTCCACCCAGCCCGGCTTCCACAGCTCGCGTAGGGCCTCGATCATCTCGTTGGTGCGGGGGCCGCGGTTGTCGAAGTCCTGGCCCATCTGCTCGAACTCCTCGCGCATCCAGCCCGCGGCCATTCCCAGCGCCACCCGATTGCCGGAGATCACCGCGGCAGTGGACACCTGCTTGGCCACCGAGAGGATAGGGCGGTTGGGGGCGATGAAGATGTTGTTGGAAAAGTGCAGGCGCTCGGTGGCGCCGATCATCGCCCCGATGGTCACCCAGGTGTCGGGCCAGGACGTCTCCGGGTCCCAGATAGGGCGTCCGTCCTCATAGGGCGAGTACGGGTACGGGCTGTTGAGATCTTGGGGATAGAAGATGTGATCCGATAGCACCATGCCGTGGTATCCGGCTTCATCAACCATTTGGGCAATGGGCACCAGCTCGGTGCTCTTCATGAACGCGGTCACACACCAGAATTTCATGCTGCCATTATGTCCCATGTTTTGGCGGAGCGGGACCGGCTGGGTCGGTCTCGTCGAAGAGGTCGCCCACCAGCACCTCCAGCACATCTTCCAAGGTGACCAAGCCGACAGTGCGGCGGCGGGCACCCTGGCGGACAACGGCCAGGTGGCGTCGGCTGCCCTGCATCAGCACCAGTGCTCCCTCCAAGGAGGTCTCCTCCTCGATGGCCGGCACAACCCTGATCAGCTCGTCGCCGAGAGGCTGCGACGCCCGATCACCGGTCATATCGAGGAGGTCCTTGGCGTGGACGAACCCGACCACCTGGTCGGGCGAGCCGTTCTGGACCAAGACCCGGGAGTGGCCGCTGGCATTCATCAAATCGAGCACCTCGTTTACCGTGGCCTCCCTCTCCACCGCCACGATCCGCTCGCGAGGCACCATCACGGCCCGCACCGGTCGAGCGGCCAGCTCCAAAGCGCTAGACAGCAGCGTCCGGTCGAACTCGTCCAACAGCCCTTCGGCGGCCGAGTGCTCCACGAGGGCGGCAAACTCCTGGGGGGTGCGGGCAGTGGGCAGTTCGTCGACGGGCTCCACGCCGCACAGCCGCACCATCCCCCGGCTGATGCGGTTCAGCAGCCCGATGAGAGGACCGAAGACGATGGCATAGAGGCGGTTCATTGGGGCCAGCCACATGGCGGTGCGCTCGGCCCCGGCCAAGGCGATGTTCTTGGGGACCATCTCCCCCAGCACCATGTGCAGGTACACCACTAGGGCCAGCGACACCGCGAACGAGATGGTGTGCAGCACCCCGGAGGGCAGATGCACGAAGGACTCCACCGCTCGCTCGATGAGGCGGGCCACCGCCGGCTCCGCCACGAAGCCCAATCCCAGGGACGCCATGGTGATGCCGAGCTGGGCGCCGGCCAACTGCCGGTTGAGGTCGCTCATGGCCGCCAATGCCATCCGGGCCCGGCGGTTGCCGGCCTCGGCCAACGGCTCCAAGCGGGACCGCCGGGCGGCAATGAGGGCGAATTCCACCGCCACGAACCCGGCATTGGCCACCAGCAGCACCACCGCAACGGTGATGTACAGCGCGGTCACCGGACTGGCCTACTTTGGCGGGCTGGGTGGCCAGAGGCCACCCGACGCAGCCGGACGGCGTCGATGCGGTGTCGGTCGACCGACTCGATCTGAAACTCCCAGCCCTGGAAGCGGAACACCTCGCCCGCGGCAGGGATCCGCTGAAGATGGTCCAAGATGAATCCGGCCAGGGTTTCGTAGTCGCCGCCAGGCACGCGAAGCCCGGTCATGTCCCCCAGTTCGTCGGGATGGATCCCGGCCTGGATCACCAGTTCTCCGGCCTCGCGGGCCACCGCCGGAGGCTCGGTGTCGTCGTGCTCGTCGGCAATCTCCCCCACAATCTCCTCTACCAAGTCCTCCTGAGTGACGATGCCCGCAGTGCCGCCGTGCTCGTCCAAGACCACGGCCAGGGGGCTCCGCTGGGATCTCATGTCCAACAGCAGAGAGCGCAGATCCCGGGTCTCGGGCACGACCAGCGGCGGTCGCATGATCGTCGACACCGGCGTGGATGCCCACTTCCCGGTCGGCACCTCGTACACGTTCTTGACCAAGGCCACGCCCACCACATCGTCGATGTCGGCGCCGATGACCGGAAAGCGGGAATACCCTGTCTGGCCGGACAGCGAGACCAGGTCGGCCACTGATTGTCGGTGCTCGATGGAGACCACCGACACCCGGGGTACCAGAACGTCGGCGGCATCGTGCTCGGCAAAGCGAATCGCCCGGGTCAACAAACGAGCTCGGGCCGGGCGCATCGACCCCTCTTGGCCCGAGGATCGGATCAGCCAGGCCAACTCCTCGCGGGAGCGGGCCTCACTCAACTCCTCTGTGGGCTCGATCCCCAACCGGGTCACCACCCAATTGGCCGAACCGTCCAACAGGCGGATGAACGGCCGGGTGACCGCGGTGAAGCCCCTCATGGGGGCAGCCAAGCGCATGGCCGTGGGCTGCGGGCGGGCAATGGCCAGGGTCTTGGGCACCAGCTCCCCCAACACCATCTGAACAACCACGGCGATGATCAGCGCCGCGGCAATGGACAACCCGGTGGCAGCGCCCTCGGAGATGCGTTGGGCCACCGGCTCCAGGGCCTCGGCGATGGACGGCCGGGCGATGAAGCCCAACGCCAGCGAGGTGACGGTGATGCCGAACTGTGCCCCGGACAACTGGAACGACAGGGTCTTGAGCAGCGACAGGGTGGTCCGGGCCGCCCTTCGACCCTCGGTGGACAGCCGCTCGATGCGAATCCGGTCAACTGCCACCAGGGCGAACTCGACGGCCACGAAAACCGCGTTGGCCCCGATCAGAAGCGCAGCGGCCACCAGCCCCACTGAGGTGGCCCAGCTCATGGGCTACCGAATGCCATGAATAGGGCAACTACCAGGCACAGGGCTTGGCATCGGCCATATTCTTTAGAGAGACTAAACATGTGAGTCTCAAACCATCGCCGACTCTAGTGGCGCTAGAGGCAGCTCAAGCGGCGACGCGCCTCGCCCGCCAAGTGGCGGTGGCGCTGGGAGACCTGGACTTGTCACCCTCCCAGTATCGCCTGCTGCTGTTCCTTTCGGAAGGAAACGCGGCTGCTTCGGCCGTGGCCGGGCGGCTGGCGGTGAGCCGACCCAGCGTGACCGCCCTGGCCGACGGGCTGGAGAGACGGGGGCTGCTCCAGCGGAAATCCGACCCGGCCGACCGCCGTAAAGTCGCTCACGAGCTGACCGAGGCAGGGCGGGAAGCGCTCGCTGCGGCCGATGCCGCGGTGGCCGAGCGGATCACCAGGATCGCCTCCCACCTCGACGATGGCCAGACCGATCGGGCGATGGACGGGCTGGCCCTTTGGAATGAGGCGCTGAACCGGTATCGAACCGCTATGGAGACTCAGCAGTGACCGCGGTTGACGTCGGACCAATCGGCTCCCCTGATTTCGAGCCGGACGACGCAGGGGCGCGAGCAGGCACGCCCGACTTCGAGCCGGTCGCGGTAGCGGCCCATTACGACCCGCCCCCGGCAGGCATCGATCCCGACCAAACCAAGGGATGGATGAAGCGGCTCTGGCCATTGGTCCGGGCCTACCGCCGGACCATGCTGATCGGCGTTGTCACCGGTGTGGTGGCACTGGCCATCCAGGCCGCGGTCCCGGCATTGGGCCGCTCGGCGGTGGACGCGGCCATCGAGGGGAACCGCCAGGCGCTGTGGATCGTCTTCGTGCTCACCGCCGCCTTCGGAATCGGGCGGCTGGTGTTCGGCGGGGTCTACCGCTACCAGTTGTTCAAGCTGGGATGGAACGTGGAGACCGACCTGCGGGCCATCATGTACGAGCACTTGACCCGGTTGTCGTTCTCCTATTACGACCGCACCCAGTCGGGAGAGGTCATCTCCCGGGCCAACAGCGACATCCGCTCGCTGCAACTGCTGCTCGCCTTCGGACCGCTCGTCAGCATGAACGTGCTGATGTTCGTGATGGCACTGGGGTTCATGGTGTACGTCCACCCCTGGCTGGCGCTGGTGGCGTTGGCCCCGCTGCCCGGCGTGTACTGGTTCGGCCTGAAGTTCCGCAATCAGGTGTTCCCGCTGTCGTGGGTGACGCAGGCCCGCATGGCCGATTTGGCCACCATCGTGGACGAGAACGTGAACGGCACCCGAGTGGTGAAGTCTTTCGCCGCCGAAGAACGCCAGATCGCCCTTTTGGGCCGGTCGGCCCAGCGCATCCAGTGGACCAACGTGGAGATTGCCAACAGCCGATCCCGCTGGAATCCCCTCATCGAATCGCTGCCCCGGCTGGGCACCGCCATGGTGGTGCTCTACGGCGGCTGGCTGGCCATAGAGGGGGTGGTGTCGATCGGGACGCTGCTGGCGTTCAGCGCCTACGTGATCATGCTCCAGGTTCCCTTCCGCATGGCGGGGTTCATGCTCATGCAGGGCCAGCGGGCCAGCGCCGCGGCCCAGCGCATCTATGAGATCCTCGACGAGGTGCCCGAGATCGTCGACTCCCCGACAGCGGTGGACATAGTCGACCCCCGAGGGCAGGTGGACTTCGAACAGGTCAGCTTCGGCTACAACCCCGAGACCCCGGTGCTCGACGAGTTCACCCTGCATATCGAACCCGGCGAGCGGGTGGCCATCGTGGGCAGCACGGGATCCGGCAAGTCGACGGTGGCCCGGCTCTTGGACCGGTTCTACGACGCGGACGGCGGCTCGGTTCGCGTCGACGGGCTCGATGTGAGGGATGTGACTTTGCGAAGCCTGCGCCACACCGTCGGACTGGTGCTGGACGAGCCGTTCCTGTTCTCGGCGTCGGTCCACAACAACATCGCCTACGGTCGCCCTGACGCTTCCCGCGCCGACGTGATCGCCGCCGCAGAGGCCGCCCAGGCCCATGGCTTCATCAGCGAATTGACCCACGGCTACGACTCCGTGGTCGGCGAGCGGGGCTACACCCTGTCGGGAGGCCAGCGCCAGCGCATCGCCATCGCCCGGACGCTCTTGGCCAACCCCAAGGTGCTGGTGCTCGACGACGCCACCAGCGCCATCGACGTGACCGTGGAGGAGGCCATCCACAACGCCCTGCAAGAGCTGATGGCCAATCGCACCACCATCATCATCGCCCACCGCCTGTCCACCATCAGCCTGGCCGAGCGGGTGGTGGTTCTCGATCAGGGTCGGGTGGCCAACATGGGCACCCACGCCGAGTTGCTGGCCACCGATCCCCACTACGTGGAGATCCTGGCCCGCCACAGCGACGATGGATCAGACGACGTTTCGGGTAACGGCGGCGGCCCAGTGACTTCTTGGAACGGACACTAATGGGTTGGGGAGGGTACTTCGGCGGGCCCCAGGCCCAGAGCGCGGCCCGCGACGCCGGGCTCCCCCACGCCGGTGTGCCCGGCAACCTGCGAGTCCAGGTGGAGGAGGTGCTGAGGAAGGAGCCGGAGTATCCCCCGGTAGACGTGGAATTCAGCCACCGCCAACCCGCCGACCCGCCGCTCACCCTGCGCACTCTGCTGTGGCCCTTCCGGCGCCAGCTGGCCGTGGCGCTGCTGTTGGTGGTGATCGAGTCGGCGATGATGCAGACAGGCCCGCTGCTGGCCCAGATCGGCATCGACCACGGCGTGCGGTCGGGCAACGTCCAGGTGCTCATGGTGGTGGCCGCGGTGTTCTTGAGCACGGTGGTGGCCCATGCCTTCAGCTCGTCTTGGCGCATCCGCTATACCGGCAAGCTGGGCGAGCGGCTGATGTACGCCCTGCGGATGCGGGTGTTCTCCCACTACCAGCGGCTGTCGCTGGACTTCTTCACCAGGGAGAAGGCGGGCGTGCTGATGACCCGCATGACCAGCGACATCGAGGCCCTGACCGTGCTGTTCCAAGAGGGCCTGGTGAACTTCGCGGTGCAATCG
>JAJEDQ010000143.1 GCA_022821445.1 Acidimicrobiia bacterium | reverse complement strand
CTGCTGCGAGTCCTGCTGGCTCTGCTGCTGCGAGTCCTGCTGGCTCTGCTGCTGCGAGTCCTGCTGGCTCTGCTGCTGCGAGTCCTGCTGGCTCTGCTGCTGCGAGTCCTGCTGGCTCTGCTGGCTCTGCTGGCTCTGCTGCTGCGAGTCCTGGCCGGTGTCTTGGCTGTCCTGGCCACCGGTGTCGTCGTCTGTGCCGGTACCATCGTCGGTGTCTTCGGCGGCTTTTTCGGTGCATTTGAGCGCGTCGACTATCGGCTGCCACCCTGCCCACGCCTTGCCGTTGCTGAACGTTTCCACATCTGTTGCGGTGATGGTGTCGTCGGCCACCTCGGCGGGCTTGGCGGGCAGGTTCTCGGCGCCGAGCGTGTTCAGGATGCGCCAGAACATCGGCGTCAGCGTGCCATGGCGGTCGTGCCAGTCGAACGCGGCGCGCGCCTTGCTGACGGCGTCAGCCGTATCGCACGCCGCCGGTGCGGGGTCGCTGTCGGCGCGGGCTTCTGCCGGCAACCGAGCGTCAAGCAGAAACGCTCCCGAGAGCAACGCCACCAAGGCCAACAGCGCACACAGGCGCTTGCGCGCCATCACGGCGCTAAGGGGGGGGACCACATCAGTGTCAGGCTCCTTGCATCTAGGCACCTTAGTTACAAGAGTGCGATCAGTTATTTTAGAAGACGCCCTTACCCAGGTCAATGTATTGGAGATTCCTGTTGCCCAGGCTGCCGCTCAAAGACATCCAGAGCTGACGGCCGCAGCTGTAGCAGTGCTTCGCAGCCTCCGCGGCGGTGGTAGGCGCAGGGACCGGTGGTGATGACGGCCGCATCTGCCAGGCCGGGGCCGATGGGCGGGGGAAGCAGCCCTCGTGTGCTCTTTCAGAGAGTGGGATGTCAGTCGTGGGCGACGGCAGCACAGGCGGAACCGCCAAGCACTGCGTCGTATCCAGCGTCGCGCACTGCGGCTACTGTGGTTCCGCCTTCGACTCCGATGCCTGAGGCGGCTACTTTGATCGCGTCGTCGGGCAAGTGCAGGGCCATCTGCTCGGCGATGCGGTAGTCGACTGTGAACGCTGAGTCTTCGGGCTTATGCCGCTGGTTCACAGCTATGAGGGAAGTGCCGATGTCGATCAGCAACTCGCTCGCCGGCAGGCGGCCACGAAACGCCGAGGGGTCAGGCGGCGCGCAGCACCAGCCGACCGTCGGGTTCGAGCGTCAGCCGGTACCAGCCGTTCGGCGGGAGCACGGCAGCAACCGCGACGCCACAAGGCAGCATGAGCCTATTGCGTGCCAAACTGGGCGCATGTCGCCTCGCAGGCCTCGACTGCTTCCGCCGAGGGAGTACCCGCCGCGCGAAATGACCGACGAGGAGCGAGGCGCCGAATTGGCCAGTTTGCTTGTGCTGGCGATGCATCTTCCCCGGCATCACCACCTTCAGCTGACCTATCCGCCCTTCAGGAGCCTCCGTGAGCGAACAGTCGGATCGCCTCCTCGCACCTGACATCCTCGGTCTGATCGCCAGCCTGCACCGATCGCTTGAAGCTTCTGGGCTGCCATACGCGTTCGGCGGCGCGCTTGCGTTGGCATGGTGCATTCCAGAACCGCGCTCAACCCAAGATGTCGATCTGAACATTTTCGTAGAAGCGGAGTCGGCCCACGTCGCATTGGCGGCGCTGCCCGATGACGTCATCGCATCTGAGCAGGAGACAGCCGATCTGCGGGCACACGGCCAAGCGCGGCTGTCGTGCGACAGCATCGCTGTCGATGTGTTCTTGACAAACGACCCGTTTCACCGCGACGTGGCAACGCGAGTCGTCAGGCGTCCATTCCTGGGCGAGAACATGCCGTTCCTGTGCTGCAAAGACCTAGCGCTGTTCAAAGCGTTCTTTGGCCGGCGCAAGGACTGGTTCGACCTCGGCGAGATGTTCGAAGCACGCTCGATCGAGCTCGAAGAGATGACGGATCTAATCGCCGGATTGCTCGGACCCGATGACGATCGCATCGAGAGACTGCAAACGGCGCACGACGATATTGAGCGATCCCGTCGCCACGGCGCTGCCAGCAAAGAGACAGGCATTTGACGCGTCGGCAGCTCTGCCGCAGTGCGAGAACTCACGACATGTCATGGCTTCGGCGGGCAACCGCATTGTCATCGTGCCCCGGGTTTCCCATCACATCGAACCCACGGACAGAGCACTAGTCGTTGTCGGTGATGGTGCCTTGTGGCCGGGCCTGCTTGATGGCCAGCTTGTTGGCGGCAGTGATTTTGAACTCGATCTCAATGGCGTAGTCAGCGCCATCCTGAACCCCGTATAGGGTCTTGAAATGGTTATGAATGGTCTCGAGGTTGCTGCGCAGTCGACGCATCTGGGCTTCGCTAATCAGGAGCTGGTCTGAAGTCACTAGTGGTCCACTCGGGACGGAGAAAAACTGGGCACCCGCCCAGTACCTGGACCTACCGCCTCGTCGAAAGCACGAGAGCAATATCAGCTGTCGCGATCAGGCAGGTAGTTCGAGAACTCCGACAGGTCGGGAGGGCCGCCGAGGTCCTTTTGGCAGCAGGCGATGATCCCGTCGGGCCTAACCAGGACTAGGGAGTCGGCTTCGTACAGGCTGGTGGGGGTACCAGCCGGGAGCTGGCGCACCGCGACCGGCACGCCTTGTGGTGGCAACTCCGCGACGGCGGCCTCCCATGCGGGGCGGGAGCACTCCGAGCCGAGCAGCAGCACATAGGAGGTTCCGAACCAGTCCAGCACCGACTCGGCCTGGCCGGCATCGACCCACACATGGGGGGCGCGGCGGCCCGACCGGACCAGTGGGGTGAAGTCGCCGCTCGAATCGTCGAGGTGCGGGGCGGGCTCGGGGTTCGGCGCGATGAGCTCCGACGACATCTCGAAGCCGAGCAGGAGGTGGTCGTAGTCGGCGTACTGGTGGGTGGCCTGGATGTGCCCGGAGACGTCGTCGCCTCGCCGGTGGCCGAGCATCATCGCTGCCATGTGATCGGTGGTGCTGACCCCGAAGGCGATCCGCTCGACCGCGATGGGCCGATGCTCGGCTTCGTAGGTCTCGAGGATCGACTCGGGCGCCAGACCCCGCACCACGTAGGCCAGCTTCCACGCCAGGTTCCGGATGCCGGCGAACCCGGTGTTGTTGCCCATCCCCCCGGTGGGAACAGAGACGTGCGCGGCGTCGCCGGCCAAGAAGATGCGCCCTGAGGAGAACCGGGTCACACATCCCGGAGTCGGCTGCCACATGCGCATGCTGAGGATGGAGAACTCCACATCGTCATCGGTGCCGAGAGCCACCTTGATCCGCCGGCTGACCGCCTCCTCGGAGATCAGGTCCTCATCGCCCACAACCACCTGGCAGCGCCACCGCCGGCGCCCGTCGAGGGGCTGGAAGATGACGAGGCCCTCGGGGGTTGTGGTGTAGAGCAGCGACCCCTTGCGATCCCCCACATACGCCTCGAGATCGGCGTGGAAGATCACATCCTGGGAGTACACCGGCCGTGGCTCGGCCTCCAGGTGGGTGCCTATCACCTGGCGTGTTTGGCTGCCGGGCCCGTCGGCGCCGATGGTGTATTGCGCTGTCACCGGCTGGCGCTCATCGGTGTTGGTGTCGCGCAGCCAGAGATGGGTGGCGCCATCGGTCTGGGTCACATCTATGGCCTCGGTGTCGAACCGGACCGTGATCATCGGGTCGGCGGCGACTCGGGTCATCAGCGCGGCCTCCACCTCGTCCTGCACCGTCATCACCGGGATGCACGGGCTGTTCGGCCCCGAAACGCTGTAGAAGGTGGGACTCGGGATGTTGGCGTACGGCTCGGAGGCCAGGCTGTCGGACCAACGGTTGTAGGCGGTCCACGCGGGCCCGAGTCCCGTGGCCTCCACCGCCTTGTCGATGCCGAACTCGCGGAACAGCTCCATGGTGTTGGTGTCGACGAAGCGGGATCGGGGATGGGTGTTGAGCTCGCTTCGCCGCTCCACTAGAAGCGATGGCACGCCGTGGCGCGACAGCAACAGCGCCCCGGTAAGCCCGATCGGCCCGCAGCCGATGATGCAAACAGGAACCTCGGTCATCGCCCTCCCTAACTCCAATTCCTCATTGTATGGCCTCGGCGAGGCCGGCGAACCGAGCCGCTGACCGCTGCATGAAACCTACGCCGTCAACGAATTGCGCCATCAGACAGCGGCACTTGACGAACCGCTCCGCTTCAGCCACGACCGTGATGCTGGGGTCAGGGAAATCGACCTCCTGATCGATCGGCCAGGCGGACGAATCATTGCAAGGGTGGCCTTCCGCCACAACTGGAGCGACACCCAGACCCACCGGTCATACCAGAGCGGTTCGCACCGCTAGTTTGAGGGAATGTTCATGGTTCCACTTCGTCGAATTGCCCGCATCCTCGGCTAGGAGCGGTATGAAGTCATTTTGGCTTTGTGCATGGCCATGGTGGGGCTGTCGGCCACAGGTGTCGATGCCTTGACCGCGGCTTCGGGCATCGTGGGGCTCGGGCTCATCACCGGGACGCTGATCGAGTCGTCTGCGCTCGCCGTGGATCGGGCCAAGGCGTGGGCGCTGTTGGCCGGCCTGGGGGGTGCCACTGCGATTGAGCTTGTCGTGGCAGGCCCCGACGACGCCCGCATCGGTCCGGCCGTAGTGATGGCCATAGGCGTCGTGGCCGTTGTCACCATCTCCAGGCAGGTGCTGTCGCGGCCCTTGCCCGACACCACTTCGATTGCGGCGTCGGCGTGCGCCTACCTTCTGATCGGGTATTCATTCGCCAGCCTCTACTTACTGATCGACCGCATCGCCGACAGTGCGTTCTTGTCGTCGGGCGAGGTGCTCACCCCCGAATCGGCCGTCTATTTCAGCTTCGTCGCTCTGACCACGCTCGGGTTCGGCGACCTCACGCCGGCGGCGTCGAGCGGCAGGACGCTGGTAACGCTGGAGGCCATGGCCGGGCAATTCTACATAGCCATCGCTGTGGCCCGACTGGTGGCCGGGATGACGACCGTCAGAAAAGACGCCTGAGCGATCATGGGGCCCCTCGGGGTCGTCGGCGTCTCACACGCCGTAGCTGGCCGGTGCGAAATCGGTGAAGAGTGCGAAGTCGAGAACCTGGCCTGGGGCGCACCCGGTGCTTACCGCCGGCAATTTTGGCGTTTCCCCCGGGGGGCTATAGAACCCCCGTTCATCGAAACGGGGACACCGACACAGAACTACAACACTCATGCGGCTGACCAGGTTGAACGACAAGCCCTCGAATCCTGCCGCGGGGGCTTCTCCTGCAACTGGCGGGGATTGTTGACCGTCGGGGGCGCTGTGTAGCCCGGCATTAGCTGGCTATAGGTTGGCGAGGGTGCTTTTTCCCACTTTCAGCTTTGCTGCGTTCTTTGCTGTGGTGCTGCCGGTGGCGTGGGTACTGAGGCGGTGGCCGGTGCCGTGGAAGCTGTTTCTGCTGGGGGCCTCATACTGGTTCTACGCCTCTTGGGACGCCCGCTTCGTGCTGCTGCTGGTGGGCATGACCTTGGGAAATGCGATTGCTGCCGCGATCAACGTGCGTGCCAACAGCGAACGGTTTCGCAAGCTTGCGGTGGCTGGCGGGGTGACGCTGTCGCTCGGGGTTCTGGCCTTCTTCAAGTACTACGACTTCTTCACCGACAGCCTCGACCGCAACCTGGGAATCTCCAGCCCCGCCCTCGACATCGTGCTGCCGGTGGGGGTGTCGTTCTTCACCTTCCAGGCCATCAGCTACGTAGTGGACGTTCACCGGGGCCGCACCGAGGAGGCGATGCTGCTCGACTTCGCGGTCTACTTGTCGTTCTTCCCCCAGCTGGTAGCCGGCCCGATCGTGCGGGCCACCGAGTTCATGCCCCAGCTGCGCTCCGAAGCCCGCCCCAACCGGGCGGAGGTAGCCCACGCCGTCAGGCTCATCGGCCGGGGCATGTTCAAGAAGGTGGTTATTGCCGACTTCTTGGCTCGAGCGGTAGTGAAAGATGCCTTTGAATCCCCCGGCGAGCACGGCGCCCTAGACGTACTTGCCGGGATCTACGGCTATGCCGTGCAGATCTACGCCGACTTCTCCGGCTACACCGACATGGCCATCGGCGTGGCTCTGTTGATGGGGTTCCGCTTCCCCCAGAACTTCGATGTCCCCTATGTGTCCGACTCCATTCAAGATTTCTGGCGGAGGTGGCACATGACGCTGTCCCACTGGCTGCGGGATTATCTCTACATCCCTCTGGGGGGCAACCGCCGGGGGCGCCTAGCCACTTACCGGAACCTGCTCATCACCATGGCTCTGGGGGGCCTGTGGCACGGCGCGGCCGGGGTGTTCATCATCTGGGGCGTCTACCACGGGGCGGGCTTGGTGGTGGAGCGGTGGAGGAGGGGCACCGGCCATGGCCCAAAACCGCGAGAACTGGATCTGTTGGGCTGGCGCTGGACCCCGTCGGACACCACGCGGCTGTGGGTGCGGCGGTTCTGGGTCTTCCATTTCGTATGCCTGGGCTGGGTGCTGTTCAACAGCGAGACGCTGGGCCGCGCCGGCGACGTGCTTGTACGGCTGTTCACCGGGTGGGGCACCGGCCCTGAGTTGCTGAACCCACTGGTGGCCCTGGCCATCATGGCTGCCCTCTCCGCTCAGTTCTTCCCCCGGTCTTGGACCGAGAAGGGATCGGAGGCACTGGAGAGAACTCCGCTCGGCTTGACCGCGGTGGGTTTCTCGGCGTGGATCATGGTGGTTGTCGCCCTCGGCCCCCAAGGGGTGGCCGACTACATCTACTTCCAGTTCTGACATGAGTACTTCCCGCTCCGACATCGCTGCTACCGGCACTGACATGGGTGGCCCCGGACTAGGAAGCGGCGCCTCCAGCGTGACGAGGCTGACAGCAGGAGTTGTGGGGTGCCTGCTGCTGGCGGTGTTCTTGGTGAGCGGCAAGCTGGTGGAGATCGCCGAGCGCCAGCCGCTGGGCGATAGCCGAGACCGATGGTTGGACGTGGCCGAAGGAGTCGACCGGGTGGCCAACTTCTTGGCGTTGAACCGGCCCTACGACCTCATCACCGACATCCGGGGAGTAGGCGCCGACGCCGGCGAAAAGGTGGACAGCATCCAGGCGGTGGCCGCCAACCTGGCTCGGGAGCGGAGGTCGTCGTCGGTTGCGGCGCCGACGGCAACCCTTGCGCCTCCGACATCCACTTCTACGGCGCCCGCGGCTACTACCGCCCCGGCGCAAACGGAGTCGCCGACGCAGAACGACCAGCCCTCGGTTCCCGAGACAGAGAAAGACCCCGGCCCCACCGATCAATCTGGGGCACCGGGTCTAGCTGGAGGTCCCGATCCAGACGGGCGCCCGACTCCGGTTGTCATCTCAGACCCAGACGGGCGCCCGACGCCCACGAATGGCGACATCCCGAATGGAGAGCCGGAGCCGACCGGAGCCTCTCCCGGTCTCCAGCTCGGCTTCGACGACGAGGGTCAGCCCCTGCCGCCTCTTCCCTCGAACGACCCCGTGGTGCTCCCGCCTCCAAGGATCCGCACCATCACCCCCGAAGATCCCTTGCGGGTGTACGTGGCGGGCGACAGCCAGGCCTTCTACCCCGGCCACGCCTTGGCCGGCGCGGTTGGCGGCGGGTTGCTCGATGTGACGGTGGACTCCCGCAACGGCACCGGACTGGCCCGGCCCGATTTCTTCAATTGGCCGGCGGAGTTCCTAGAAATCGTGGCTGAGGACGACCCCGAGCTGGTCGTGCTGATCATGGGGGGAAACGACTGGCAGGCCATGCAGTCAGCCGATGGGTTGGTGCTGATCCCAGGGTCCGACGCATGGCGGTCTGAGTGGACCTGGCGTATGCACATCACCTTCGACACCCTTGCTGCCTCCCACCGCCATGTGGTGTGGGTTGGCCTTCCCCCGGCCCGGCCCGAGCCGTTCAGCATCGGAAATCCACTGATCAACGAGATCTCATGGCCAGTGACCCTGGTACGTCCCAGTGTGACCATGGTGGACGTCTGGGATCTGTTCGGCGGCGACGGCCCCTACCAGGAGAGCCTCTCTCCGCCACAGGGAGGCGACCCGGTGCGGGTGCGGCAAGAAGACGGAGTCCACATCAATCGCACGGGGTCCGCCTGGGTAGCAGACAAGATCGTGGGGGTTGCCCGGGAAAGATGGGATTTCGAAAAGAGCGGGTGACGAGAATCGAACTCGCGTCATCAGCTTGGAAGGCTGGGGTTCTACCACTGAACTACACCCGCAGGGCTGGCCGTTCATGATATCCACCCGTTGCGGCAACCGGCTACGACACGAGGATTCGAGGGGTCGCCGGTAAACTGCCACACCTGTGAGGAGCACAGTCGAGGTCTTGGACGACAACCGGGTCAAGGTGTCGGTGGACATCGATGCCGAGGAATTCGAGCAGAAGCTCGACGAGGCCTTCCGCAAACTCGCTCGCCAAGTGCGCTTGCCTGGGTTCCGCCCCGGCAAAGCCCCCCGCCGGGTGTTGGAGGCCCGGCTGGGTCCTCAGGCGGCCCGGGGAGAGGCCCTCAGCGGCGCCGTTCCCGAGTATTACGCCCAGGCGGTGAACGACCACGACGTAGACGTGATCTCCCCGCCGGAGATCGACATCACTGGCGGGGCTGAGGAGGGACCGGTCAGCTTTGACGCAGTGGTCGAGGTGCGTCCCCTGATATCCATCACCGGATACGACCAGCTGAAAGCCGAGGTGCCCAGCCCGGTGCCAACCGACGAGGAGATCGGCCAGCAGGTGGACCAGCTCCGCAGGCAGTTCGGGGAGCTGGCTCCGGTCACCCGCCCGGCAATAGACGGCGACACCGTGACCATGGACATCTACGGGACCTACAACGGCGAGGAGGTCGAGGGCCTCACCGTGGACGACTACGCCTACGAGGTGGGCCAAGGCGCCGTGGTGCCGGAGATCGACGAACAGCTCCGCGGCTCCAAAGCCGGCGAAATCTTGGAGTTCAACGCCCAGCATCCCGATCCCGATGAAGACGGGCTGTTGAGGTTCCGCATCCTGGTCAAAGAGGTGCAGGAGACGGTTCTGCCCGACTTCGACGACGAATTCGCCCAAGAGGCCTCGGAGTTCGACACCGCTGAAGAACTGCGGACCGACGTCAGCGACAACATCGCTCGGGCCAAGCGGGCCAACGCCTTGACTTCCTTGGCCACCCAGGTGGGAGAACAGCTCGCCGAACTGGTGACCGACGACATACCCGACGCCCTAGTGGACGCCGAAGTCCAGCATCGCCTGCGGACCCTCCAGATGCGCCTGGGCAGCCAGGGAATCGAGGTGGACGCCTATTTGGAGGCCATTGGCCAGACCGCCGAGGAGATGGCCGAAGCGCTGCGCGAACCCGCCCTCTTGGAGGCGAAAACCGATCTGGCTCTGCGGGCGGTGGCTGCCGCGGAGTCCATTGAAGCCACCGATGAGGACGTGGATTTCGAGCTGGCCATGCTGGCCGCCCAGGTGGGCCAGACCGTGGACGAACTCAAGTCATCGGTATTCGCTGACGATGAAAGCAGTCTCAAGGGGGTACGATTAGACGCGAAGATGCGCAGGACCCGGGAATGGGTTTTGGAGCGGGTTGAGATAAAAGATCCCGACGGAAACCCCATTCAGCGGTCTAGCCTGAACCCCGACAGCGAGTCTGACCTTCCCCCCAACACCATCGAGAGCCAAACCACATGAGACCTCAGAACTACATGGTGCCAGTCGTGGTCGAGCAGACCAACCGGGGTGAGCGCTCGTTCGACCTCTATTCCCGCTTGCTCAAGGAGAACATCATCTTCTTGGGCACTCCGATCGACGACACGGTGGCCAACCTCATCTGCGCCCAGCTTCTGCACTTGGAGTCGGAGAACCCCGACAAAGACATCAACCTCTACATCAACAGTCCGGGTGGCGACATCAACGCCATGTTCGCCATCTACGACACCATGCAGTACCTGAAGCCAGACATCACCACCATCTGCTTCGGGCAAGCGGCCTCGGCGGCCGCGGTGCTCTTGGCCGCGGGCGCCCCCGGCAAGCGCCTGGCGCTGCCCCACTCCCGGATGCTGATCCACCAGCCCTACGCCGGGGCGTCCGGGCAGGTTTCCGATATCGAGATCGCCTCGCGGGAGATCCAGCGGCTCAAAGACCAGCTTGAGCAGCTCCTGGCCCGTCATACCGGCCAGGATCTCGAGAAGGTCAAGCAGGACACCGACCGCGACTACGTGATGACGGCCGAGGACGCCAAGGAATACGGGCTAATCGACGAGGTCATCTCGTCGCGTGACGCCGTCGAGACCGCCGGCCCCATAACGGCCATCCGGTAGGGGGGACAGGAACTGTGGCCAAGTTCGGAGAGGGCGGCGAACTCTTGAAGTGCAGCTTCTGCGGCAAGACCCAGAAGCAGGTCAAGAAGATGATCGCCGGCCCCGGCGTCTACATATGCGATGAGTGCATCGACCTCTGCAACGAGATCATTGAGGAGGAGTTGGCCGAAGGCGCCGACGTCGGATTCAAGGAGTTGCCCAAGCCCCAGGAGATCTACTCCTTCTTGAACGACTACATCATCGGCCAAGAGCACGCTAAACGGATCTTGTCGGTGGCGGTGTACAACCACTACAAGCGGGTCCAGATGGGCTCTTCTGACCCTGAGGTGGAGCTGTCCAAGTCGAACATCTTGCTGCTCGGACCCACGGGATGCGGCAAGACGCTGATGGCTCAGACTCTGGCCCGGATGCTGAACGTGCCGTTCGCCATTGCGGATGCCACCGCGCTGACCGAAGCCGGGTATGTGGGCGAGGACGTGGAGAACATCCTGCTCAAGCTGATTCAGGCTGCGGACTACGACGTCAAGAAGGCGGAGACCGGCATCATCTACATCGATGAGATCGACAAGATCTCCCGCAAGAGCGAGAACCCGTCGATCACCCGGGACGTCTCCGGAGAGGGCGTCCAGCAGGCCTTGCTGAAGATTCTGGAGGGCACCACTGCATCGGTGCCGCCCCAGGGTGGGCGCAAGCATCCCCATCAGGAGTTCATCCAGATCGACACCACCAACGTGCTGTTCATCGTCGGTGGGGCATTTGCCGGTTTGGAACAGATCATCGAAAACCGGGTGGGAAATGTCGGTGTCGGCTTCGGGGCCGAGATCCGCTCTGATGCCGAGCGCGACCACGGTCAGCTCTTCAACCAAGTCCAGCCCGAGGATCTGATCAAGTTCGGCCTCATCCCCGAGTTCATCGGCCGCCTGCCGGTGGTCGGGGTGGTCTCGCATCTGGAGCGGGACATGCTGGTGCGGATCCTGGTGGAGCCCAAGAACGCTCTGGTGAAGCAGTATTGCAAGTTCTTCGAGTTCGAGAACGTTGAGCTGGTGATAAGCGACGATGCGCTGGCCGAGGTAGCCGATTTGGCCCTCAGCCGCAATACCGGGGCCCGGGGGCTGCGGGCGATCTTGGAAGAGGTGCTGCTCGACGTGATGTACGAGCTGCCCAGCCGCGACGACGTGGTTCAGTGCGTGGTCAGCGCGGCAACCGTCCGCGGCGAGGAAACCCCCCAGTTGCTCAATGCGGCCAAGGCCCGTTCAACCGACCGGTCCCGGCGCCAAGCTAGCTGACCTCCAGGCGTGGCTGGACAGCCACGTCAATCTGGAAGCTACGGCCGGTGATACCGACGGCCTGTCGCTGGCCCCGATGCGCCAACTGCTCGAGGCGCTGGGTGACCCCCAAGCCGACTACCCGGCAGTCCACATAACCGGTACAAACGGGAAGGGCTCGGTAGCCGCGCTCATCGCCGCGCTGGCCGGGGCGTGGGGGATGACCGTCGGCGCCTACACCAGCCCCCATGTCGAGCGCATCAACGAGCGCATGGCCGTGGGCGGCGACCCCATCGGCGATTCCGAGTTGGCCGATCTTCTCGGGCACTTGCGGCTGGTGGAGCGCCATCTGGTCGCGGAGCGGGCTGGCTCTGTGCCCTCGTGGTTTGAGCTGGTCACATCGGCGGCCCTGCGCTGGTTCGCTGACGTGGCCGTGGACTTGGCGGTGGTGGAGGTGGGGAAGCTGGGCCGCTACGACGCCACCAACGTGGTGAACAGCCAGGTGGCGGTGATCACCAACATCGGACGCGACCACACCGACGGCCGCCCCGGCTGGGAGCGGGAGGTGATGGGAGAGAAGGCAGGCATCATCCATCCTGGCGCCACCGCGGTGCTGGGGCCCATGGCCCCCGAGTTGGTGGCAATTGCCGCCCAGGAGAACCCCGGAGAATTGCTGGCGGCCGGCCAGCAATTCGAGTTGCTGGTGAATGAGCCGGCGGTGGGCGGGCGACTGGTGTCGTTGCGCACCCCCCATAGCCGTTACGAGCAGGTTTACGTCAGCCTGTTCGGCGCCCACCAGGGACAGAACGCGGCGCTGGCCATCGCCGGGTTCGAAGCCCTGGTGGGTCAGGCGCTGGATGAGCCGCTCTTGGACGCCTTGGGCGATGTGAGGGTGCCGGCCCGGTTCGAGGTGGTGGCCCGCCAGCCCTTGGTGGTAATCGACGGGGCCCACAATCCCGACGGTCTGGCGGCGGCGGCGGACACGCTGGCCGACCAGTTCACGGTGTTGGGCGCAGTCACGTGGGTGGTGGGCATGATGAGCGACAAGGACCCCGATGCCATGCTGGCGGCCATCGACGACTCCGGTGCCCGCTGCGATCTGGTGGTGTGCTGCGCTCCTGATTGGCCGAGGGCCCGGCCCGCTGCCGATCTGGCCGCCGCGGCCCGAAATCGGGGGATCGAAGCCGAGGTGGCCGACACTGTGAATGAGGCGGTAGACCGGGCGCTGGCCCTGTCCACCGAGGAAGACGCGGTGGTCATCGCCGGTTCCCTCTACACCGCGGGTGCGGCCCGCCTTCACATGGCATCACAAGATCAGTAGGGTGCAGCCGGTGATGAACGTCGCGGCGCATTCAAAGGGGCTCCTCCGGTGACTCGGACGCTGGTCTTGTGCAAACCCGATGCGGTGGAGCGTGGTCTGGTGGGTGCCATCGTGTCCCGGTTCGAGGCCCGGGGGTTGCGGATCGCGGCCATGCGCATGGTCACCATCGACGCCGATCTGGCCGCCCGCCATTACGCCGAGCATGTGGACCGTCCGTTCTATCCCGACTTGGTGGCATTCATTGGCCGCTCACCGTCGGTGGCTCTGGTGGTCGAGGGGCCTGAGGACGTCTATGCCGTCGTCCGCTCCATGATGGGGGCCACCAACCCCCTGGAATCTCCCCCCGGCACCATCCGGGGCGACTATGGGCTGGAGGTCACCGAGAACCTCGCCCACGGCTCCGACAGCAATGCCTCCGCTGAGCGGGAAATCGCCATCTTCTTCCCCGAAATGTGAAACGCGCCCGCGCGTTTGCCGGTGTGCGAATTGCTTCCCGGCTCGCGCCTGTGCCGGTGTGCGAACCGGGATCGGCTGTTCTAACCTTGCCCCATGGTTAAGCGGCGGTTCTCTTCCAGTAGCGGTCTGGTTGGCCGCGATGTCGCAATCGACCTGGGCACCGCCAACACGCTGGTATATGTCCGCGGCGAGGGCATCTTGATCAACGAGCCCTCGGTTGTGGCTGTCACCAACGAGGGCGCGCCTCTGGCGGTGGGCTCTGAGGCCAAGCGGATGCTGGGGCGCACTCCTGCTCACATCCAGGCCATCCGCCCGCTCAAAGACGGGGTCATCGCCAACTTCGATATTTGCGAGAAGATGCTGCGGTACTTCATCCAGAGAGTGTCTCCGGGGAGGTTCATCCGACCCCGAATGGTGATCTGCGTTCCCTCTGGCATCACTCCTGTGGAGCAGCGGGCCGTGCAGGAGGCAGCGATCTCCGCCGGAGCGAAGAAGCCGGTCTACATCATCGAAGAGCCCATGGCCGCGGCCATCGGTGCCGGTCTGCCGGTTCAAGAGGCCTCGGGCAGCATGATCGTGGACATCGGCGGCGGCACCACCGAGGTGGCCATGATCTCGCTGGGCGGAGTGGTCACCGGTCAGTCGATCCGCATGGGCGGCGATCGGATGGACGAGGACATCATCGCCTACCTGAAGAAGGAGCACAGCCTCACTATCGGCAGCCGAACGGCCGAAGAAGTGAAGATGGTGTTGGGCACGGCGTGGGCGGACAGCGACAACCGCTATGCCGAGGTCCGGGGCCAAGACATGATCACCGGGCTGCCCAAGACAGTGGTGACCTCCACCGCTGAGATCCGCGAGGCCATCTCCGAGGTAGTGCGCTCCATCGTCGACGCGGTCAAGGTGACGCTGGATGAGACTCCGCCCGAGTTGGCCGCCGACATCATGGAGGCGGGGATCGTTCTGGCCGGCGGCGGGGCCCTGCTGAACGGCCTGCCCCCTCGGATCGAGGAAGAGACGGGAATGCCGGTCCGGTTGGCGCCCAACCCCCTCCACGCGGTTGCCATAGGCTCGGGCCAATCGCTGGAGGAGTTCGACGCGCTTGAGGGGCTCCTCTTCTCGTCGTCGTACGACTGATCGCTCGGTTCGGCCCCGTGGCAACGGGCACCCGCACAGGGCGGTCGCGATTCACGCTCATCTTCCTGCTGCTCACCTCCGCGACGCTGCTCACCCTGGACGCCCGTGACTTCGAGCCCCTCCAGCGAACCGAGGAAACCCTCTCCGATCTGATCTCACCGCTGCGGTCGGGGGCTGACCGGGTGTTCGAACCAGTGGGCGATGCCTGGGCCGGAGTCACCGGCTACGACGAATTGGAATCCGAGAACGAGGTACTGCGCCAAGAGCTGCAAAAGCTCGAGGGCCAGCAGATCTTGGATTCCGACGCGGTCATCCGCCTGGAGTCGCTGCTCGATGTGCTGGGTCTGCCCTACGTGCAGGACATCCCCAACGTGGTGGGCGAGGTGCTCACCGCCAACGTGGGGAACTTCGACCGGTACTCGGTGCAGATCAACCGCGGGGCTGAAGACGGGATCCGCAACGGGATGCCGGTGGTTACCAGGGGCGGTCTGATCGGGAGGATCGACGGCGATCCGGGCCTAGGGCATTCCCGGGTCACGCTGCTCACCGACCCCGGCTTCGAGGTCGGGGTGCTGGTAGTGGGCACCGAAGATGTGGCCCTGGCCTCGGGGGGCGGTCAGGGCGAGCCTCTAATGGTGACGAAGGGGCTGGAAATCGATACCGAGGTGGATATTGGGGATGAGGTGGTCACCAGCGGCGTGGATCGCAGCCGCTATCCCCCGGGAATTCCCATCGGCACCGTTACCGATATCGACTTCGACGAAGCGCGACTGCTTCAACTCCTTACCGTGGCGCCCTCCGCAAACACCGACAGCTTGAGCTTCGTAACCGTGCTGCTCTACGACCCGCTGGAGGAAGGCTCATGACCTTGGCCGGCGCGTATGTTCGCAGCGGGTTGAGGGCCGGCTCATGACCTTGGCCGGCGCGTATGTTCGCAGCGGGTTGTTCTTGTTGACGGCGCTCGTGTTCCATTTGGCGCTGTTCTCCGATCTTCGGGTGCTCGGGGTTGCTCCCGAGGTGCCTCTGGCCATAGCAGTCACCGCCGGACTGGTCGGCGGACCAGAGCGGGGAGCGATCGCCGGATTCGCCATCGGGTTGGGCATCGATCTCTATCTCCCCACGCTGTTCGGGCTGTCTGCGCTCATCTACACCGTCTGGGGCTACGCAGTGGGCCTGTTGGAAGAGCGGATCTTCCGCAGCGCTTGGTGGATCAACGTCCTGGTCACCGCGGCGGCCACCGCGGGCGGGCTGTTGGTGTACGCCGTGCTCGGGGAGTTGTTGGGCGAGGCGAATCTCTACACCGACCGCCTCTACACGGTTATGGGCGTGGCTGCGGCCTACAACTTGGTGCTGAGCTTGCCGTTGCTGGGCTTGTGGCACTGGTCGTGGCCCAGGATGCTAGGTGAAGAGCGTTGAGCCCCGAGTCGCTTCGCTTGAGGCTGAGCTTTTTGGCCTTATTGGCCCTGCTGGCCTTCGGTGCGCTGGTGGCCCGCCTGTGGTTCCTTCAGGTATTGAGCTCTGAGGAGTTTGAGGCCCAGGCCCAGTCCAACACCGTAAGGGTGATCTATGAGCCCGCTCCC
Source organism: Acidimicrobiia bacterium (assembly GCA_022821445.1). Lineage (GTDB taxonomy): Bacteria > Actinomycetota > Acidimicrobiia > Acidimicrobiales > Bin134 > Poriferisocius. The sequence goes on along the minus strand of JAJEDQ010000143.1, from coordinate 17,948 downwards.
CGGGGGCGCGTCTTCGACCGGAACGGCAACGTGCTGGTGGACAACCGGGAGTCGCTGGTAGTGACGGTGGACCGGTTCACCTATGACACCGAATTCGACGGGGAGGGGCAAGAAGAGCTGGTGTTGCGCCTGGCCACCGAAATCAGCCAAGCCGGACGCCTCACCAAGGTATTTGAAATCAACGACGCTCTCGACGATCCCCGATATGGCCCTCTCGACTCCGTGCCGGTGGCCGACGACGTTACCGAGAACTTCGAGATCGTTCTGGCTGAGCGGGCCGACGAGTTCCCCGGCGTGGGCACCGTTGTCCGCAGCGTCCGCACTTACCCGTACGGCGACCTGGCCGCTCACATTCTCGGCTACGTCTCCTTGCTCAGCGAGGAGCAATACGAGTTGGTTGCCGATGATCCCAAGACCTATCGGCGCAATGACGAGATCGGCCAGACCGGAATCGAGTCATCCTTCGAGTCGGTACTCCGGGGCTCGCCCGGCTTCAAGAGGCTGGAAGTGGACAATGTGGGCGATCCGGTGCAGGTGCTTGAGCAGGTTGATCCCGTTGCCGGGGCCGACGTCCACCTCACTTTGGACATCGACGTTCAGGCGCTGGCCGAGAAGGAGCTCTTGGCCGGCCTCGCCGAGGCTCGCCAGCAGGAGACCGATGACCCCAATGATCCTCCGTTCAAGGCGCCCGGGGGCGCCTTGGTGGTGTTGGACCCCAACGGCGCCGAGGTCTTGGCCATGGCGTCATTTCCCACGTACTCGCCCAGCGAGTTCGTGAGCGGCTTCTCCGAGTCCCGGTGGGCTCAACTCCAAGACCCGGCCAACCACCAACCGCTCCACAACCGGGCCTTGGCCGGCATCTATCCACCGGGGTCAACATTCAAGCTGTTCACCGCCTATGCCGCGATGAACAGCGAGGTGATCGGCCCTCGGGGCGTGCTGGATGTTCGCACCCTCTACGAGGACACCGGCACGTACGTGGTGCCGTCTTGCGAGGAGGACGTGATCGCCTCTTGTACCTTCCGCAATGCCGAAGAGGCCATCTACGGGCCAGTTGATCTGATCCGGGCCATCATCGTGTCATCCGACGTGTACTTCTACTACTTGGGCGACACCATGGACCGGGCCGACCGCTTCGATCGGGAGGGAATCCAGCGGACTGCCCAGCTATTCGGCTTCGGAGCGCCGTCGGGCATCGCGCTGCCCGGCGAGGGCGCGGGCAGGGTGCCCTCCCCGTCGGCGGCCGAGGCCGCAGGAGAGCCCTGGCGAACCGGCGATTCCATCGTTTTGGCCATCGGTCAAGGCGTGCTGGGGGCCACCCCGTTGCAGTTGGCCAACGGCTACGCCGCATTCGCCAATGGCGGCACGCTGTATGCCCCCAAGATGGTGGACCGGGTGGAGAACCCGGTTACCGGGGAGGTGGCGCAGGCGTTCGCCGACCGGGTGATCAGCCAGATATATCTGCCGGGCGCCATCCGAGTGCCGATCCTCGAAGGGCTGCTCGGGGTTACCGCAGAACTGGAAGGCACCGCCCACTCGGCTTTCTTCGGCTTCCCCCATGAGGAGTGGCCGGTGGCGGGGAAGACGGGCACGGCCGAGGTAGTAGGCCAAGCGGACAACTCGCTGTTTGTAGCTTTTGGCCCCAATCCGAATCCCGAGTATGTGGTGGTGGCAATCATGGAGGAGTCGGGATTCGGGGCATCGGTGGCTGCCCCCGCCGTTCGCCGGGTTCTGGAGCCAATCGCCACCAACTCGGTTCCGGCGGTGCGTACCATCGACGATCTCGCCGAGCTGGGCGGAACGATCGGTGAAGACGAGGCCGAAGAGGAAGTTGACCCTGCCGAATCGGGGGGCGCGGCCTGATGGCAGTTATCTCCTTGGAGGAGCGCCGCCTGCGGGAGCGGGAGATGAACCCGCGGAGCCGCCCATACGCACTGTGGATGCACATCGATGTGCTGCTGGTACTGGCCGCGGCTGGTCTGGCCGCCATCGGGATCGCGGCCATCTACAGCACCACCCGGGGCCGTGACCCGGAGAACTTCGACTCCTTCTTCTTGGAGCGCCAGACGCTGTTCGCGGTGGCTGGCGCGTTGTTCATGGTGTTCGCGGCGTGGTTCCCGTATCAGGAGCTGTCCAAATTCGCCATGGCCATCTATGGGGCCGGGCTCTTGGCTCTGATTGTGGTATTGAGCCCCCTGGGCGAGGAGGTTAACGGCGCTCGATCGTGGTACCGGTTCGGTGACTTCCAGCTACAGCCCTCCGAGTTCCAGAAGCTCGCCTTGATCGTGGCGGTGGCGGCCTTCTTGTCTCGATACGAGGACCACATGACCGCGCCCCGGGTGTTCTTTGCCGTGGGTATCGTGGCTTGGCCCGGCCTCTTGGTTCTGCTCCAGCCCGATGTGGGCACCGCGCTCATCTACGTGTTCATCGGGTTTGTGTTGCTGCTCATCGGCGGCATCCGCTTTCGCCAAGTGCTCGGCATCGCCCTGATCGCCGTCACTGTGGTGGCCCTGATGGTGAACTCCAACATGCTGGAGGAATATCAGACCAACCGGCTCCGAACCTTCGTCGATCCCACCACCGGCATCACCGAGGCCGGCTTCCAGCAGCGCCAGGCCCAGATCGCCATCGGCAACGGCGGGGTGGGCGGCAAGGGCTACGGCGAGGGCTCCCAGACGCTCAGCGGATTGGTGCCCCAGCAGCACACCGACTTCATATTCACCGTGATCGGCGAGGAGTTCGGGTTTGTCGGCTCGGCCACCACCTTGGGGCTCTATGCCCTCTTGCTGCTGCGGATACTCCAGGCCGCCCGGTTGGCCAAAGACCGGTTTGGCGCGCTCATCTGCTCGGGGATCTTCGCCATGATCCTGTTCCAGATGTTCGAGGCGGTGGGCATGACGCTGGGCATCACCCCCATCACCGGAATTCCGCTTCCTTTGGTGTCTTACGGGGGTTCTTCGGCCATTGCCACCCTGATTAGTCTTGGCTTGGTGCTCAACGTCCGCATGCGGCGGTTTACCTAAGGTGATCCGGCCCGGTGGCCATGCGGCGATTCGTCTGAACTGGTTCTGGCCGGCAGAGGGCCGGCGGTAGATTGGTACTGATGTCCCTTTGGTCTGAATTGGAGCTAGTACTGCCCGAGGTGTCGAAGCCGGCGCGCTACATCGGCGGCGAAGGCGGCATGGTGGAACCGGAGCACCATCCGTCCAAGGTGGCATGGCTTCTGGCCTACCCCGACACCTACGAGATAGGACTGCCCAATCAGGGCCTCCAGATTCTCTACGAGATACTCAACGAACGGGACGACGCGGTGGCTGAGCGGGCCTACGCCCCCTGGGTGGATATGGAGGCCGAGATGCGGGCGGCGGGCCTGCCGCTGTTCTCGGTGGACACCCATCGCCGGGCCGGGGAATTCGACGTGCTGGCGTTCAACCTGTCGGCCGAGCTGGTGTATACCAACCTGCTCAACTGCATCAACCTGGCCGGAGCCCCGGTGCGGGCCGATCAGCGGGCCGATGACGACCTGCTGATCGGCGCGGGCGGGCATTGCACCTACAACCCCGAGCCACTGGCCGATTTCGTCGACTTCTTCGTGCTGGGCGATGGCGAGGAAGTGGTCACAGAGATCAACGCCGCGGTCAGAGACTGGAAGCGGGCGGGCAAGAGGTCTCGCCAGTCGGTGCTGCGGGCTCTGGCCGCGGTGGAGGGCGTATACGTGCCGTCGCTCTACGACGTGGTCTACGACGGCCCCGCACTGGTGTCGATCACGCCTCGGTTCGCCGATGTGCCTGCGGTGGTGGAGAAGCGCACCGTGGCCGATCTGGCCGCCTGGCCCTACCCCAAGCGGCAGCTGGTGCCGCTCACCGAGGTGGTTCACGATCGGCTCAACGTGGAGGTGTTCCGAGGCTGCACCCGGGGATGCCGGTTCTGTCAGGCGGGGATGATCACCCGTCCGGTGCGGGAGCGGCCCGCCGAGCAGGTCCGCACCATGGTGGCCGACGGACTGGCCCGCTCCGGCTATGACGAGGTGGCGCTCACCTCGCTGTCCACCGCCGATTTCAGCGGGATCACCGAGGTGGTATCGGCCACCATGGACTGCGGTGCCGGTGAGGTGTCGGTGTCGCTGCCCAGCCTGCGGGTGGACGCCTTCACCGTCGGGCTGGCCGCTCAGATCCAGCGGGCCCGGCGCACCGGCTTGACCTTCGCTCCCGAGGCCGGGTCGTGGCGGATGCGCCAGGTGATCAACAAGCTCATCGACGAGCGGGATCTCTACGGAGCGGTGGAATCAGCCTTCTCCCAGGGCTGGCGGCGCATGAAGCTCTACTTCCTCACCGGGCTTCCCACCGAGACCGACGTGGACACACTGGCCATCGGAGAGCTGGCTCGCAACTGCGTCGAGTTGGGCCGGGCCCACACCAAGAACCCCTCGGTGACGGTGTCGCTGGGCGGGTTCGTGCCCAAGCCGTTCACCCCCTTCCAGTGGTTCGGCCAGAACACGGTGGCCGAGCTCCAACGCAAGATCTTCTTGCTGCGCGACGACATCAAGCGGAACCGGGGGGTGCAGATGAAGTGGCACGATCCCAAGGCCAGCCTGGTGGAGGGCATCGCCAGCCGCGGCGACCGCCGCATCGGCCGGGTCATCGAGGAGGTGTGGCGACAGGGGGGCACGTTCCAGGAGTGGTCTGAGCACTTCGACTACGACCGCTGGACGCAGGCCATGGACCGACACGGCCTGTCGGTGGACTGGTATGTGCATCGGCACCGCACCGAGGACGAGGTTCTGCCCTGGGATCACCTGTCGGCGGGTTTGCACAAGGATTTCTTGTGGCAGGACTGGCGGGATGCCCTCAACGAAGTGGGCTTGGAGGACTGCCGGTGGACACCGTGCTATGACTGCGGGGCCTGCACCGGCTACAGCATCGAGCACATTGTGGCCTCTGCGGTGCCGCCGGCCGGGGGCAGCCAGGGGACCGGTCAAGTTCCCACTGGCTACCAGCCCCCCCGGGCGGTGGAGGTGCAGCTTTCCGGCGTTGGTGAGAGGGCCACATCGTGAACCCGAATCAGGCGCCGCGCACTCGGATTCGGCTGCGGTACAGCAAAGCCGGGCGTATCCGGTTCACCAGCCATCGGGATGTGGCCCGGATCTGGGAGCGCTCACTGCGGCGAACTGGGCTGCCGGTGGCTCAGACCGAGGGGTTCTCGCCCCGGGCCAAGCTGCACTTCGGATTGGCGTTGGCCACCGGCTATGAGTCGGAGGACGAGTATCTGGACGTCGACTTCAAGTGCGCCGATGTCGCGGTGCCAGACGTGCTGGATGCCCTGGTCAGCGTGTTGCCCGACGGGATCGCCGCCACTGGGGGATCGGTGCTATTGCCCGGCGCGGTGTCGTTGCAGCAAGCGGTGACCATCTGCGATTGGGACATCGAGCTGATCGACGTGACCGCCGAGGATCTCGCCGAATGGGTAGATCGGGTGCGCGGTGCGGCTACGATAGTGATTACGCGAGAACGCAAGGGACAGCAGATCACCGACGACCTCGCCCCTCAGATACGGGCATTGGAGGTCGGTGAATCGACGAGTCGGGGGGTTCGCCTTTTGGCCACTCTGGGCACCCAGCCGCGGGCAGCTCGGCCGTCGGAGCTCTTGACTGTTTTTGAACCGCAGTACCGCCCGGTGCTGATTCAGCGCACTCGTCAATGGATTGAGCAGGATGGCGCCCGCCTAGAGCCGCTAATGGTCGGCGCAGCCCCTGCTCAGCACACCCCGGTTGGTGTGCAATGAGAAAGGACTACAGAGATGACCGAAAGTCGCCCAAAGATCGGCGATACTCGCCCCGCGCCTGCTTCTTCTGGCGGTAAGCCAAAGATCGGCGATACTCGCCCCGCTCCACCGCCTTCTGACAGCCGTCCCAAGATTGGCGATTCCCGACCCGCGCCGAGCGGGAATGGATCGGGCTCGGGCGGGGGTTCGGGCTCAGGTGGGGGTTCGGGCTCGGGCGGGGGCGGTTCCGGATCGGGTCGCAAGCGCCGTCGCCGTCGAGGCGGGCGGGGCCGCGGAGGAGGCAGCCGTCCGGTGCAGCCGGTGGAGCACCGGGTGTCGGACGGTCCGGTAGAGCTGGACGAGAAGACTCTGGAGCGCCGTCGGGGCCGCCGTCGCAAGGGCCGTCCGGTGGGCCGCTACATGATGCTGGTCCAGGTCCGCCCGGAAGTCACCCAGATCGCGGTGTTGGAGGGCCGGGCGCTGATCGAGCACTACGTCTCCCGTCCGGCCGACGACGTCGGGGAGATCCACGGCAACATCTACCTGGGACGGGTCCAAAACGTGCTGCCCGGCATGGAGGCCGCCTTCGTGGACATCGGAACTCCCAAGAATGCGGTGTTGTACCGGGGTGATGTGGTGTTCGACCCCGACGATGTGGAGACCTCGAACGGTTCGCCCCGAATCGAGAACCTCTTGGAGGCCCGCCAGACCATCATGTGCCAGGTCACCAAGAACCCCATCGCCCACAAGGGGGCCCGGCTGACCCAGGAGGTGTCGCTGCCCGGCCGGTTCGTGGTGCTGGTGCCCAACTCCAAGACCTACGGTATCTCCAAGCGGCTTCCCGACAAGGAGCGCAAGCGGCTGCGAAAGGTGCTCGACCGGTGCAAGCCGGAAGAGCACGGGATCATCGTGCGCACCGCCGCCGAGAAGATCACCGCTGAGGAACTGGAGCGCGACGTTAAGCGGCTGGTGTCGCAATGGGAGGAGATCGAGGCCCTGACCAAGAAGGCGAAGGTGCCCGGGCTGCTCTACCGGGAGCCCGAGATGGCGGTTCGGGTCATCCGGGAGGAGTTCAATCAGGACTTCCGGTCGGTCCACATCGATGATCGCCGCCTGTTCGACGAGGTACACGACTACGTGTCCAGCGTGGCCCCCGAACTGGAGGAGCGGCTCGAGTACTACGACGCCGAGAGCGAGTATCTCAGCTTGTTGGAGCGCCATCACGTACACGAGCAGTTCGTCAAGGCTTTGGATAAGAAGGTGTGGCTCCCGGGCGGCGGATCGCTGATCATCGAGAGCACTGAAGCGCTCACCGTCATCGACGTGAACACCGGCAAGAACGTCGGCGACTCCAACCTGGAGGAGACCGTGTTCCGCAACAACCTGGAGGCGGCTCAGGAGATTCCCCGGCAGCTTCGGTTGCGCGACATCGGCGGGATCATCGTGATCGACTTCGTGGACATGGAGAAGCGGGGCAACCGCGAAGAGCTCATGAAGGTTTTCCGGGAGTCCCTGGCTTGGGACAAGACCCGCACCCAGGTGCTGGACATCTCCGAATTGGGCTTGGTGGAGATGACCCGAAAGCGCATTGGCGAGGGCCTGTTGGAGTCGTGCTCTTCGGTCTGCCCCACCTGCGAGGGGCGGGGCCTGGAGCTCGACCGACAGCTAGTAAGAACCCGTCGAGACAGGTAGCCTTGAACAGGTGTATGCCTTCATCCGCACCGGCGGAAAGCAGTACAAGGTTGAAGAGGGCCAGATCCTCGATGTGGAGCTGCTGGGCGAGCCCGGCGCTGAGGTCGAGCTGATCCCACTGTTGTTGGTGGACGGCGACTCGGTGACCGCCGCCCCCGATCAGCTCGGCAAGGCCAAGGTCACCGCCACAGTGGTGGACTCGGTAAAAGACCGCAAGATCAACGGTTTCACTTACAAGAACAAGAGCAACCAGCGTCGGCGGTGGGGCCACCGCCAGAGCAAGTCCCGCATTCAGATCACGGCGATCCAGGCGTAGAGGAGCGAACGATGTCCAAGACAAAAGGCGGCGGCTCAACCCGGAACGGCCGCGACTCCAACCCCAAGCGCCTCGGGGTGAAGGTGTTCGACGGCACGGAGGTGACCGCCGGCTCGATCATCGTGCGTCAGCGGGGCACCCGCATCCATCCCGGTGAGAACGTTCAGCGCGGCCGCGATGACACCCTGTTTGCCACTGCTGACGGGCGGGTCAAGTTCGGCCGTCGGCGGCGCCGCAAGCTCGTCGACGTCATTCCCGGCTGATCGCCCTCCTTGCGGCTGTCGGCCGCTTGACTCAGCCGGTTGCGGAAAGACAGACGATGTCCCAGTTCGTTGACGAGTGCGGCTTTGCAGACGATGTCCCAGTTCGTTGACGAGTGCGGCCTGAATGTCCGAGGTGGCGACGGCGGCGCGGGATGTGTGTCGTTTCGCCGTGAGGCCCACGTGGCCAAGGGGGGTCCCGACGGCGGCGACGGCGGCGACGGCGGCAGCGTCTGGCTGGTGGCCGACCACAATGTGGCCTCGCTGATCGCGTTCAAAGACCACCCCCATCGCCGGGCCGACAGCGGTCGCCACGGCCAGGGCAAGCGTCGCCACGGCGCATCGGGCGAGGACGCTATCGTCCGGGTTCCAGTGGGAACCACGGTCAAGTCCCAAGATGGGGAGTCGCTGGCCGACCTTGCGGCCGACGGAGACCGCTGGCTGGCGGCCGCTGGTGGCCAAGGCGGCCAGGGCAACACCCGGTTCTCCACCCATCAGAACCGCGCCCCGGCGTTCGCGGAGCAGGGCGAGGCGGGGGAGCAGCGCTGGCTCAGGCTGGAGCTGAAGCTGCTGGCCGACGTGGCGTTGATCGGATTCCCCAATGCGGGCAAGAGCACGCTGATCTCCCGGATCTCCGCGGCCCGTCCCAAGATCGCCGACTACCCGTTCACCACTCTTGAGCCCAATCTGGGAGTAGTGCGTACTGGCGAGAACACTGGCGACGACTTCGAGATGGTGGTGGCCGACATCCCCGGCCTCATCGCCGGGGCGAGCGACGGGCGCGGCCTTGGCCATCGTTTCTTGCGCCACACCGAGCGGGCCCGGGTCATGGTGGTGATGGTTGATCTGGCCTCGGTGGAGGAGGTCTCGCCTTTCGAGCAGCAGCGGGTGTTGCTGGAGGAACTGGGTGCCTACCGGCCCGAGCTGCTGGAGCGGCCCAGGGTATTGGTGGGGTCGAAAGCCGATGTCGGCCATCTGGATCCTCCGCCGGGGGCCTTGCTTGTTTCCGCGGTGACCGGTGCTGGCCTCCCCGAGTTGATCAGGGCGATGGCCGACGCGGTTCGCGAAGCACGGGCTCAGGAAAGCCTGGGTTTGCGCGCCAAGCGCTCCGACGATGTGGTGATCCACCGGCCGGTGCCCGAGGGAATCAGAGTGGAGCGGTCCGATGACGGCGCCTTTGTGGTGGTGGGCCGGGCTGCCGAGCGCACCGTGGCCTTGTCCGACCTGGATGCCCCTGGTGCCTGGGACTTCGCCCGACGCCGACTGGAGAGGCTGGGGGTGGATCGGGCTCTGGCCCGGGCCGGCATCAAGTCGGGCGACACCGCCCGGATCGGCTCTTTCGAATTCGAGTACTACGACGACGATGAGTACTTCAGCGAGGAGGCGTCGCCGTGATCGTGGTGGTCAAGATCGGGACATCGTCGATCACCGAGGCCGATGGCACCATCAGAGCCGAGGCGATAGCCAAGCTGAGCGGCGAGGTGGCCGCCGCGGTGGCCGATGGCCATCAGGCCGTGGTGGTCAGCTCCGGGGCGATCGGTGCTGGGCTGCCCGTGCTTGGCTTCGACCAGGGCCGTCCCCGTGACTCGGTCACCTTGCAAGCGCTCTCCGCGGTGGGCCAGAGCAGATTGATGGCCCTGTACCAGGAGCGCCTGGCCGGCTATGGCCTGATCTGCGGCCAAGTGCTGTTGGCCCCTCGGGATTTCTTAGAGCGCCCTCAATACCTGCACGCCCAGCGCACGCTCAACCGGCTGTTGAAGCTGGGCGTCATTCCCATTGTGAACGAGAACGACGCAGTGGCCGATGACGCCATTCGCTGGGGGGACAACGACCGCATTTCGGCCCTGGTGGCTCACATGGTGGGCGCTGGGCTCCTGGTGCTGCTGACCGACACTGAGGGGGTCCACACCGCCGATCCCCGCTCCGACGCCCACGCTCAGATCATCGAGGAGATCACCGACCTGAGCCTGCTCGAAGAGCTGGCCGCCGCCGCCGGCGGGGCCGGCACCGACCGGGGCAGCGGGGGCATGGCCTCAAAGCTGGCCGCGGCCCGTATCGCCAGCTTGTCGGGGGTCCGGACTGTGATCGGAGCCGCCGAACGCAACCAGATAGTGGCCGACGCGCTGGCCGACGCGCCGGGGGCCGGAACGACGGTGGCGGCCCAGTCCCAGCGGTTGAGCGCCCGCAAGCTGTGGATCGGATTCGCCATGGTGCCATCTGGCACCGTGCGGGTGGATGCCGGCGCCCGCCGAGCCATGGTGGAGCGGGGGGCTTCGCTCCTGGCCATCGGCATTACCGGCTTTGAGGGCGTGTTCCAGCAGGGTGATGCGGTGGATATCCGGGGGCCGGACGATGAGGTGTTCGCCCGCGGCTTGATGGAGGTTTCATCAGACGACATGGACTCGGTGGTCGGCCTGCGCTCCGACGAGATGCCCCCCGGAGCGCCCGACGAGGTCATCCACCGCGATTCTTTGACCGTGCTGCCCTGATCGGCCCTGGTTACCGCCTGACAAATGCAGCCCTGATCCGGGCTATGGCCTGCTCCATCAGGGTGGCGGCTTCCTCAGCCGCGGCCACCCCGGAGCCCCGCCCGAGGATCACATACACCCCTCCGGTCACCAGCAAAGCCACCGGCGCGGCCACCAACAGCGGCAGGGGCTCAAAGCCCCAGGCCAGCACTCCGCCCAGCACCGCGGCCGACAGAGCGGCAACCGCCAGGCGTCTCATCGGACCCCGCACCGGCTGGCGGCGGCGCAGCAGATAGCGGATCCGATGGCGCAGGATGCCGTACTCCACCCAGGCTGCCACCGTGCTGCCCAGGGCCAGGCCCACCGCTCCCAGCCGCACGGCGCCCTCGGCCCGCTCGGCGTCCGACAGCGGTGACAGCACATGGAAGTCGCCCAGCCGTTCCACGCTGCCGTTGACCACCCCATAGGAGTCGAAGCTGAACATGAGCAGAATCCCGACCCCGGCGGCCAGCACCACTCGCACCACCGCCACCCGGGCTGGTCCTTTGGCATCGCCTGCCGCGAAGCAGGCGTTCTGAAGCAGGCGAGACGACGCCGAGGCCACCAGCCCCAAGGAGTAAGCGGCCAGGATCCACCACACCTGCACGGTCTGTTCGCTGTTGAACTGCCCCCGCTCCAGCAGCGCCCCCACGATCAACCCGCCCAGGGTGATGAACGCCACCGCCGAATACAGAACGTAGAACCCGATCCGGTCGAGGCCGGCTTGGAGCCGTCGCACCAGTGCTTCGGGGTCGCCTTGCTCCCGGGCCATCTCCGGCAGGTCGCTGGCCGCCACGCTCATGGCGAACAGGCTGATGGGCAGGAAGTAGATCACCTGGGCGAACCCCAACGCAGCGATGGTCCCGCCCGCGAGCAGCCCGGCCAGGATCAAGTCCACGTAGGCCGACACCTGCACCACCCCCCGGCCGATGAACGCCGGCCCGAACCGGCTGAGCACCGTGCGCACATCGGGGTGCCGCCAGTTCAGGCTGAGCCGAAGCGACGGGACGAGCCGCAGCACCAGCGGTACCTGCACCAAGAATTGAAGGGCGCCGCCCACCACGACCCCCCAAGCCGCCATCTTGGCCACGTCGGAGGCCCGGGTGGAGGGGTCCACGTCGTGCCACACGAGCCAAGCCCCCACCATGAACGCCACCTGGGCGGCGTTCCAGATCACCGGGGCGGCAAAGGACAAGAAGAACCGGCGGTGGGCGCTCAGCACCCCCAGGGTCCACGCGGCCAGCACGATGAACCCGATCCCGGCGAACATCACCCGTACCAGTTCGACGGTCAGATCAGCGGTGTCGTCGGACAGCCGCCACAACAACAGTGACACCACCGGCTCGGCCAACATCCACCCGGCCAGCACCAATAGCCCGGTGACCACGGCCAACAGCCCGAATACTGCTCCGGCCAGACGCCCCGCGTCCTTGCGCCGCCCCTGCTCCACCAACTGCGAGTAGATGGGGATGAAGGAGGCCGACAGCACTCCCTCGCCCAGCAGGTTTTGCAGCAGGCGGGGAATGGTCAAAGCGGCTCGGTAGGCATCGCCGATTCGGCCCGCGCCGATGAACGCGGCCACCGCCACCTCCCGGCCGATACCCGAAACGCGGGACAGGAAAATCCCCGCACCCACCAGGGCTGCTCCCTTGCTGCTGGGGCGCGGGGCGTCGGTGTTGTCGGCATCAGACGGGTGGGGCCTCGCTCCCTTGCCGCTGGGGCGCTCGGAGGCTGGTGTGTCAGCCATCGTCTTGCCTCTGGATCGCCCCTCTGCTGCCAGACCGCGGGGCGTTGTTCGGGCCGTTGAGTCGTTGTTCAACCGGTGGAATGCCAAAACACGCTACCGGAGCAGCGGGTGCAGTCGGGTACGCTCGCGCCGTGAGCGCCGATATACCCATGGCCGAGTTGGCCGACCGGGCCAAGGCCGCAGCCCGGGTCTTGGCCACTGCCGATTCCGATACCAAAAACCACGCCCTGCTTTTGGCCGCCGACCAGCTGGAGCAGGCCCGAGACGATCTGTTGGAGGCCAACCAGGCCGACGTGGAGGCGGCCACCGCGTCGGGGATGAGCGCCACGCTTGTGGACCGGCTTCGGCTGACAGACTCCCGGTTGGAGGGAATGGCCAGCGGCTTGCGCAAGGTCGCCGGCCTCGCCGAACCGGTAGGGGAGATCGTGGGTGGCTGGGTAGTGTCCTCCGGCCTGAGGATCAGCCAGGTTCGGGTGCCGCTGGGGGTGGTGGCCATCGTGTACGAGAGCCGCCCCAACGTGACCAGCGATGCCGCTGGCCTGTGCCTCAAGTCGGGCAATGCCGCCTTCTTGCGGGGATCGTCCAGCGCCCTGGGATCCAACCTGGCCATCGCCGGGGTGATGCGGGACGCGTACGAGAAGGCCGGGTTGCCCAGCGATGCCCTGGTGCTGGTGAGCGATACCAGCCATTCCGCGGCGGCCGAGTTCATGCAGCTGCGGGACAGCATCGACTGCCTCATCCCCCGAGGCGGTCCCGGACTGATCGCCTCCATTCTGGAAAACGCCACCGTGCCCTATGTGATCGACGGCGACGGCAACTGCCACGTGTACGTGGACGCCTCGGCCGACTTGGACATGGCTCGTAGCATCGTGGTCAACGCCAAGACCCAGCGCCCCTCGGTGTGCAATGCGGCCGAGTCTCTGGTGGTTCACCGGGCGGTGGCCGCCGAGCTGCTGCCCCCGCTGGCCGACGACCTGGCCGGTGTCGAGCTGGTAGGCGACGAGGTCGCCCGGGCCATCTTGGGGCCGGATCGCATCGGCGAAGCCACCGAGGCCGACTACTTCACTGAGTTCTTGGACCTGAAGCTGTCGGTGAAGGTGGTGGACAGCTTGGACGAGGCCATCGCCCATGTGAACGACACCGGCAGCGGTCACAGCGAGGCCATCATCACCGCCGATCTAGAGGCTGCCGACCGGTTCTGCACCGAGGTGGACGCCGCCGCGGTGCTGGTCAACGCCTCCACCCGGTTTGTGGACGGCGAAGAGTTCGGCTTCGGCGCGGAGATCGGCATCAGCACCCAGAAGCTTCACGCTCGGGGCCCGATGGGGCTGCGCCAGCTCACCACCACCAAGTATGTGGTCCGGGGCGAGGGCCAAATTCGGGGCTAGGCCCTTACTGATTTCGGGGCTTGAACGAGCGAGACGTAGCCTTCAGCCATGAGCTTCTCCTTCGCTGACGTCGACTCGGTGCGCAAGGGCCTGGGCGATGTGCAGTATCTGGCCGATGAGGGCATCGCCGGGGTGGTTTATCTGGCCGAGCGATTGCAGAAGCCGGTGCTGGTGGAGGGTCCCGCGGGCACCGGTAAGACCCAGTTGGCCAAGAGCGTGGCCGAGGCCACTGGCGCCCGGCTCATCCGCCTCCAGTGCTACGAGGGTATCGACGAGTCCAAGGCTCTGTATGAGTGGAACTACAAGAAGCAGCTCCTGCGCATCCAGGCCGAGCGCCAGGGAGAGGATCCCGAGGGCGAGGGCATGTGGCAGCAGATCGAGGACGACCTGTTCTCTGAGGAGTTCCTGCTCACCCGACCGCTGTTGGAGGCCATCCGCGCCGCCGAGCCGGTGGTGCTGCTCATCGACGAGGTCGACCGGGTAGAGATCGAGACCGAGGCGCTGCTGCTGGAGATCCTGTCCGACTACCAGGTGTCCATCCCCGAGTTGGGCACGGTGGCGGCCAGCCAGATCCCGCTGGTGTTCCTCACCTCCAACAACACCCGGGAGCTGTCGGAGGCCCTCAAGCGGCGGTGCCTGTTCCTGCACATCGACTATCCCGATCTCGACCGGGAGAAGGAGATCGTGCTGGCCAAGGTGCCCGGCGTGGGCGAGAGCCTGGCCGACCAGGTGGCCCGCATCGTGCGCTCGGTTCGCCAGATCGAGCTGAAGAAGGCCCCATCGGTGTCCGAGACCCTGGACTGGGCCCGCACTCTGGTACTGCTGGGAGTGGAGCACGTCGACGCCGACACCGCGGCCGAGACGGTGAACATCCTGCTCAAGTACCGCAGCGACATCGAAAAGGCGCTCAAGGAGTTCGCCTCCTCCGACGAGGAGTTTGCCGCCCCGGTCGCATCCTCGTGATCCTCCTGGTCAGACGCAAGGCCACAGGCTCCGCCGGCAAACTCCCGACGCCCCTGAGTTGAGCTCGTCGTGAAGGTCGAGCCCGCCACTTCGCCGCTGCTGGCGCTTCTGGCCGGGTTCATCTCCGAGCTGCGGGCCGCGGGGCTGCCGGTCAGCCTCACCGAGAACCTGGACGCCATGGAGGCCATCCAGCACATCCCCATCGAGGACCGGGACGCGTTCAAGTACGCGTTGGCCGCCACCCTGGTGAAGAACCATGCCCACTGGCGGGCCTTCGAGACGGTATTCGAGGTGTACTTCTCGCTGCGGGGGGCCGAGTACGACCTCATCGATGGCGAGTGGCCCGAAGGCATGGACTTGTCCGACTTCGTCGACGGCATGGACGGCCAGCAGCGCCGCCAGGGCGGGGGCGGCGGCGAGGCCATGTCGGCCGAGCAGCTGGCCGAGATGCTGTTCCAAGCCCTGATGCGGGGCGACGACGCCCTGATGCGGGCCATCGCCCGCCAAGCGGTGCAGCGCTACGCCGGCATGGAGCCCGGCCGGCCGGTAGGAGGCACCTACTACCTGTATCGCACGCTGCGAAACCTCGACCTCGACGGGGTTCTGGAGCGCTTGATGGACCAAGCCCGCCAAGACGCCCCCGGCGACCTCACTCCGCTGGAGGAGCGGCTGGAGCGTGACGAGTTCGAGGCCCGAGTCGACCAGCTCCGCAAGGAGGTTGAGGCCGAGATCCGCCGCCGGCTGGTGGCTGATCGGGGAGTGGAGGCCATGGCCAAGACGCTCCGCAAACCCCTGCCCGAAGACGTGGACTTCATGCACGCCAGCCGGGAGGAGATGATGGCCCTGCGCCGGGCCATCTACCCGCTCACCCGCAAGCTGGCCGTGCGGCTGGCCCGCAAGCGGCGCCACGGCCGCAAGGGCCCGCTGGACTTCCGCAACACCATGCGTCACTCGCTCTCCTACGGGGGCGTGCCCGCCGAGCCCAAGTTCCGCTATCCCCGCCCGGCCAAGCCCGAGATCATGGTGGTGGCCGACGTGAGCGGCTCGGTGGCCGCCTTCGCCCGGTTCACCCTCCATCTGGTGTACGCCATCAGCAACCAGTTCTCCAAGGTGCGCTCATTCGTGTTCATCGACGGCCTCGACGAGGTGACCAGCTTCTTCGAGGGGGTGGACGACATCGGCGAGGCTGTCCATCGGGTGAACGCCGAGGCCGACGTGGTGTGGGTAGACGGCCACTCCGACTACGGCCACGCCTTCGAGGTGTTCTGGGAGCGCTACGGGAAAGACGTTGGCCCCAAGACCACGGTGATGATCCTGGGCGACGCCCGCAATAACTACCACGCCTCCCAGGCCTGGATCCTCAAAGAGATCGAGCATCGGGCCCGCAAAGTCTTCTGGCTCAACCCCGAGCCCGGCGCCTACTGGGACACCGGCGACTCCATCGTCTCCGAATACGGCGTCCACTGCGACGGAGTCTTCGAAGTCCGCAACCTCCGCCAACTAGAAGGCTTCGTAGAAAACCTGGTGTAGGGCCGCAGAACTGGACGCTGGAGCAACCGTCCCAGCGATGCTGGCACCTCCTGACGTAAGGTCGCAGAAGCTAGACGCCTGAGCCGCCCGCTCGGGGATTCCAATTCCCATTCAGTTGTCAAGGTGCGAATTCCGGTTTGGTCGTCTTTGGATTCCTGGCAAAGAGTCGCAAGAGATGTGGCCGCGGGCATTGCCGGTCTGCCCGGTGGTCGGGCGGTGCTCAGCTAAGTAGCACGGGGTTGCGCTGGGGTGGCCTATGAGTATCCACGCCCGCATCAGGGAAGGGGTCCGGTGGTTGGTGAAGCTCAAAGCGCCCCGAATCGTGGCCCTTGATGACCTGCCAGCCGTCGTCGTGGATGTTGTGATGACAGCGGGCACAGACCAACACCAAATTGTCGAGGTTGGTCGGCCCTCCCCAGGACCAGGGCTGAATGTGGTGGGCCTGGCACCATGCGGGGTTGGCGTCGCAGCCGATGCACCCCTTATCTCGCAACGCCAAGGCCGCTCGCTGGGCCTCGGTGGCAACTCGCCGCTTGCGACCCAGCCAGAGCTTCTGGGTCTTAGCCCGGAATACGCCGGGCAGGATGTCGGCGTCGCAGGCCAGCCGGCGCAGCTCGCCCATCGGAATGGGTGTTCCATCGCAAAGTCGGGCATTGACCAACTCCTGGTGGACTACGTCGTAGTCGGCAATTACCAGCAGTGCCGTTCGTGGCCGCTGGCCCGACTTCGGCTCCAAGATCAACTCGGCCAAGGCGTCGGCCATTCGCTGTTGTGGGGTGCGGCGCCTCTTGGAGTCTTCTTCACGCCACAACTCCCGCTCCTTGTCAGAAATGGCCAGGGCGAGCCGGTTCCCGATAATCGGATCGAACTCGCCGGATAGAACGAACATCCCGTCTTCCCGGCTCTCAAAGAACCGGCCGGTGCGGTTCTTGCGCTGCTTGTCGAGGATTGACTGCCCGTCGTCCTCGGAGTGCTCCCGCTGTTCTTGGCGCACGGTGCGGGTAAATTGGTCGTAGGGTTCATGCTTGGCTGCCTCGGCCAGCACAGCTTCATCAATGGGTCCCTCCGATGAAGCCTTGGCGATCAGCCAAGCGTGCCTCTGCGGGATCTCGCCCGACTCCAGCGCCTTCCATGTCTCAGCCAACCCAGTCAAACTGGCCGCGGTGTCCACCTCGCGCTTGGCCTCCCGCTTGGAAACCTGGAGTTCGTCCCGCGCCGCCATCTCCGCAGCACCCTGGCCAAGCTGATCGCGCTCGGCGTTGAAGAGGCGTACTTTCCACCCAGCCAGCCGGGCCTCAGCGCGTCGCACCGAGGACAGAGCGTCTCGCCGTTGCGTCTCCGACATACCCGCCGGGTCAGTCTCCGGAATCTGCAAAGCGACCTCAAAATGCCTGGTCACAGCCTCACTTGCCATGCTGAGTACAATATCGACGACCAGTGACAGCTTGTCTGAGCAGGGGTCCGACTTGAATTGGACTAGTGGTCCGTCTGTGAATTGGCTGGGTGGTTAGCGACGGCAGCGGCGTTCCTTGCAAGGCGCACCGACGCAGCCATACCCGCAGCGTACGGCAAGGAGGAGCAACGCCGCGAGGGAGGTCGATGCCTAGGTGTAATGTCCATGGATCTTGTTGACGGTTCTGGTGCTTTGATGGGTTGAGCCTCCGTGGCGGTGTGGGGTCTGTTGGATCCCGGACTGCGAACGGAGGCTCAGTGGACGACGGTAGTGCAGCGAAGGCTCGGAGGGGTGCGCCGCGGCCGCGGTTGTCTGCGCATTCGAGGCTGGTG
>JAJEDQ010000111.1 GCA_022821445.1 Acidimicrobiia bacterium | reverse complement strand
GGCCCGGCGAATGGCAGCATCGGCTGTCCCGTTCGAGGCGGTGAAGCCGAACTTGGTGTCGTCCACTCCGGTGGTGACGTACTCGTGGGTGTGGGCCTCCACTCCCGGGGTGATCCGCAGAAGCACCCGGGGGCGGGCGCCGGTGGCGGCGTGGAGGGCATCCAAGCGATCGAGCTCGTCGAACGAGTCAACCACGATGCGGCCCGCCCCGGCTTCAACGGCGGCGGCGAGCTCGGCAGCCGACTTGTTGTTGCCGTGCATCACCAGCCTGTCGCCGGGAACTCCCGCGGCCTGGGCCACGTGCAGCTCTCCTCCGGTGGCCACATCTAAGTCGAGCCCCTCCTCGTGAACCAGCCGGGCCATGGCCAAACATAAGAACGCCTTGGAGGCGTAGGCCACCGACCCATCGAATGCGGCCCGGGCTTGGCGGCACCGATCCCGCATGTGGGCTTCGTCGTAGACGAACAG
The DNA here is from genome assembly GCA_022821445.1 of Acidimicrobiia bacterium. Classification (GTDB taxonomy): domain Bacteria; phylum Actinomycetota; class Acidimicrobiia; order Acidimicrobiales; family Bin134; genus Poriferisocius. Next base: position 2,225 of record JAJEDQ010000111.1, on the reverse strand, counting down.
AGGGGTGCCGTGCTCCCGAGCCAGGTCCAGTACATCGCATCCGGCGATGGACAGCCGCCCGTCGGACGCCACCGAGGCATTGTCAGGCAGTAGGTATTGGGGCAAGGACGACACAACCAGTCCCCTACATCGACTCGGGGACACTTACGCCCAAGGTGCCGAGGCCGACATCCAAGCCCACCCGGGCGGCGTCGATCAGCACCAGGCGGGCCTGGGTGAGCTCGGGAGCGATACCGGTACCCACCACATAGCAGTCGTGGTAGAAGCTGTGGACCGCGGCGGCGAAGTCCCTCAGCCAAGCGGTCATGCGATGCGGGGCTCGCTCTTCGGCGGCGGCGGCGATCACCTCGCCCAGCGTGGAGAGCTGTCGCATTATCTCCAGCTCCCGCTCGTGGACCAGCAGGCTCAAGTCCACCTGGTCGGTGCTCTGGCGCTCCACCCCATCGGCCTGGGCTCGGGCCGCGATGGAGCACACCCTGGCGTGAGCCATCTGCACATAGAACACCGGGTTTTCCATCACCTGGGCCGCGGCCTTGGTTAGATCGAATGTGGGGGCGGTGTCCATGGATTGGAGCAGGTAGGTAAACCGGGTGGCGTCGGCCCCCACTTCGTCGATCACGTCGCGCAGTTCGATGAGATCGCCGGTGCGCTTGGACAGCCGCACCTCTTCGCCGTCGCGTTCCAGGCGCACCAGCTGGGTCACCACCACCTCCAAACTGGCAGGGTCGCACCCCAGTGCAGCCATGGCCGCCTTCATTCGGGCCACATACCCGTGGTGATCGGCCCCCCACACGTTGATCAGCAGACCATCCTGGGCCGCTCGGTCGAGCTTGTCGCGGTGATAGGCGATGTCGGGCAGCAGATAGGTGTATTCCCCGTCCGACTTGATCAGCACCCGGTCTTTGTCGTCGCCATGGTCACTGGAGCGCAGCCACAGTGCCCCGTCGGACTCATAGGAGGCGCCGGCAGTGCCGAGTGCCTCCAGTGCGTCGTCGATGGCCCCGGAGTCCACCAGCGCCTGCTCGCTGAACCAGGTGTCAAACTCCACGCCCATCGAGCCCAGCACGTCCCGCTGATCGGCCAGCGCCCGCTCCCTGCCCCACTGGCGAGCATCGGCATGTGCGGGCATCCCCGCAGCCCAATCGGCGATGTACTGGCCGTTGTAGCCGTCTTCAGGCACGGGTAGGCCAGCCCGGACCGCAGCCAAAGAAGCGCCGTAGAGTTCCATCTGGGTGCCCCGGTCGTTGATATAGAACTCCCGCTGCACGTCGTACCCGCACCACTCCAGCAACCGGGCCACCGCGTCGCCGTAGGCCGCTCCCCGGCCGTGGCCAGCGTGGACCGGCCCGGTGGGGTTGGCGCTCACGAACTCCACGATCACCGTGCGGCCATCGCCCAAGTTCTGGCGCCCATAGCCTTCGACGCCTGCGTCCACCGCGTCGGCGACCACGCTGTGCAGCCAGCTCGGCGCCAGCTTGAAGTTGACGAACCCGGGCCCGGCCATACTCACTTCGGCTACGTGTTCAGGCCGGTTCTCCTCCAGCCAGGCAGCCAACTCTGCCGCTAGCTCCCGAGGATTGCGCCCCGCGCCTTTGGCGATGGCCAGAGCGGCGTTGGACGACCAGTCCCCATGTTTCCGCCGAGCCGGTCGCTCCAATCCCACTGAGAAGTCAACAGGCAGGTCGATTCCGACAGCGGCGAGCGCGCCGCGCAAGGCGCCAGAAAGGGAGGTGCGGATGTCGGCCATGAACTGGCACATGGTACCGATGCCCCGCTAGGTATACTCACCCAGTTACTGCCCACGTAGCTCAGGGGATAGAGCACTTGCCTCCGGAGCAAGGGGCCGCAGGTTCGAATCCTGCCGTGGGCGCTTTTGTGATGTCGCGAGACATCGGAGCCGTGCCAATCTGCGCGATCAGGTGATCACGCCCATCTGCCAGGGTACGAACTCCTCTTCGCCGAAACCGAGGCGTTCGCTTATCCAGTTCATGGGTGGTTGCTACCCGGCTGTTCATGGGCGGAGAGCGAGCCGGACCGCGGCCGCGTCACGGATCGCGTTCGGGAGAATCCAGTCGACAGTGTCATGGCTGTCGGTTCCGACTCCGTGGGAGAACTCGATGGTCCACGTCTGCGGTGCACCGCGGTCGCAGATCAACTCCACCTGATCGGCAATCTGTTCCGCCAAGTCCTCTGGTTTGACGTCCGGTTCGATCATTCGCATCTGG
>JAJEDQ010000229.1 GCA_022821445.1 Acidimicrobiia bacterium | reverse complement strand
CCCCAGATTCCCGAGTCCTGGTTGGTGGCCAAAGCGAACTCCAAGCAGGCGGTTTGCGAATGGCACTCCTGGCAGACCACCTTGGCCGACTCGATCTGCTCGAGGGCCAATCCGGTGCTGCCCACAGGGAAGAACAGGTCTGGGTCGGTATCGCGGCAGGCGGCTTGGCACCGCCAATCGTCCGCCGCGTTGTCGATTTCAAAAAGCATTCCCTTGGTAATCACGCGGGGACAAGGATAGGGGTGGTGTACTGGTGTGGCAAGAGGGGATTATGGGGAATGTGTTGTTTCTGGTAGCTGTGTTGGTGCTGTGAGTATGGGTTTCACCACCAAATTGGCAAGATTGTGGCCATTCGGGTGATCGCCCATCGGGGGGCTTCGGCGGTTGAGCGGGAGAACACCCTGGAGGCCTTCCGTGCCGCCGTGCGGCTGAATGCCGACGGAATTGAACTGGACGTGAGGCGCACAGCCAACGACGTGCTGGTGGTACACCACGATGCCCACCTGCCCGACGGGCGGGCCATCATCGAGCTGCACGACAACGAGCTGCCCGACTGGGTGCCCACGTTGGCCTAAGTCATGGACGTGTGCCGGGCCCCGGCCTCCGAGCGGGAGTTCGTGATCAACATCGAGATCAAGAGCGCGCCCAACGATCCCGACTACGACGCCGAGCACCAAGTGTCGGCCGCGGTGGCCGGGCTGGTGCTCGGGTGGGGGATGGGAGAGCACCGCGGAGAGGTGATCGTCTCATCGTTCGACATGGAGGCCCTCGACCGCATCAGGGCAATTGATCCCGCCATCCCCACGGCCTATCTGACCTTTGAGGTGCTGGCCCCCGAGCTGCTGGTAGGCCGAGTGTCGGCCGCCGGTCACACCGCTATCCACCCCTACTTCGCATCAACCAGCAAAGCCCTCGTGGACACCGCCCATGCCGCCGGCATCGAAGTCAACGTGTGGACCGTCAACGACCCCGACCAAATCGCCCAACTCGCCGCCATCGGCGCCGACGCCGTAATCACCGACGTCCCCGACGTGGCCCGGGAGGTGCTGGGTTCGGTCTAGCCAATCCATCGCTAGACCGCCGATGCTGCCACCAAGAATGCGGTAATGATGGCGACGCACAACAGGGCGATCGCCTCGATCACCGCCGCTCGCCTCAGGCGTCGGTGGACAGCAGTTTCTCCTTGCCGCTCGACTGCGGGGATGAGCACCCAGCGGTTGTGTCCTCCAATGGCCGCGGCCACGGCGACGAGGGCAATCTTGGCCAGCAGCAAACGGCCCCATGGCGTTGACCACAGGTCGGCGAAGCGGTTGAGCACGAGAATCGCCATGACCGTGCCGGCCGCGCCGGTAAGCACAAGCGCGGTAGCCGCCATTCGGGAGAATCGCATCAGCGGCCGGAATACGTCTGCGCCGCGGCGGTGTCGACGCCACAGGAGGTCGGCCAGCAACACGACGCCGCCGCTCCAAACCGCTGCGGCGCTCACATGGCTCACGCTGGCGATGGAATGCAACCACCTCGGTCCTTCGGTAACCGTGTGGCCGTCGAAGGCAAACGAGGCAATAACGAGCGCCCCGCCCAGCAGCGCGGTCACAACAGTCGGCATCCTCGATAGGTTCGCCACGGCGCGATACAGGGCTACTGCTAGGACGAGCCCGCCGAGCAGGCGAAGCCCTGCTGCCACACCGAATTGAGTCGACACGGCATCGGCTATCGCGTCTGGTGACCAAAACGCCGACCATTCCCGTTCGATGACCACCGCTCGGTTCAGCGCTGCTACTGCCGCACTGGCGGCAAGCACGATGCCGTTCCCGCTCACCCATCTACGCACCCGTTCTGAGTCCAACGGCTCGCCACGAACGATGAAGGCCAAGAACGCGAGCCCGCCTACGGCGCCCATTGTGGCCAGGAAGATCAGGATTCGAGTGGCTTCGGCGATGCGCTGGGATCCTGTGGCTGCCGTGTTGCCTCGCCTCGCGAAGGAAGAAGTACTGGGTACTTCGGCGGTGAATTCTTCGGGGGCCGCGGTTGGAGATGATGGTGAACTCTCCAGGGGAGTCGAGTTGACCTTCGGTGATGGAGTGGCGTGCGAAATCGAAGGAGCTTGGGTGTCGCTGGGCCCCTCTGGAGTCCCAGTCGTGCTCGAGGGGGGATCGTCTTGGGCAACCGTCCCGGATTCGGTGGGTTCAACTGGAGATTCCGTGCTCTGCACATCTTGCGAACCCGAAGATGGTGCGAGTGCGGGTTCGCTCTCGACAACAAGGACGGTGAACGAGAACGACCCCTCAATGATGTGGGCGTCGGCTGCCGCCACCCGCCAGTAGACCTCGTAGTGCCCGCTGCCCAGTGGCGTCTCGTAGTACATGTGCCAGATCTGCCGATCAGCAGAGTCGGTTGCGTCGGGTCTGTATTCGAGGCCGTTCTCGTCGAAGGCCGTCAGCCCGTCCGAGACCGGCTCAACAGGACGAGTGAACGTGAGTGAGATTTGCGAGACCGGTTCGCCGACGATCTCGCCATCTGATGGTTGCGACGACTGCAACTCTGTGTGAGCTGCGGCAGTAGCGGGCCAGACCGTCGTCAAAACAAGGCTGCCCAGCAACACCAACCACAGTGTGACTACTGCCCGCCGAGCCAGTTGACGCTCTTGTCTGATGAGTAGCGATGCTAGTTGCCGAAACCACTCCTATAAGCCCAAGGCCCGTAACCCTCAGTGCGAGACCAAGAGCCTGGGTTCTCGGCTCGGTAGGGCGTCGGGGAAAGGCTCACAGTCTTTAGGTTTGGGCGGCGGTCGCAATTCGTGCGTTCCGTCTCGACATCGGTGCACAGCCCAGTTGTCGTCATGGACTTGATGGTGACAGGGCGTGCAGAGCAATACGAGGTTGTCAAGGTCGGTCGGGCCGCCTCGCGACCATTCGTGGATGTGGTGGACTTCGCACCAGGTGGCGGATTGACCACACCCAATGCAGTGTCGGTCTCTGACGATGAGGGCGGCACGCTGAGCCTCAGTAGCCGAGCGGAGCTTGCGCCCGACCCAGAGCTCCTGGCCTTGGCGGTCGAACACCACCGGCAGGATGTCGGCATCGCAGGCCAACCGAAGGGCTTCACTAATGGGGAGCGGCGTGCCGTCCAGCAGCCGGACATCGGCCATATGTTGGTTAACTACGTCCCAATCAGCAGTCAAGATCAAGTTCGCACCCAGTGGTTTGCCGTCACCGGGTTCAGAGCAGACGAGTTCTTCCAGGGCGTCGGCCAGCCGCTGGTTGAATGATGTCTGATCGGCAGAATCCTTGTCGTTGCGCAAGCTCCGCTCTTTGGCAGCCAGTGCGGCCTCAATGCGGTGACCGGCAACGGGGTCGAACTTACCGGACAAGATGAACATGTCATCGTCGGGCGATTTGAAGAAGCTGACCGAGCGGCGATCCCGCTGCTTCTCGAAAAGGCTTTTGCCGTCGTCGCCGGACTGCTCTTGCTGGTGATCGCGCAGCGTTTTGGAGAAGGTGTCGAAATTCTGACTACGGGCTGCCTCGACTAACACTGTTTCATTTACCGGCCCCTGCGACGCGGCTCGGGCAATCTGCTTGGCGTGGGCCTCGGGAATCTCCCCGGAACCCAATGCCTCCAAAGTCTCAGGCACCTGAGTGAGTTGCTCTGCGGTCTCGACCTCGCGCTTGGCCTGTCGCCGGGAAGCTTGCAGTTCCTCACAAGCCATCCGCCGAGCCATCCCCTCAGTGCTGCGCCGGGCGTATTCAGCTAGCACCGCCGTCTTCATCGCCGCCAACCGAGACTCAGCCCGCTTGATCACTCCTAGCCGCTCCCGCAGCCCCGAAAGCGTCAATCCGGCAACGCTAACCACCTCCGGCCACACTGGCACGGCTACTTGCTCGTCACCCCATTTCCCCTGTTCAGAGGACATAAACTCCATGCAATAAGTTTACCGACGCCTGTGACAGCTTCTATTTCCCTTGCACTGAGGGCTCGCGGCTCAGTTCGAATCGAGCCTGGGCGACCGTGTCTGATGAGATTTCGAGGGTCTGAGCTATGGCCTCATCTAGGGCAATGCGGGTCGGATCGTTGGACGCGTGGGCCAAAGGGAGAAGTTGGGCTTCTGCATTGGCATCAAACGCGTTGGACAGAGAGCGTGCTTGTTCTTCGGTCAGGTCGGGCACGGGAAGATTCCTGATTGTGTCCAGGGAAAAGTTCACACGCGACAGGATGTTCGGAGCGGCGCAGGCGACGGCGCTGGTTATTCCGAGAGTGGAGTTGTAGTAGAGGCTGATCGCTTTCTCATGTGCCGACACATCATCGCCGCGCGTGATCTCCACTGGGATCCAGTGCGAGCCTATTGTCTTCTCTGGCCTCCAGAGGGCGAAGATTCGTACTGTGTTCGTGCGGGCCTTGTCGCAGAAGAGCAGTCCCGATCTCTGCGACCAATAGGAATCCGCAAGCCGCTGTTCGCGTTCTCCCGGTTTGGCGTGAATGTAGACATCGCTGTGAGCAATCAGCGAGCGGATTCGGTCGCTGAAACTGATTGAAAGACAATATCCTGACCGGTGGCGTGGGCTTGGCCCACCCGGTCCGGTCCTTCAACTGAGAACTCGGCGCCGAACCGGGATCGGGCCGAATCCACCCTATCTCACCAGCCATGATGTTTCTACGGACAGATTTGTCTCAGCTAGTCCAGGGGCAGGGCTAGGGCTAGGGCGTTGGGGGCGTGGTGGAACTCTAGGCGGGTGGTTTCGCCGAGGTAGTCGCCGTCGAGCTGGTAGGGGAAGGGTGTGTCGCTGGCTACCACGGCATTGGTTACGTCGGTGCGGGAGTGGACGTGGCGGTGGGCGGTCACGGGGGGGCCATAGCCCAGGGCGCTGGCCGCGGTCCGAAGTAGGCGGGTGGCTCGCAGCGATCGCAGGGTCACCATCGACAGGGGCGCATCCAAGGTGGCGTCGGGCATCACGTTGAAGGGGCGCGACCCCAGATAGGTGTAGGGATTGGTGTTGAGGCAGATGGCGAACTGGCCGGTCACCGCCTCGCCGTCGGCGTGGTAGATGGTAAATCGGGGGCGTGACCGGTCGTAGTGGCGCATCCAGGTGTCCACCGCGGCATAGGCGAACAGAGCGTGGTTGGCATACCGCTTCAATCCGGCCCGGCGCTCCACTTGCTGCACCACGGCGGCGTCGTACCCCACCCCGGTGTGGAACAGGAAGTACCTCCCGTTCACCTGGCCGAGGCCCACCCGCTTGATATGGCCGGCGCCCAGTGTCTCCAGCAGCATGGCGGCTGCTTCCACCGGATCGTCGGGCAGTCCGATGGTGCGGGCGAAGACATTGGTCGATCCTCCGGGCAAGGGGGCCAAGGCAACATCGGACCCGGCAACCCCGTTCACCGCCTCGTTGAGGGTGCCGTCGCCGCCCAACACCGCCACCGCGTCGTAGCCGTCGGCCGCGGCGTCGTGGGCCAGGCGCGAAGCGTGACCCCGCCGACGGGTGGCGGCGAGGGTGACTTCATGGTCGGCAGACAGTGCCTTTTGGATGACGACTTGGGTCCGGGCGGTGACCGACGAGGCGTGGGGGTTGACAAGCAATAGGACTTTCAGACCCACCACAGTACCGCCTGTATCCCGAAATTGGACTCGCGAGGGCATGTTCGCAGGGTGGGGAACTTTCTGGTCTCGCGGCGATTTGTTCCTGCGTTTGGTTTTTCCGTATCTGGAGCGCGGTGGGAGACTTGCGCGCTATGGACATTGTCGTCTGCGTGAAACAAATCCCCGATCCGGCCGATCCCGGGGAGCTCGATCCGGACACCAAGACCCTCAAGCGGGACATGAAGCTCATCATGGACGAGTCGGACTCCTACGGCGTGGAGATGGCCCTCCAGCTTCGTGACGCCGCCGGCGAGGGCGAGGTAACCCTGGTGTCGATGGCGCCCAATGAGGAGGTCAACGGCCTGAGATCGGCACTGGCCATGGGGGCCGACAAGGCCATCCTGGTCAGCGACGAGGCTTTGGCCGGAACCGACGCTTTGGGCACTGCCCGGGTGTTGGCCGCTGCCATCGGCCGGGCTCAGGCCGATCTGATTCTGGCCGCCACTGAGTCGTCTGACGGCTACACCGGCACGGTTCCCGAACAGGTGGCCGAGCTGATGGGCCTGCCTTCGGTGACGTTCGCCAAAGAAATCCAGGCGGATGGGGGAGAAGTACTGGTCAAGCGCCAGACCGAGGCCGGCTACGACGAGGTGCGGTGCCCGCTGCCCGCGGTGGTTTCGGTGACCGCGGGGGTGGTCGAGCCCCGCTATCCGTCGTTCAAGGGCATCATGGCCGCCAAGTCCAAGCCAATGGACCAGGTGGGCATCGCCGACCTGGGCGTCAGCCCCGACCAGGTGGGCTGGGCCGGCGGCGGCCAGGAGATCACCGATGTCAGCCCGGCCCCCGAGCGGGAGGCCGGCGAGATCATCACCGACGAGGGCGACGCCCATGAGCGCATCGTCGCCCTGCTCGAAGAGCTCAGGATCGTTTAGGAGCCAGGAAGTAAGGAGATCAGCATGGGAACCATCTGGGTATACGCGGAGGCGTCGGGCGGCCAGGTTGCCTCGATCAGCCTCGAACTCCTCGCCAGGGCCCGAGAGCTGGCCGACACCGTGGAAGCGGTGGTGGGAGGCGAGGGCGAGCCGGTGGCCGCCGAGCTCGGCGCCCACGGGGCCACCACCGTTCACGCCACCGGCGATTTGGGCGACGGGCTGGCCGGGCCGGCCGTGGCGTCGGCCATCGCCGCAGCCATCGAGGGCGGGGCCGCTCCCGACGCGGTGCTGTTCGGCACCACCTACGACGGCCGTGACGTGGCTGGCCGACTTTCGGTGAAGCTGAGCGTCCCGGTCATCACCAACATCGTCGAACTCGACCAGGCCGACGGATCTCTGGTGGGCACCGAGCCGGTGTTCGGCGGCACGGTCAACGTCAGCACCCGGTTCAACGGGTCCGGCGTCGGCCTGTTCCTGGTTCGCCCCAAGTCGTTCGCCGCCGAGGAGTCCGGCGGTGGACCGGCCGCGGTGTCGGCGCTGCCGGTGCCCGACCTAGGGGCAACCGGTGCAGCTCGGGTGGTGGACCGGTTTGCCGAAGAGTCCACCGGCCCCAAGCTGGACGAAGCCGGCGTGGTGGTCTCTGGCGGGCGAGGCCTGGGCGAAGCCGAGAAGTACTCCATGATCGAGGACTTGGCCAAGCTGCTCGGCGGTGCCGCGGGCGCATCGCGAGCCATCGTGGACGCCGGTTGGGTGCCCTACTCCCACCAGGTGGGCCAGACCGGCAAGGTGGTCAAGCCCGATGTCTACGTGGCCTGCGGAATCTCCGGAGCCACCCAGCACATGGTGGGCATGAAGGGCTCCAAGAACATCATCGCCATCAACAAAGACGCCGAGGCGCCCATATTCGGCATCGCCGACCTCGGTGTGGTGGGCGACGTACACAAGGTGCTGCCCAAGCTGATCGAAGCCCTGCAAGCTCGGAGCTAGCCCGAGAGCTGCCGTGCAGGCAGCCCCCAAGCCTTCATACCAGCGGCCAGGGGTGACGGCGGCCGCTGGGATCGATGGGAAAGCGACCCTCGTCCACCAGGGCGTTCGCCCGCGTCAACAGGGCATCGCGCTCCAACAGGGTGAGCAAGCCGGCCACATTTTCGGGCAGGCCCTCATCCAGCAGGCCGGTCACATCTTCGGCCAACTCGTCCGGCAGGGGTTCTCCGGCCCATTCCCAGATCACCGTGCGCAATTTGAACTCGCAATGGAATGACAGGCCGTTGTCGATGGCGTAGAGCCGCCCGTCGTGGCCCAACAGGATGTGGCCCCCCTTGCGGTCGGTGCTGTTGATGATGAAGTCGAAAGCGCACAACCGCTGAAACCACCGGTGGTGGGCCGGCTCCTCCCGCAAGGTGAAGTAGTGCTCGTCGTAGTCGGTGGGCACGTATAGCTGCACCGACCCCTCGCCCAGCGGCCCGTCTCTCAGCACCGTGGGCGGCACCAGGTCCCAGCCCAGAGTCCGGGCCAGCTCGAAGGAGGCGATCTCCCGCTTGTGCAGCCCGGCGGGGAAGTCCCACAGGGGCCGCTCGCCCTTCACCGGCTTGTACACCCCCTGGACGATGGGGGATTCGGGGGAGCAAACATCAACCAGAAACGTCATGTTGGAGCTCCACGGCATGCGACCAAGCACGTCCAATTCCCCGGTGGCCAGGATCTCAACGGCGGCCTCGTCATCGAGCGCGGGACGGTCGCGAAACGGCGATTCGGTGTTCGAGGGGGCGGGATCCATCAGTTGGAGCAGGGACACCAAGTGCCGTCGTCATTGAGGGGTGCGCCGCAGAAGCGACACGGTGGCCGGCCCGCGGCCACCACCTGTCGGGCCCGGTTCACAAACCCGGCCACTTGGCCCTTGGTGATCCGGAATTGTGCGGTGGCCAGGTCGTCGGCCTCTTCTTGGGCGGGCCTCTCGGTGATGATGAGCAGCATCCGATCGGCGTCAGGGTCGTAGCCGAACCGGAATTCGCCCGCCGTCCACTCAGCTTCCACCGGGTCGATGAGGCCGATGTCGACTTCAGGTTCGATGGCGTCGGGGTCGTCGGATACCTCCCGGAGCACCGCGGCGAAGTGATCGGCCAGCGCCGACACCTCCTGCTTTTCCAGCTTGAGCGTCACCAGGGTGCCGGTGACTCCGGCCTGGAGATAGAAAACCCGTTGGCCGGGAGGCCCGATGGTGCCCACCGTGAAGTGCTCGAGGTCGCTCAGGTCGAAGGATTCGCTCATGACGGCACAAGGGCTTTCAAGTCGGACGTGCTGTTGACGGCCAGCACCAGCGGGCCGTCGTCGCTGTAGAGGATGGCGGTGATCGAGCAGGGCGACACCACGATGCGCTGGAACATGTCCAGGTGGGCGCCTGAAGCGTGGGACACCGCCGCTTTGATGGTGTCGGCGTGCGACACCGCCACCACCGTTGAGCCGGGGTGGCGGGCAACCAGCGACTGCACCGCGTCGGTCATCCGGGTCTGCATCTCGGCGAACGACTCTCCTCCAGGAAAACGGAAGCTGCTGGGGGTGCGCTGCACCTGGCGCCAGTCGCGGCGGCGGCGCAGGTCGCTGAGGCGGCGCCCGGTCCAGCGGCCGAAATCGCACTCGTTGAGGCTGTCGAGCACCCGAACCCTTCGGCCTACCGCCCGGGCGATGGGGGCGGCGGTCTCCCGAGCCCGTTCCATGGGCGAGGCGTACACCGCTCCGATGCGTTTCGGGCCCAGGGCGGCAATGCGGGCCGCGGCCTGCTCGGCCTGCTCCCGACCCCGGTCGCTGAGGTGCAGCCCCGGCGCCCGGCCGGGCAGCACCGCGCCGGTGGTAGGGGTCTGGCCGTGGCGCACGAACAACACCAGGGTGGGTTTGCGGGTCTTACTGGCCATTTGCTCTCTGGAATCTGCTTCTAGGTGTCGTTGCCTCAGTACATGCCTTCCCAGCCATTGTCTTCTATCTTGCCGGTAGTGGGCTCAGCAGACACATTTGGCGAACTGGCCGCCGATGTTATCGCCTGCCGGGCCTGCCCCCGGCTGGTGGCCTGGCGGGAGGAGGTGGCCGCGGTCAAGCGGGCCGCGTATCAGGATTGGGACTATTGGGGCGGGCCGGTGCCGGGCTTCGGCGACCCCGGGGCCCGTATCGTTGTGGTGGGCCTGGCTCCGGCGGCCCACGGCGCCAACCGCACCGGGCGAATGTTCACCGGCGACCGGTCGGGCGACTTCCTGTACGCCTCGCTGCACCGGATGGG
>JAJEDQ010000013.1 GCA_022821445.1 Acidimicrobiia bacterium | reverse complement strand
CCGGGCCTTCGACTCTGCCGCCGCGCTGCTGGCCCACCGCCCCGAGATCGCCGAGGCCATGATCACCCAGCGGTTCCCCCTCGACGCCGCCGGCGAGGCATTCGCCCTGGCGGCCAGTGAAACCCCCACCCTCAAGGTGGTCGTGGAGCCTTGATTGGGATCAGGCCAGGAAAGAGGCCCGCAGGCGCTCGATGGTTTGAGGCTTGACTCCAAACTCGAGGGCGTAACCCTCAAGACCGCCCCATCGGTCATCGACGATGCCCAACAGCTCGGTCATCGCGCTGGTCGGGGCATTGACGATGTCGTCGGGCAGACGCGCCCACACTTGGGCCATCTCAGGCAGCTCAGCCAAGGCCCGCTCCCGAATCGCGGGGGTTGCCGGAGCCGTAGCCGCATAGTCAGCCACGATGTCCTGGTGGTTGACCCCGACCAATCCCAGGATCATCGAGGCCAGACAACCGGTCCGGTCTTTTCCGGCCATACAGAAGAAGGCCGTCGGCCAAAGGTCGGGGTCGGCCACCAGCTCGATGGCGGCGGCGAAGCGCTCTCCCCCGGTGCTGATCATGTTCTCGTAGATCTGGCCGAAGGACTGGTTCCGCAACTCGGTATCGGGGCGTTCATAGGTATGCATGGTCCGGTCGGTGGTGCCGATGTGGTGCTCGTCAATGCCCAGCGCCGGATCGAGAACCCCGACCCGTTCTCGCTCGTCGTTCGCCCGCAGGTCCACGGCGGTGCGGATGCCCAATCGACCGATGAGCACCTCGGAGTCTGCCTGGCTGAGCCGGTGCAGAGAGTCAGCCCGGAACAGCACTCCCCACTTGGTGGTTCCGCCCAATGAGCTGGCGTAGCCGCCCAGGTCTCGGAAGTTCACGCACCCTTCAAGAGGGATGCGCCGCTGATGGTTCATTGCCCTTGCTCCTGCATAAGGTGACCCGGTGATCCTAGGGGTGCTGGGAGCTGACCGAGACGATCTCCCCGGTCATATACGTCGAATAGTCGCTGGCCAGAAACACCATCACGTTGGCCACCTCCCACGGCTCGGCGGCCCGGTCGAACGCCTCCAGCGAAATCAGGCTGTCGAGGAATTCCTGGCTGGATGTCTTGGCCAAGAACGGGTGCATGGCCAGGCTGGGCGCAACGCAGTTGACCCGGACACCGGTCTCGGCTGCTTCAATGGCCGCGCAGCGGGTGAGCGCCATCACCCCGGCTTTGGCCGCGGCGTAATGGCTCTGGCCGGCTTGGGCTCGCCAACCCATTACCGAGGCGTTGTTGACGATGACCCCCGAGCCCCGAGGCATCATGTGGCGCAGGGCAGCCCGGGTAGTTCGCATCGTGCCGTTGAGGGTGACATCAATCACCACCTGCCACTGCTCATCGGTCATGTCCACCAGGTTGGCGGTGCCTCCCAATCCGGCGTTGTTGATCATCACGTCCACATGGCCCAACTCGGCCGCTGCGGCATCGATCAATGCTTGGACCTCCTCCTCAACCGTGACATTGCACAGCGCACTGGCAGGGCGAATATCGAACTCCTCGGCCAAGCGGTTGGCGGCCTCGTCCAGACGCCGCCCGTGAATGTCGCTGATAAGCACCCGGGCGCCCTCGGCGATGCACCGTCGAGCGGCGGCAAACCCGAGACCGGTGCCCGCCGCCGCGGTCACCACCACGGTCTTGCCCTCCAGCAGCCCCCTTCCTGGCGGCTCGGCGGGAACTTCCCGGCTCACGGCGACACCGGAACCGGCGGCAGATCCTTCATGGCCTCGGCCAAATCGGCGATGGTCCACTCCCGCTCTGTATCAAGGAAGTCTTGGCGCAGCCACGGGGTGTACCAGCGGACGTCGCCGCCTTTGGCCATGAACACCCGGCCAGTCGCCTCGCAGCCGGCGGTGGCCAGCCACCCCACCACCGGAGCGGGGTGGAAGGGGTGGTACACGTCGAACCCCTCGGCGGGCTTGGCCACCATCTCGGCCACTCCCGGCGCCCCCTCGGTCATGCGGGTGCGGCCCGCGGGGGTGACGCAGTTCACCCGCACCCCGTAGCGGCCCAATTCCTGGGCGATGATCACCGTCATGCCGGCAATGGCCGATTTGGCCGCGCCGTAGTTGGACTGGCCCACCTGGCCGATCAGCCCCGACGTGGAGCTGATGTTGACCACCGACGCGTTCACCGCCTCCCCAGCCTTGGTCTGGTCTCGCCACCAGCCGGCGCACACCCGGGTCATGCAGAACGTGGACTTGAGGTGGCCGCGGATCACCGAGTCCCAGTCGTCCTCGCTCATCGAGGCGAACATCTTGTCCCTCAGGATGCCAGCGTTGTTCACCACTACGTCCACCCTGCCGAAGGTGTCCAGCGTCTGAGCCAGCACCGATTCGGCCCCGGCCATCTCAGCCACGTCGTCGCCATTTGCCACTGCTGTGCCACCGGCGGCAGTGATCTCGTCGACCACCGCCTGAGCCACCGACGGGTCAGCGCCGGTACCGTCGGCTGCGCAACCAAGATCGTTGACCACCACCTTGGCCCCTTCGGCGGCGAATAGCAGGGCGTAGTGGCGACCGATGCCCCGCACAGCGCCGGTGATGAAGGCGATCCGCCCCTCGAGCGCGCCGCCCGACATCAGCTGCCCTGAGCTGCCTGGCGCTGAGCGGCTTGTGCCTCCAAAAGGGCCATGGTGGGGTGCTCCTCAATGCCGATGGTGCGGGGCAGCGATTCCTCGATCCCCTTTGGTGTCCAGCTGCTCTCGGGGGCGTACATGGAGCGAAGTTCGCCGAATTGGGCCCACACGGAAATGCGCGGGCCGACCACGGTGTACACCTGGGCGGTGATGTCCCGAGCAGCATCGCTGAGCAGGTACACGGCCAACGGCGCCACGTCTTCGGGCTCGCCGGCCTCGATCTCGAACGGCACGTTCTCCGACATGCGGGTCTTGGCGCTGGGAGCAATGCAGTTGGCGTTGATGCCATACCGCTTCAGAGCCAGCGCCGCGCTCTTGGTAAGCGAGATGATGCCCCCCTTGGCCGACGCGTAGTTGCACTGGGAGGTAGAGCCGGTGAACGCCCCCGAAGTGATTCCCACCAGCGACCCGCCGGTCTCCTGCTTGCGCATGATGGCCGAGGCGTGCTTGTAGACGGTGAAGTGGCCCTTGAGGTGTACCCGGATCACGTCGTCGAACTCTTCTTCGGTCATGTTGAAGATCATCCGCTCCCGCAGGATGCCGGCCACGCACACTGCACCGTCGATGGACCCCCAAGTGTCCACTGCGGCCTGGACCGCTGCCGCGCCGCCCTCCATGGTGCTGATGTCAGAGGCCAGAGCCAGAGCAGTGCCGCCCGCCGCCTCGATATCCGCCACCACCGCGTCGGCCACTTCCGACGACGGGTCGGAGCCGTCTAGCGACACGCCGTAGTCGGCCACCAACACATTGGCGCCAGCGGCGGCACAGCCCATGGCGATGGCCCGGCCGATGCCGTTGCCCGCTCCGGTGACGACGATGTTCTTGCCTTCTAGATATCCGGTCACGGGGGGCAACTCTACCCTTCTGCCGGTGCCAGCAGCTGATTGAAGAGGCGTACCAGATCGTCGGGAAGAATCTGGCCGCTGTCCCAGAAAACCAGCCGGCCTTCTTGGTTGACGACAACCCAGAATGGCGTACCGGACAGGCGGAAAACGGCCGACAGGATGCTGTCTTCGTCGTCGAGCAGCACGGGGAATGGCCATCCCTCATCCCTCAGCCACTGGCTTGGGGGGTAGTTGTCGCGCTCGGGGTTGACCAGGGTGGAAACGCCGAAGAACTCCACTCCCTCCGGCAGCTGGTTGCCCTCGTCCAGCCAATGAGTCAACTCGGCGACCTCGTTCTGACAGGCCGGACACCAATGGGCCAAAAAGACGATGACAGTGGGAGCCGAACCGGGCCTCCACTCGAAGGGCGTGCCGTCTATAGCAGTGCCGGAAATGCCGGGCACCGCTGCTCCAGGCGTCAATTCAGGGACCATGTCCGCCGATAATCCTTCAAAGGAGATCGGGGCTGTTTCCGCAATCGGCCTTGGCGCCTCGGTGGCTGCGGACACCACGGTCGCGGTTGGCGCTTGGGTAGCCATAGGAGTAGCAGCAGGTGCCGGTTGTTCGACGATAGCTGTCGTGGCCACAGCCGTCGGCATGGGAGTCGCATTGTCGTCGTCGTTGGCGCCGCAGGCAGCGACAATCAAGATGGCAGCCAGCACAAGCGCCACGACGCGGTGGGTGCTACGATTCGCGTTCATGACCACAGGCTACGGGTTGGTTACAGCGGCATCACCACGCCGCCGTTGGGCCGCATGGTCTGGCCGGTGACGAACCTTCCGGCCTCGGAACAGAGGTAGAGAATGGCGTAGGCGATGTCGTTGGGATCTCCCACGTAGCCAAGGGGGTTCATCTGGGCGATGGTGTCGAAGTGGTTCCTCTGTCGCTCGGGATCCACTTTGCCGTCGTCGTCGAGGAAGTGCCGGTCGTAGATGGGGGTTTCGATGGAGCCGGGGGCCACCGCGTTCACCCGGATGGGGGCCATCTCCACCGCCGCAGTGCGGGTGATCATCTTCACCGCCGACTTGGTGAGGGCGTATACCGAGATCATCGGAGCGGGCATGTCAGCCCCAGCCGA
>JAJEDQ010000234.1 GCA_022821445.1 Acidimicrobiia bacterium | reverse complement strand
AGGTCGCCGGGGGCATTGAACACCGGGTATCCGGAGAGGTTGCGGTTGTCGGGCGACAACGGCGTCTCTAGATGGCAGACCGCCAAGTCAGCGTCGCTCACGGCCTCCCGCACCAAATCGAACATAGGGCGGTAGTCGTAGGCCAGCTCATCGCCGCCGTTGGCCTGTGCCTGGCGGAATACCGATCCGTGCGATAGCAGATCTCCCGTGAACGCCAACCGGGCCTGTCGGAGAACCTGTTCCGAAGCAGGCGTTGGCTCGAGGGTGGGTGCGGGTGTCGGCGCAGGCGTTGGCTCTGGGATGGGTGCCGGCGTTGGCGCGGACGTTGGCTCGGGAGTGGGTGCGGGCGTTGGTACAGGCGTTGGCTCGAGGGTGGGTGCGGGCGTTGGTACAGGCGTGGGCTCAAGGGTGGGTGCGGGCGTTGGCGTTGAGGCGGACTCCGGCCAAACCGCAGTAGGCGAGGCAACGGGCGTGGGGGCCGCGGGTGAGGCCTTGGGTTCTTGGCCGCCACACCCGCCCAACCAGACAACCAGGCCGATGAACGTGGCGAGCACAGCCGCCTTGGAGCGGCGAGTTTGCCGGGAGCGCAGACGCGGATCGATCAAATGGCTGAGAAGAGCAGCTCGGGAGTCACCGGACAGTCGGTGCTCGATACTGCCTCGGTTACCGAGACCAGCCCATCGGGTCCGGCCACTTGGTCTACTAGAGCGAGCGGCACGACCTCTTCGTCAGCCTCCCACGCATCCACCATTCCCAACGCCCTCTCGATCAGCGAGTCCCACATGGGGCCGGGAAGCACTGTGCCCTTGCCGGCCACCAGCCATACCGGAACATCGGCGGCATGGGCAACCGCCGCCGCAGCCCGAGACCCGGCGACGGCTAGAAATCCATCGGGGCCGACTGCGGCTGTCTCCAACAGCACCACATCTGCTGACGCAGCCGCCGCACCCAGCCCGCTCTCGGACACCTCGTCCACCCAGCTGTCCTGTTCCGACAATCGCCGCACCAGGTGATGGCCCTCCCCCAACACGTCTACTACCAGCACCCGAAGATCGCCCCGGAGCCGCAAAGCCCGACCGATCAGATCCGGCCAACCGAGCACGCAGACCGAGGCCTCGACCGGGAGCTCGCGCGACAGCAGCCGAGCAGTTCGGTCTTCGGCAATCGCCTCCATGCACGCCCGGACTTCAGACCGGGGGTCGGCCGCGGTGAGAACCCGGGAGGCCAGCCACATGAGCGGACCCGAGGAGGGCTGGCGGGCGAGCATCCGCCGACAGGTGGTGACCAGCCCGGCCGGGTCGTGGCCGAAGCTCAACAGCGCCCCGGACGTCTCCCGCACCAGCGATTCCTGACCCAACCCGGACGACCGGGCCACATAGCGCAGATGCTCGATGGGGTGCACCGCCCAAGCGTATGCGATTCGATCTGGTCATCAGCCCGTTCATCAGCCACGACACCGGGTTCGGCCCCCGGGCTGGGCTAATTTCAGATGCGATGTCCACCACGCTTGATGCCGATGTGAACCTCACACCGCTGAAAGGCGAACCCCGTCCGATTGGCGATTGGGTCACCGTCTTCCATCTGGTGATCGTGGTTCTCGATCCGTACACCTATGAGAGCTCGTGGATGATCGACACTGCTGGTCGCATTCTGCGCAACTTCGTCGGCGCCGACTGCCGGGTGGCGTTCATGGTCACCGCCTCGTCCCAGGAGACCGAGGAGTTCCTCGGGCCGTGGACCCAGGAGATCCTGACGTTTGCCGACGAGGACCGCTCTGTGGTGCGGGCTTTGGGTCTGGAGTCGCTGCCGGCCATCGTCCATCTCGACCATCAGCTCAACCTGCGGGCCGCCGCCGAGGGCTGGAACCCTCCCGACTGGAGGGACTTCGCCACCCACCTAGGCCAGGCGATGAGCTGGCACCCTCCGGTGATCCCCGACGCCGGAGACCCATCGCCGTTCGCCGGGACCCCGGCGCTAGGCTGAGATGAGCCGACAGAGCCGGACCAATGGCCGAATTCGCCTACACCGAACTGCTCCCCAAGGGGCCTGACACCACCACCGAATACCGCCTGCTGACCACGGACTACGTCTCCACTGTCACGCTGGGCGACCGCCAGTTCCTCCAGGTCGATCCCGAAGCCCTCCGGCTGCTCACCAGCGAGGCCATGAGGGACATCGCCCACCTGCTGCGCTCTAGGCACTTGGAGCAGCTGGCCTCCATCTTGGACGATCCCGAGGCGTCGGAAAATGACCGATTTGTGGCCACAGAACTGCTCCGCAACGCCAACATCGCCGCGGGCGGAGTGCTGCCAAGCTGCCAGGACACCGGGACGGCGGTAGTGGTGGGCCACAAGGGCGAGCGGGTGCTCACCGACGCCGACGACGAACGGGCCATCGCCCGAGGAGTTTTCGACACCTTCCAGACCTCGAACCTGCGCTATTCCCAGATGGCTCCGCTGACCATGTTCGAGGAGCGCAACACCGGCAACAACCTGCCCGCGCAGATCGAGATCTACGCCGCGCCGGGAGACGCCTATTCGTTTCTGTTCATGGCCAAGGGTGGCGGGTCGGCCAACAAGTCGTACTTGTTCCAGGAGACCAAGGCGCTGCTCAACCCCGACTCGCTCACCCGCTTTATGGACGAGAAGCTCCGCACCTTGGGCACCGCGGCCTGCCCGCCCTACCACTTGGCCGTGGTCATCGGCGGAACCTCTGCGGAGTACACGCTCAAGGTGGCGAAGTACGCCTCGGCCCATTACCTCGACACACTGCCCACACAGGGATCGGCCACCGGCCACGCCTACCGGGACCTTGAGTGGGAAGACCGCATACTGGAGCTGACCCGGCAATTCGGCATCGGCGCCCAGTTCGGCGGCAAGTACTTCTGCCATGACGTCCGGGTGATCCGGCTCCCCCGCCACGGCGCCTCCTGCCCCGTGGGGGTGGCGGTTTCCTGCTCAGCCGACCGCCAGGCCCTGGGCAAGATCACCTCTGAGGGGATTTTCCTGGAGCAGCTGGAGACCGACCCGGCCCGGTTCCTGCCAGAGGTAACCGACGAAGATCTGAGCGGCCAGGTGGTGCGCATCGACCTGGACCAGCCCATGGCCGCCATCCAGGCCGAGCTGTCGAAATATCCGGTGAAGACCAGGCTGACGCTCACCGGCACCCTGGTGGTGGGCCGCGACCTGGCCCACGCCAAAATCAAGGAGCGGCTGGACGCCGGAGAGCCCATGCCCGATTACCTGCGCGACCATCCGGTGTACTACGCCGGCCCGGCCAAGACCCCCGAGGGCTATGCCTCCGGATCGTTCGGTCCCACCACCGCGGGGCGCATGGACGCCTATGTGGACCAGTTCCAGGCGGCCGGGGGCAGCCTGGTGATGCTGGCCAAGGGCAACCGGTCCCGCCAGGTGGTTGACGCCTGCGCCCGCCACGGCGGGTTCTACCTGGGATCGATCGGCGGCCCCGCGGCCCGCCTGGCCAAAGACTCCATCCGCAAGGTCGAAGTGCTGGAATACCCCGAACTGGGCATGGAGGCGGTGTTCCGCATCGAGGTGGAGGACTTCCCCGCCTTCATCGTGACCGACGACAAGGGCAACGACTTCTTCACCGAGGTCTCCACCCCGGTCTCACTGGGCTAGCTCTTAGCCGCATTCGTCACAAAGAATGGGAAAGTTAGATCTCATACCACCAAACCCAATTCGGACCTGAGCACATCACTCAGGCTCGGCTCCGAATACGGAGACTTGTTGCTCCGCGGTGGGAACAGCGGGTCCGGCGGTGGGTCCGGCGGAGACTGGCAGCTCTTGTTGTCTAGGGACGCGTATCGAGCAAGGGACCACCGGCTACCGACTCTGGGGAAGGC
>JAJEDQ010000098.1 GCA_022821445.1 Acidimicrobiia bacterium | reverse complement strand
TACAGGCGGGGATGGCGGGCCTCGTCGGTGCGCCGGAAGATGGCGTCGAGGCGGAACACCACCGCGGTCGGACCGGGGCGTCCCGAGGCGGAGTGGTGGATGGCCAGCTCCACCGCGTGCACCGCCTCGTTGGGGGTGGTGGCCACGCTCATGAACTTGGTCATCCCCGACAGGATGCGAGGCAGGTCTACTGATCCGTGGTCGCCGGTGGTGCCCTGGGTGGGGGCGTGCTGGGGAATGCCGTGGTCGGTCATCTCGGTGAGGACCAGCATGGGGGTACCTGACAGAAAGCCCTCCATGAGCCCGAACCCGCCCGATGAGACCGCGAACGGCCCTTGGCCGGCGAACACGCCGGGACGGCCGGTGAGCCGCCCGTACATCTCGGCCATGACCGATGCCTGGTGTTCGTGTGCAGCCCGCACGCTCTCGATGCGGTCGGCCACCGTCCGCAGCCCGTCGAACACTTTGATGGAGTAGCCCCCCGGCACCCCGAAGACGTGGGTGATGCCCGCGTCGGCCAGCACCTCGGCGATGGCGATGCCCGCGGGGGTCCCGTCGCTCATCAGACCAGGAGGAGCCGCTCGTCGGTCATGCGCCGCCGATCCAGTGCCCGGCATTCACGTCCAGGGAGGCCCCGGTAATGGGCAGCGACAGGTCTGAGGCGAAGAACAGGGCCGCCCCTGCGATCTCGGCGGCATCGGGGAGGTACTTGAGCGCGGTCTCCCCCGCGGTCTCGTCGTAAACCACCTGGTAGTCAACCCCCCTGTCGTCGGCCTGGCTCTGGAGGAAGTTGCGCACCGCGTCGGCGAAGATGTAGCCGGGCAGAACGCTGTTCACCCGGATGCCGTCGGCGCCCAGCTCTTTGGCCAGGATCTTGGTGATGTTCTCCAGGGCGGCCTTGGAGCTGCTGTAGGCCCCCCAGCCCGCTTGGCGAATGCGGATGGACATGGTGTTGATGAAGATGACCCGCCCGGCCCCCGAGTCCCGCAGGGCGGGGATGCAGGCCCTAGTCATGTTCAACGACCCGAAGAAGTTCACGTCGAACACGTTCCGCCAGCGGTCCAAGTCGGCGTCTTCAACGTTGATTACGGGAAAGCCGTCGTTGAAGGCGTTGTTCACGCAGATGTCCAGCCGTCCCAATTTCTCCACTGCGGCGTCGGCCAGCGCCTGGCACTGGGCGGGGTCGGTGATGTCGGTGGACTGCCACACCGTGCGTCGGCCCATGGCCTCGATCTCAGCGGCCAGAGGCGCCATCACCTCGGTGCGGCGGGCGCCCATCACGATGTCGGCCCCCTCTTGGGCGTAGAGCCGGGCAATCTCGATGCCCAGGCCGGGACCGATCCCAGACACCAGTGCCACCCGTCCAGCCAGCATGTCGCCCATCGCTCTCCTCCGTTCCCAGCAGTGCGGCGCCGGGCTTGACCCAGCCTCGCAGTGTGCGCCCTAGCATCGCGCACCCCGCGCTCGACTCCCCTGCCGAGGAGGGCCGCTGGTACTTTCGTCGGGCGGGGACACGATGAGCACGGCATTTGGAATCGACATCGGCGGCAGCGGGATGAAGGCCGCGCCGGTGGATCTCAGCACCGGCCAACTGGCCGACATGCGACTCCGCCTACCCACCCCGAAGCCGGGCACACCCGACCAAGTGTGCGATGTAGTGCAGGAGCTTATTGCTTCGCTCGGCTGGAACGGCCCAGTGGGATGCGCTTTTCCCGCGCCCATCACCAACGGCACCGTGAAATGGGTGGCCCATTTGGACGACTCCTGGACCGGGGTCGACATCGCAGAGACGATGAGCAATCGGATTGGCGCGCCGGTGACGATCATCAACGATGCCGACGCCGCGGGGATTGCCGAGATGAGCCATGGCGCAGGTGTAGGCCGGCTGGGCACGGTGTGCTTCACCGCCTTCGGCACCGGGATCGGCAGCTCGGTGTTCGTGAACGGGAATCTGGTGCCCAACACCGAGTTCGGCCACCTCTACCTCGCCGGCCACGACGACGACGTGGAGGCGTGGACCGCGGCCAAAGTCCGCAAGCGGGAGGATCTGGATTGGCCGACCTGGGTGGGCCGGGTCCAGGAGTACTTGGAGCACCTCGAGAGGATCATCTCGCCTGGCCTTTTCATCCTGGGCGGGGGCATCAGCAAGGACTTCGACCAGTGGGGCCCGCTGTTGGGCATTGACACCGAAGTCGTTGTCGCCCAGATGCGGAACAACGCCGGGATCGTCGGCGCAGCCATGGCGACGGTGGGCTGGAACTCGGCGAAATCGGAAACGAGCTGATCTTGAAGGCCAGATAGAAGGCGTCCCGCACCTCCATGTTGAACTGGTACGCCCGCCTGGTCACTCGCTCTCCCTGGCGCACCATCGCGGTGGTGGCGCTCATCACCGCCGCCATGTTGCCGGGGGTGGCTTTGACCACCGAAGAGCCCGATGCGATGGGGTCGTTCGTGCCCGCGGGCAGCGACCTTGCTCGGGCAGTAGCCGAGTTGGAGGACCGATTCCCCGAGTCAGGCGCATTCACCAGCGCGCAGATCGTTGCTCGGGGCGACATCACCTCTCCGGACGCCATTCGGGAGCTCATTACCCGCTCGGAATTGACCCTGGCTCACCCCGAGGTCGCGCCTTTCGTTCCCCAAGACGGACAACCAGCAGTCCGCAGCTATGCCCACTTGATCGTGGCTCTGTCCGGCGTGCCCCCAGCCCAGCTCACCGCTGAGGATGTAGCCCGGGCGCTGGCGATCGATCCAGCCGATGATCCCCGAGCAGCCCAGTTCGAACAGCTCCTCGGCGAGAACGCCGGATTGGGACAGGTCAGGCTTCAGCAAATCGACCTTCCCGATTTGGGCTGGTTCGACGCCCTCTTGGCAGTCAACGACGTGATCCAGGCTGGCGACTATGGGCCCAATGCATCGGCCCGAACCCTGTCCAACGCCCGATTCCAAGAGGGTGCCCAGCAAGCCCTGACCGACAGCGGATTCCTGTTCCCCATGGCGCTGGTGGTGATGGTGGTCGTGCTGGCCGCGCTGTTCCGCTCCCCGGCCGACACCGCAGTCACCATCATCGGCGTGATCCTGACCGCTCTGTGGCAGATCGGCCTCTCGGGCTACCTCGGCCCCGACGGTTTGGACAAGATCAACGGCATCACGCCGATCAGCATCATCGTGCCAGTGCTGTTGGTGGGTCTGACGGTGGACTATTCGCTCCAGATCGTGTCTCGCCGCCGCGAGGAGCGGGATGCCGACCCGCGCCGGGCCACCAGTCGGGCGGTGTCGATTACCAGCGCAGCCATCGGCTTGGGGGCGCTGACCACCGCCCTCAGCTTCTTGACCAACCTGGCCAGCCCCCTGTCTCCCATCCGGGACTTCGGGATCCTGGCGGCGTGCGGCATCATCGCCGGGTTCTTCATCATGACCTCTCTGGTGCCCGCGGTGAGGATGCTGGGCGACCGCCGGCGGTTGGTCCGAGGGCAGCCGCTGAGAACCCGGCTGGTAATCGACTCCATACCCGGCGTGCGCCGCTTGCTGGTGCCTACCGTGGTCCGTTGCGCCCGTCATCCCAAGCTCACGCTGTTGGCTGTGGCCGCGCTGGCCGGTGCGGCGGTGGCGGGAGGCATCAACGTGAACACCGAGTTCAAGGAGGACGAGTTCTTGCCCGAGGACTCAGAGGTGGTGCAAGACATCCGGCTGGCCCGCGATGAGGTAGGCGGGCTGAGCACCACGATCACCGGAGTGGTCATCACCGAACTCGATGACCCGGCCGCAGCCCGAGCCCTGGTAGCGTTGGACGACCGGCTGCGGGGCCCAGGGCCCGGGTCGGGCGAGTCGGCGCCTTCGGGTTTGGAGCAGCCCATACATGTGGTCGGCGTGGGCGGCAGCACGCTGGTATCTCTGGCCGCCGAAACGGTGCCCAACGCCCGAGCAGTGCTCACCCAGGGATCATCCGACGACCTGGCCCAGTTGTACCGCCAGGTGTCGGAAGCCGCCCCCGATGACTTTGCCAAAGTCGCCTCGCTTGCCGACTCGTCGGGAAATGACGTGACCATCATCCCGATTCAGGCCTATTTCGGAAGCGACAGCGACGCCCGAGATCTCTACAACGCGTCTGGCGACCTTTGGGCTGATGGGGCTCCTGGAAATTTCACGGTGACAGGGGCTCAGATCAACCCGGGAGTGACCACCAACGCGGTGGCCCGCAGCCAGACCACCGCCACGTTCATCACCGTGCTCACCGCACTCGCCCTGCTCACGGTGTACTTCTGGCGGGCGCACCGCCGTCCGCTGCTGGGGGTGATAACCGTGGCCCCCATCGTTGTGGTGCTTATGTTGCTGTTAGGGCTTATGTGGGTGCTGGGCATCAACTACAACGCGCTGACCGCCCTGTTGACGTCGCTCACCATCGGCATTGGCGTGGACTACACCATCCATTTCGCCCACCGGTATCTGCATGAGCGCGAGCAGGGAGCACCGATCACCGAAGCTCTGACAACCACCGCCAACAGCGTGGGCGGGGCGTTGTTCGGGTCGGCCACCACCACGGCCCTGGGTTTCATAGTGCTGGCCTTCGCCCCGCTGCTGGTGGTGAGCCAACTGGGGATTCTGATCGCCATCACCGGAATCTTGTCGATGATGGCCGCTGCGATCATCCTGCCCTGCCTGCTGGTGTTGGCCGACCGCCGCACCCAGCCCGGATAGGGTCCGGGCGTGTCTTTCGCAGTTGACGGCTCAGTGGCGGTGGTTACTGGCGCCACCCGGGGCATCGGCCGCCAGATGGCCTTCCGGTTGGGCCGGGCCGGCGCCCGCCTGGTGGTGGTGGGCCGCACCGGGTCCGACGACCCCGACGCTGTGCTGCCGGGATCGCTGCCCGAGGTGGTGGCCGCGCTGGGCGAAGAGGGGATCGAGGCCCGCAGCGTGCAGGCCAATTTGACCTCGGCCGACGACACCGCCCGCATCGTGGACCGCATCCTGGAGTGGTACGGGGGCTGCGACATTCTGGTGAACAACGCGGGCTACACCTCCAACGGCCCGATCATCGACGTGCCATCGTCTCGCTGGGAGCGGGCGTTCCGGGTGCAGGTGGTGGGACCGTTGCAGCTCTGCCAGGGGCTGTTGCCGGGGATGCTGGAGCGGGGGTCGGGCCGGGTGCTCAGCGTGAGCTCGGGGTCGGCCACTGCCATCAGCCCCAACCTGGCCCTCTACTCCACTTCCAAGCAGGCCATGGAGCGGTGGAATGCGTCCATGCACCTGGAGCTGGGCGGCCGAGGGGTGGCGTTCAACGTGCTGCGGGTGGACCACATCGTGTCCACCGAGGGGTGGTGGCACGTCTACAACACCCAGGGCGCCGAG
>JAJEDQ010000188.1 GCA_022821445.1 Acidimicrobiia bacterium | reverse complement strand
CCACTGCGAGGCCAGGGCTTCGGTAAATTCGCAGACAACCTTGTAGCACTGGAGCGCTTATGAGGTGTGATGGCTGATCTCGGCGATCGGGCCCAGGTGGTGATCGTCGGTGGTGGGATCGTCGGCTGTTCTATCGCGTACCACCTCGCCCGCCGCGGGGTGACCGACGTGCTGCTCATCGAGCAAGGCCAGCTCACCAGCGGCACCACTTGGCACGCCGCCGGCCTGGTCAGCCAGCTCAAGTCCAACCACAGTCTCACCCGGCTGGCCACTTACTCGGCCCAATTGTTCGAAGAACTCGAGGCCGAGACCGGCCAGGCCACCGGCTACCGCGCCCCGGGCTCCATTTCGGTGGCCGCCGACCACGAGCGGTGGGAGGAGCTGCTGCGGGGGATGTCCATGGCCCGGACCGTGGGAGTGGACATCCGCCAGATCCAACTCGACGAGGCCCTCGAGCTGTGCCCGCTGCTCAATGTCGACGACTTGGTGGGCGCGCTGTTCATCCCCCGAGACGGGGTGACCTCCCCGGTGGACACCACCATGGCGCTGGCCAAGGGGGCTCGGGCCCGGGGTGCCCGCATCGTCCAGGGCACGGCGGTGACCGGGGTGGTGGTGGAAGACGGGCGAGCGGTGGGGGTGGACACCGAGGCCGGCCGGGTGGAGGCCGAGACCGTGGTGCTGGCCGCCGGGATATGGACCCGCCAACTTGCCGCCACCGCCGGGGTGAGCGTGCCGGTGCAGGCCTGTGAGCACTTCTACATCGTCACCGAGCCGGTCGAAGGGGCGTACCCCAACATGCCCACGGTGCGCGACCCATCCAACTACACCTATTTCAAAGAGGAGACCGGCAAGTTGATGGCTGGTTTCTTCGAGCCTCGGGGCAAGGTCTGGAACTTGAACGGCATCCCCCGCGACCTCCAGTTCAAGACCCTGCCCGAAGACTGGGAGCACGTCGGGCCGATCTTCGAGCGGGCCATTCACCGCATGCCGGTGCTGGGGGAGGCCGGCCTTCAACTCTTCTTCAACGGACCCGAGGCCTTCACCCCCGACGGGGTGTACTACCTGGGTGAATCCCCCGAGGTGGACCGCTGCTTTGTGGCCGCGGGGTTCAACTCGGTGGGCATCCAGTCGGCCGGGGGCGTGGGCTGGGTGCTGGCCGACTGGATCGTAGACGATCACCCGCCCATGGACCTCTCGATGGTGGACGTTAGGCGCTCGTTCGGCTTCCAGTGTGAGCCCGCCTATCTGGATGCCCGCATCCCCGAGAGCCTCGGCCTGCTCTATGCCATGCACTGGCCGTTCCGCCAGTACGAGACCGCCCGGGATATCCGCCGCTCGCCGCTGCACGACCGCATCGACGCCGCCGGCGCGGTGTTCGGCGAAGTCGGTGGGTGGGAGCGGCCCAACTGGTACGCCGCCCCCGGCCAAGAGCGGGAGTACCGCTACAGCTGGGGTCCGCAGAACTGGTTCGAGGCCAGCGGGGACGAGTGCGAAGCGGTTCGCAACGCCGTGGGCCTGTTCGACCAAACCTCGTTCGCCAAGTTCACCGTGGAGGGCCCCGACGCCATGGCCCTGCTCAACTGGGTGTGCGCCAACGAGGTGGACGTACCGGTGGGTCGGGCGGTGTACACCCAGTGGCTCAACGACTGCGGCGGCATTGAGGCCGACCTCACCGTGACCCGCCGGGGCGAGGACTCCTATTGGGTGGTCACCTCGGCGGCTACCGCCACCCGCGACTGGGCCTGGCTGCGGCGGGCCGCCCGGGGCAGGGACGTGGTCATCGAAGACGTCACCGACCATTACGGGGTGCTCGGTGTCATGGGGCCCAACTCCCGGGCCGTGCTCAGCCAGCTCTGCGACGCCGATCTCGGCAACGACGGCTTCCCGTTCGGCACCTCCCAGGATCTCTGTATCGCCGGGACAGAGACGCTGGCGCTGCGCATGACCTATGTGGGCGAGCTGGGCTGGGAGCTCTACGTGCCCAACGAGCAGGCCGTGGCCCTGCACGATGCGGTGGTCGAAGCGGGCTCTTCCCTTGGACTGCGCCACGCCGGCTACCACGCCATGAACACTCTGCGCATGGAGGCGGCCTACTGCCATTGGGGCCACGACATCACCGACGAGGACACCCCGTTGGAGGCCGGGCTGGGGTTTGCGGTGGCTTGGGACAAGGCCGGCGGATTCCGGGGCCGTGAGGCACTGGCCGCCCAGCGGGAGGGGCCCCGCACCAAGCGCCTCATCAAGCTCCGGTTGGAAGACCCCGACTGGCTGCTGTACCACGATGAGCCCATCTACCGCGACGGCCAGATGGTGGGCCGCACCAGCAGCGGCATGTGGAGCTATACCGAGAAGCGGGCGCTGGCCCTGGGCTACGTGGAGTGCGCCGACGGCGTCACCAAAGACTGGGTGGAGGCCGGGCGCTTCGAGATCGAGGTGTCCGGGACGCCTATCGCCGCCACCGGCTCTATTCGTTCGTTCTACGATCCCCGCAAAGAGCGGGTTCGACTCTGATTGACAAGGAGCGGCCTACGGTGCGCGATGAAGCCCAGGTTGTGATCATCGGCGGTGGTGCTATGGGCGCGGGCCTCTTCTACCACTTGGCCCACGAGGGCTGGACCGACACCGTGATGGTGGAGAAGGGGGAGCTGTCATCGGGCTCCACTTGGCATGCCGCCGGCCTCATTCCCCACTTCATCGGCAGCCTGAACATGGCCAAATGCCATCTGGTGGCCCCCGACCTCTACGCCAAGATCGAAGAGGAAACCGGGCTGGCCAGCGGCTGGCATGGCACCGGCGCCATCCGCCTGGCCCTCGACCGCCACCAGGTGGACTGGTTCCGCTACGTCAGCGGGATGCTCGATCTGGTCGGGATCGAGAACCACCTGATCGAGCCCTCCGAGATCCTCGACCATTGGCCTTTCATGGACGTGTCCGACGTGCTGATGGGCTGCTGGACTCCCAACGACGGCTGGACCGACCCGTCCAGCGTCACCGCGGCCATGGTCAAGGGCGCCCGCCAGCTCGGCGGCGAGCTCTACCGCCACACTCTGGTTACCGCCATGAACCAGCTTCCCGACCACCGCTGGGAAGTGGTCTGCGACGTCAAGGGCGAGACCCACCGCATCATTGCCGAGCACGTGGTGAACGCGGCCGGATGCTACGCCCCCCAGCTCGGCGCCATGGTGGGCCTCGACGTGCCCATCGTGTCGGTGATCCACCAGTACCTCATCACCGAGCCCATGGCGGAGATGAAGGAGCTGGGCGATTTCGACCCGCCGGTGATCCGCGACCCCCGG
>JAJEDQ010000185.1 GCA_022821445.1 Acidimicrobiia bacterium | reverse complement strand
CCCATGGCTGAGCAGGCGAGCATCGAAACCCATCACATCGACACCGCCGGTCTGCGGTTCCACTATCTGGCCGCGGGCGACGAGGGTGCGCCGCCGGTGGTGCTGCTGCACGGCTTCCCCCAGACATCGCATATGTGGCGGCACCAGATCCCGGTGCTGGCCGAGCGCTACCGGGTCTACGCCCCCGACACCCGGGGCTACGGCGGCACCGACAAGCCCCGCGTCCGGGTCACCCGCGATCTTTTGGCCCGAGACATCGTGGACTTCATCGACGCCCTGGGCATTGAGCACTGCTCGCTGGCGGGCCACGACTGGGGCGGGGTCATCGCCTTCAAGGCGGCGCTGGAGTACCCCGACCGGTTCACGCGGCTGGGGCTGGTGGACACGCTGTGTACGGTGTGGATCCCGTGGGGCATCCACGGCTACTGGTTCAAATGCGAGCCCGAGGCCGAGCAGTTCTGGGAGCGCTACGCCGGCGAGTTCATCAACTCGGTTTTCGGCGGCATCGAGGGCAGCTACGGCCCGCCTCCCCACTCCCCGTGGAAAGCCCCGGTGGCCGACAGCGAGGCCCAAGACCCCGGCGGGGCCATGTCCGACTGGGACCCTTCCAAGCATTGGAATACCGACGACGTGGAGCACTACCGGGCGGCGTTCGACCAGCCCGGAGCGCACTTCCACGCCGTGTCGTACTACCGAGACGCCCTGCCATTCCACTTCCCAGATGCCGACGGCAATCTGGTGTATCGAACCCCGGCCCAGGTGGCCGAGATGTGGAACCATCCCGGCCTGCTCTTCAGCCACCCCGACTTCGGCGTGTTTCCGGTGTACGGACCCGAGGACCTCGGCCGCACCTACCCCCATCCCGCGCTGTACTTGTACTCGGCGTTCTTGATGCCCCAAGCCTTCGAAGACGGGTTTCCTGCCGACGACCACATCCCCCACGGCAACCCCTACGCCGACTCCTTCATCGACCACTTCCCCGACTACCGGGCCCGCCCCGCCGCCAGCGGCCACTTCATCCCCGAAGAAGATCCCGAGCGCACCAACGAGGTGCTCCTGGCCTTCTTGGCCGGGGAAATCTGACGCAGGCCGCGACCCAACTAGCCCTAGGCGCCCCTGAAGCGGCGCAGGCGCAGGCTGTTGGTGACCACGAACAACGAGGAGCCGACCATGGCTGCGGCAGCGACAATCGGCTCCAGCACCCCGGCGACGGCCAGGGGTATGGCCGCGGTGTTGTAGACGAAGGCCCAGAAATAGTTGCCCCGGATGGTGTTCATGGTCCGGCGGCTCAGAGCGATGGCGTCGGCCACCGCGCTCAGATCGGACGACATGATGGTGATGTCGGCGGCCTCGGCGGCCACATCGGCCCCGGTGCCGATGGCGATGCCGATGTCGGCTTGGCTGAGGGCAGGAGCGTCGTTGATGCCGTCACCCACCATGGCCACCCGGCGGCCCTCGGCTTGGAGGCGGGCAATCTCGGCGGCCTTGCCGTCGGGTCCCACGCCGGCCACCACCCGGTCGATGCCCAGCTCGTCGCCCGCGGCCTGGGCCCGGCGGGGATGATCGCCGGTCAAAAGCACGGTGTCGAGTCCCAGGGACTTGAGCGCGGCCACCGCCGGAGGGGCAGTGGCCCGCAGTCGGTCGTCCACGGTGATCACCGCTTCGGCCACCGAGTCCCGGCCCACCAGCACCGCCACCCGGCCCATGGCCTCGACCGCGGCGGCGGCTCCGTCCACGGCCTCGGGCACCTGAACGAAGAGCGCCCGCTTGCCCACCCGGACCTCGCTGCCATCCACCGTGGCGACCGCCCCGGTGCCGGGGTGATTCTCAAAGCCGGACACAGCCTTTCCGTTTTCTGCCGCCGAGGCGATGGCCCGACCGATGGGGTGCTCCGATCGGGACTCCACCGCGGCGGCCAAAGCCAGCAGCGCGTCGGGGTCGCGGCCGGGGGCGACAATCTCCACCACCTCCATGCGGGCCTCGGTGACTGTTCCCGTCTTGTCGAACACCACGGTGTCGAGCTGTCGGGTGTCTTCCAGCATCTCGCCGCCTTTGACGATGATCCCGAGCTGCGATCCCCGCCCGGTGCCCACCATCACCGCCAATGGCGTGGCCAGCCCCAACGCGCAGGGACAGGCCACGATCAACACCGCCACCGCGGCGGTGAACGCCTCCGATGCCGGCTGTCCGGCGGCCAACCAGCCGATAAGCGTCCCCACCGCGATCGCCACCGCGGCGGGCACGAACACCGACGAGATCCGGTCGGCCAACCGCTGGATGCGGGTGCGGTTGGTCTGGGCCTGCTCCACCAGCCGCATGATCCGGGCCAGCACCGTGTCGGCTCCCACGCTGGTGGCCTCTACCACCAGAGATCCGTTGGAATTGACCGAGGCCCCCAGCACGGCGTCGCCCGGCCCGACCTCTTCGGGGACCGGCTCGCCGGTGACCATGGAGATATCCACCGCCGAAGCACCGTCGACCACTACTCCGTCGGTGGCGATCCTCTCGCCTGGTCGCACCACGAATCTGGTGCCCACTTGGAGGCTGGCCACCGGCACGTCGGATCCATCCTCCAACCGGGCCACCGGTGCCACCAGCACGGCCAATGCCCGCAGGGCGTCTCCCGACCGGCGTCGGGCCCGTTCTTCCAGATAGCGGCCGAGCAGGATCAGCACCACGATCACCGCTCCGGTCTCGAAATAGAGGTGGCCGTCGCCGATCTGGGCGGCCAGCACCACCGTCGACCAAATCCACGCTGCGGCGGTGCCCAACGCCACCAACGTGTCCATGGTGGCGGTCCGGTGCTTGAGCTGGGCCCACGCCCGTCGGTGGAACCCCCAGCCCGACCCGAATACCACACCGGCCGCTAACACCGCGGCCAGCCAGTCCGACGCCTGAAAACCCAGGTCGAAGGCCAAGGCGTCCACCATCGTCAGCAGTGCCACGAGGGCGCCAAACCCTGCCGCGAGAATCAGCCGGTGCACCCGGGTGGGCTCCGCTGAGTGCCCATCGCTGAAGCTCTCGGGCAAGCGGGCACCGTATCCGGCGGCAATGACCGCGCCTTGCAATTCGGCATCGTCGACGCTGTCACGACAGGCCACCGAAGCCCGGCCTGAGGCGTAGTTCACTCGGGCTTCGACAACACCATCGACCGCGTTCAGGCTGCGCTCAATCTGCGCGATGCACGCCGAGCAAGTCATGCCGTCTACCAGCAGCGTCGCCCGGCGCATCGCCATGGGCTCAGTCTACGGAATGGGAGAGAAGACTACTCCTGGACTAGCTCGATGAGGGTGCCCAAGGCCCCTTTGGGGTGGATGAAGGCGACAGTGGTTCCCCGAGAGCCGGGGCGGGGCTCGGCATCGATGGGAGTGGCCCCGGCAGCAACCATGGCCTCCAGCGCGGCTGCGCAGTCGTCCACCCGATAGCCAACATGGTGGATGCCCTCGCCCCGCTTGGCCAGGAACTTGGCGATGGGCGAATCCTCCCGGGTAGCAGTGGTGAGCTGGACGTAAGAATCGGCTACCTTGATCAGGGCCTCTTCCACCCCATCGTTTTCCACGATCTCGCGATGCACCACCGAGGCGCCAAAGGCCTTCTCGTAGAACGAAATGGCCTGCTCCAAGTCGTGGACCGCGATGGCGACATGATCGATTTCGGTAAGAAGCATGGACTGGTCAGTTTAGGCCCACCCTCGGACTATTCCTACTGTTCAAGTCCGCTGTTCAGGCCGCTTCTCGCTCGGCGGATTCCCCCTCAAGGGCCTCCCAGAGATGGTCGCGCAAGACTTCGGCGTCAATGCCGTCCAACTGGTTGGTCGCCACTACCCCTTCGATCATGTCGGCTAGCACCGCTTCCCAGACGCGGTTGCGGACCATAACCGAGACCGTCACTGAGTCGTCGCTGTGGCGAGCCAGTGTGCGGCGGCGGCCGACCTCCCGAGGCGGACTGCGGAAGCTGGGCACCACCAGCCCTCGGCTTCGCACCGCCATGCCCAGTTGACGGGCAGCCTCGGCAAAGGCCAGGCATCGACCAGTGCTGTAGTCCTGCTCGCAGTTGTCGCCGTGAATGACCCGCATTCCCTGGGGCTCTCCCTTCTGGCCCTCCTGGATTTTCTCATTGATTTCTCTCATGTAACCAGTATCCCGAAAGGAGTGACAGTTTCTATTTTGGGCGCTAATTCAGATCGAGGACTTTGGTGCGACCGTTAATCACCCACCACAGAGCAGTAGCCGCCAACAGAACTCCGGCCCCGCCTACGGCGATGCGGGGGCCGATCACATCGGCCAGAAAACCCTGAAGCTGGGCGCCGAGGGGCAGCCCGGCTAGCAGGGTGATGAGGTAAAGGGCCAACACCTTGGCCCGCAGAGCCTCCTCCACTTGAAGCTGGATCACGGTGTTGAGCGTGGCGGCAGTAGCGATGTGCGAAGCACCCAATACAGCCAGAGCCACCACCGCCAACCAGTAGTAGGGCGACAGCGCGAATCCCAAGAGCGCTATGCCATAAATCGGCCAGCCGAACCCCACGAGGCGGCTGCGAGGCACGCGACTCCCCCTGCCGGCCACAAACGGAGTATTGAGCATAGCTCCCACTCCCGAGGCCGCAGCCAGAATGCCGTATTGGGTCTCGCCCACCTTGAACACGTCATTGGCAAAGATCACCACCAAGTGGATGACCGGCTGGCCGAAA
Organism: Acidimicrobiia bacterium; assembly: GCA_022821445.1. Taxonomy (GTDB): domain Bacteria; phylum Actinomycetota; class Acidimicrobiia; order Acidimicrobiales; family Bin134; genus Poriferisocius. The sequence goes on along the minus strand of JAJEDQ010000185.1, from coordinate 5,920 downwards.
AAGGCGATCACCCCGGCAATCAGGATGGACAAGCGGATGCCGGGATTATCGGCGGCATAGCGCACTGCGGCCGCGGCTTCTCTGAACACGTTCGGCCTCTCGTCATCCGCCGGAGCAAGTCGTGGCACCCGGATGAACACCAGGGCCAAGACCGCGGGCACATACGTCAGAGAATTGGTGAAGAAGCACCAGCCAGGACCGCCTACCGCCAGCACGATCCCACCGATCATGGGCCCCACCGCTCGAGAGGCGTTGAACTGGGCCGAGTTCAAGGTGACGGCGTTCAAGAGAGCGCCGCGGGGTACCAGTTCGCTCACGAACGCCTGCCAGGCGGGAAGCTGGATGCCGTTCACACACCCGTTCACCACCCCGAGGGCGATGTAGGCCAGCGGCCGGTCGACGCCTGCGGCCCACATGGCCGAGAATCCCAGCGCGATCAGCGCTTGGGCCGAGTTGGTAAACGTCAGCATGATCCGCCGGGGGAAGCGGTCGGCCAGCGTTCCGCCAACCATCCCCAGAAACACCGCCGGCAAGGTCTGCATCATGGCGGCCAAGCCCACCCAGGTCCCGCTGCCGGTGAGGCGTTCGATCACAAAGGCCAGCGCGATCATCTGCACCCAGACACCGGAGTTGGAGACAAGTGCCCCGGAAATGAACAGGCGATAATTCCGGTACGACAGCGCTTGCCGCGCGCGTCGAGGAGGCCGGGAATCGGTCACTGCGCCAACTTATTCGCTGCACCCCTATTGTCATGGCATGGCTCTTGTGCTCTGCGAGATCGAAGACGGTGTTGCCACCGTGACCCTCAACCACCCTGAGGTGCGAAATGCGGTCAGCTTGGAGATGAACGGGGAGCTCGACGCTGTGTTCGACCACCTGGAGGCCGATGAGTCGGTGGGAGCGGTGGTGCTCACCGGCACGCCCCCGGCGTTCTCAGCGGGCGCCAACCTCGACGAGCTGCTGGCCGCTGAAGACCCCAAGCGCCTGAACTCCATCTATGCCGGGTTCCTGCGGGTGGCCCACACCCCGCTCCCCACGGTGGCTGCGGTGAACGGCCCGGCAGTGGGGGCGGGCATGAACTTCGCGCTGGCCTGCGACTTGATCCTGGCCGGACACAGTGCGATGTTCGAGAGCCGGTTCCTTCAGATAGCCATCCACCCTGGCGGCGGCCACACCTGGAGGCTGCGAAACATCTGCGACCGTCAGACGGCCATGGCCATGGTGCTGTTCGGCGAGCGGCTCGACGGACTGCGGGCCGCCGAGATCGGACTGGCCTGGAAATGCGTGGACGGTGATGCCCTGCTGGATGAGGCCCACCGATTGGCCCGACGTCCGGCCCGGGCCCCCCGAGGACTCACCAAGGCCATGAAGCAGACCATCCTCGATATGGGTGGGATCACCGACAGTGAGGCGGCGGTAGCCCGAGAAGTCGATCCCCAGGCATGGTCGATGACCCAGCCCGAATTCAAAGAGCGGGTGGCGGCCCTCAAGGAGGCCATCAGCAAGTCGGACTAGCCGGCTAGCTCATCCAGCCAGCCACCAGTTCCGGTCCCCGCACTTGCCACTCCTCTGCGGTGATGCCGTAGCGAACGTGGTCTTCCCAACTGCCGTTGATCTCCAAGTAGCGCAGAGCGATGCCCTCGTTTCGGATGCCCAGCTTCTCCACCACCCGACGACTGGCCTGGTTGCGGGGGATGATATTGATCTGCACCCGGTGCAATCCCAGCGTCTCGAAGACGTAGTCGAGCACCACCACCAGAGCCTCGGGGGCGTACTCCCGTCCGGCGTGGCGATGGTCGATCCAATACCCCACATGACCGCCCTGGAAGGGGCCCCGCTGCACGCCAGACAGGTTCATCTCCCCCACCAGCCGACCCTCGGCAAACACTCCGAACCCATAGCCGGCATCCATCTGGCGCTCCCGGTCGCGAGCGCTGCACCGGGCGGCGAAGGCCAAGCGGTCTTCCACCACGTCGGGCTGGGTGCTGGGGGGCTTTGGTTCCCACGGGGCGAGCCACTCCCGGTTGGCCCGGCGCACCGCCTGCCATTCGGCGAAGTCGCTCTCCACCAGCGGACGCAACTCCACCCGAGCCCCGCGAAGCACATCCCCCTCCCGAACCCCCCGCAACCTCCCCCAACCCCGCACAACCCGCAAACCTACTAACTCCTTACCAACAACGTGGGAGGTAAGAGGGGTAGGCGGGGTGGGGGCTCAGTCCAACAAGCTCAAAACCATCCCGTCGAGGATGTCAGCCTCCGACACCAAACAAGTCTCAAACCCAAAATGCCGCATAATCTTCACCAGCACCGCCATCCCCCCCACAATCACATCCACCCGCCCCGGCTCCAGCCCCGGATTGAAGGCCCGATCATCCCGAGACTCAGTGGCCAGCGTCCGGAACACGTCCTCAGCCGCCGCCTTGGTCAGCTCGAAGTGGTGGATCTTGTCCCGGTCGTATTCATGCAACCCCTGTTCCACCCCCGCGGCGGTGGAAATGGTGCCGGCCAACCCCACGAACGTCCGGGCCTGTCGGGCGGCGGGCATCTCCCGGTCGACATCGTCGAGATGGGCACCGGTCACCGATATACAGGCATGCAGCTCCTCAGGAAGCGGCGGGTCGCCGTGCAGGTATTTCTCGGTGAGCCGCACGCAGCCCACATCCAAAGACATGGCCGCCTCGCAAGCGGTGGTACCAACGCTCAACTCAGTGGACCCGCCCCCCAAGTCCACCACCAAGAACGGCCCCAAGTCGGGGTCCAGCTCGGCGGTGGCACCCCGAAACGAAAGCTGCCCTTCGGCTAGTCCGCTCAGCAGTTCGGGGCGGGTGCCGATCACCGTCTCAGCGGCGTCGAAAAAATCATCGCGGTTGGCGGCATCCCGGGCCGCAGACGTGGCGGTGATCCGCACCGCTTCCACCTCGTGTCGATCCATCACCTCTCGGTAGCGACGCAAGCAGCCCAACGTGCGCTCGATGGCCCCAGGGGCCAAACGGCCGGTCTCATCCACCCCCTCCCCCAGCCGGGTGATGGTCATGAGCCGTTCCAGCGTCTCGGTGCCACCCCGGCTGATCAGCAGGCGGGTGGAGTTTGTGCCGCAGTCGATGGCCGCCACCACCGGGGATCTCACGCCTGACCCTCGGCTTCAATGTGCTCGGCCACCCAGCGGCCGACCGGGTCGTCGCCCCCGGCCAGATGCCAGGCGTAGTGGGCGTGGAGGCACTTGACTCCCCGGCGGGTGCCCCCCACCCCAGCCGAGGGACGGTGTCCGGTATAGCCGTCGGGGATGGCGGTGTCCCGCTCGGCGGCGTAGCGGCGGTGGGCATCGGCAAGCTCGTCGGGATCGACGGATGCTTCAGCCCGGCCCACTCCCCCGGCCGACTCCAGCCGGCTTATCCGCAGCACATCATCGGGGCCAACCAGCCAATATCGGGTGGGCATGGGGGTACCGTCGTCCAAAAAGGGAGCGTTCCGCAGCACCCGGGGGGTGCCGTCGTCGGCTCTGACCACTATCTCGCAGGGACCCCGGGGAGCACGGCCCAGCAGGGCCTCGACTTGCTCGGCGTCGCTTCGGTTCAGGGTCAGCCCTTTTTCTTCTTCCTTCTCTTGAACAGCTTCCTGATGATCCACAGCACGGCGACAAGCCCGGCGATGGGCCCGAACTTCTTGGCCGCTGGCGGGCCGGCGACATCCAGCAGGTCTACTGCTTCGGGCTCGGGACTGGACACGGGCCTAACGCCGGAGTCGTCGGCGGCAGCGTCCGGCTCGGAGGAGGCATCATCGGATGAGGAGTCTGAAAGCATGGCCTCCAGATTATCGGCAAACTGATCCATGATCTTGGCGCTCACATCAGGGATCAGGTTGCGGCCGATCTGGGCCACCTTGCCGGTGATCTTGAGGTCGGTGGTAACCCCGACTTTGGTCCGATCGTCGCCCAGCGCCTCCACCGTGGCGGTGATTGTTGCGCTGGCATTCCCCTGTCCCCGGGTCTCGCGGCCCTCGGCCAGAATGACCACCTGCATGGCGTCTTGATTGCGTTCGGTGAACGTGGCCTTCCCCTTGTACTGGGCGTTGACCGGCCCGACCTTGACCTTGACCACGCCCCGGTATTCCTCACCCTCGATCTCGGTGAGCTGGGCACCGGGCAAACAGGGGGCGATCCGCTCCACATCGTTGAATGCGGCCCAAACATCGCTGGCCGGGGCGTTGACCTCGATCTCGTTGCTCATTTCCATGCTTGAAAGTCCTCCACAGTCACATCGATTCCGAACCCTTCAAGACCATGCTTGCAAGTCTTGAACAGTGTCAAAATCCACCGATTCTCCGGCACAGGATACTTCCGTAACCTGCTCGGGCCTCATTTGCATGAGCATTCTGGCCCCCACATCCCCGCTGGTGGGCAGCAGCGGCCAGACCGCCGCCCCCAGCTTCACCGGGGGGCTGCGGCGCCCCTTATAAACGGCGGTTACCAGATCGCCCTCGGCCTCAGCCACCGCCCTCCACGATTCGGCACCCACGAGGGGCTGGTCGCCCAGCCCGATCACCACCGCGTCGTGACCGTCATTCTCAGCGGTGAACACCCCGGCGCGCAGCGAGGTGGCTTGGCCCAGCTCCCAGGAGTGGTTCTCCACCAGCACCACCCCGTCGGGGATCAGGTCGCGCAACTCCACCGCCCCGGTCACGATGTACACCGCGTCGAGCCCGGCCTCCAGCGCGGCATCGAGGGCGTGTTGCACCACGGTCTTGCCCCGAAACGGAGCTCGCAGCTTGTGGGTGTCTCCCCCGAAACGGGTGCCAGCACCCGCGGCCAGCACAATGGCGGCGGCGGTCATGGCCGCGCCTGCTCAATCACATCGGCTTCAATGGTCATGGTCCGAACACCTCGCCATTGGGGTGGAACGCCGACCAGGCGAACCAGAACTCGTTGGTGTGTACTACCGGGGCGAGGGTGGTCCCGGCCAACTCACCTTCGACCGCTTGGCCGAGCACGTTCCAGATCGAGCCGGTTCGGTTGTCGGCGAAGCGTCCGTTGCCCAAGGGTGAGAACTCAAGCGGATCGTCGTCGACCCGTCGGTCGAAGGCCAAGGCCGCCCCCACGTCCGCGCCGCCCGCAGTGACGGGGGAATCCAGCGCATCGGCGGTGCCCGGCGACCACAGCACCACCACCGGCACCCCGGCCACGGTGTCGTTCACCGCTTCGTTGGCCTGCACCACGCTGAACGGGTAGGCCTTGTCATGGTCGTTCACCGTCACCCCGACGGTGCGCTCCAGCGCAGGGTAGCGATCATCCAGGATGGTGGAGTCGAAGAATCCGGGAATGGGCGCTGACCGAGAGGTGTACTGCACGTAGGGATTGCGGCCATAGCTGCTCACAGGACGGCCGGGCGGTGCCAGCACCACCCCGTCGGGATAGCCGGCTTTGAAGTCGCTCCACGACACGATGGCCGACGGGATCACGTCCAGGCGGTGGCCGGCGAAGGCCCCCACCAAGCCCTCGCCACCGATCTGCTGCCACAACGACTCGGTGGCGTCGTCCCACATCACCAGGTCGCTGTTGCGGAGCAGCCCGGAGGTGCCGAAGCGAAGGCGCTGGCCGTTTACCACCGGGTCGAACACCAAAGCGCTGTTGCACAACGGGCAGTAGGTGACCAGCACCGGTCGGCCATCGATCTCGTCGTTGACGATCTCATGGACGATGAGCATGGCCAGCGGATAGAAGCGGGCGGTATCCCCCATCACCAACAACAGGCCGGGTTCGGGGTCTGACCATCCGGCCTCTGATGCCGGGGAAAACTCGGGATTGTCGACGGGCGTGATGCGGTCGCGGATGGGGACCACCTGGATGCCGATGCGCAGTTCGCTGAGGTCGATGGTGCGGGTGGACCAGTCGGTGGCCCAGCCATCCGACACGAAGGCCAGATCC
>JAJEDQ010000225.1 GCA_022821445.1 Acidimicrobiia bacterium | reverse complement strand
ACCATGGGCATGACCGTGGTGGACTGGTGGGACGTCACCGATCGACCCCCGAACTGCCAGTTCATAACCGAAGTGGACTCCAGCGGCTTCTACGCCCTGCTCTTGGACCTCCTCGCCCGCCTGCCCTAGTGGTCAGTCGGCACCGACTGTCAGCGCTTCAATCTCGGCGTCGTCGTAGCCCAGCTCGGCGAGGATCTCCTGCGTGTGGTGACCAGGGTGGACAGGACCCGCGCCCACCGCAGCCGGGGTGTCAGAGAAGGTGAGGGGAAGCCGCAGCACTGCCAGCTCGCCGCCATCGGGGTCGGGAACCATCGAGAAGATGTTCAGGTGCTCAACTTGAGGGTCGGCGAACGTCCCGTCCACCGCCAGCACCGGTCCGCAAGGGCACCCCGCGGCGTTGAGCCGCTCCACCCATTCGGCGGTGGTGGCGGTGGCCAAGCGCTGCTCGATTATCTCATCCAGTTCGATGCGGTGGGCCGTGCGGGCGTCGCGGTCGGCGAATCGGGGATCAGCCACCAGCTCGGGAGCGCCCAGCGCCTCGGCGAAGGTCTCCCACCGGGACATCGGGGCCACGTTGACGTGCCCGTCGGCAGTGGCGAACATGCCCATCGGCACGATGGTGGGATGGTTGTTGCCCTCCTGGGGTGGGACCTCGCCGTCGGTCAGCCAGCGCACCGCCTGAAAGTCCATGAAGTTGATGGCCGCCTCCAGCAGCGACGTGTGGACCCACTGGCCCCGCCCAGTGCGCTCCCGGGCCAACAGCGCGGCCAACACCCCCTGGGTGAGGAACGTGCCCGCCGCCGTGTCGGAGATGGCAATCCCCACCCGCCAGGGTCCGCTCCCCGGTGGCCCGGTCACGCTCATGAGCCCGCTCAGCCCTTGGGCTATCTGGTCCACTCCTGGGCGGTCGGCATACGGCCCTTCTTGTCCGAACCCCGACAGGCTGGCGTACACCAGCCGGGGGTTGCGGGCCGACAGTGCGTCGTAGCCGATACCCAAGCGGTCTTTCACCGCCGGCCGATAGTTCTCCACCACCACATCGGCCCGATCAGCCAACCGGAAGAACGCCTCCCGGGCCCGGTCGTCGGCCAAGTCCAGGCCCATCGACCGCTTGTTGCGCTGAAGGTTGTAGGTGTCGGATCCGCCCAGAGAATAAGGACTGGGCTCGACGACGCGGATCACCTCGGCCCCCATGTCGGCCAGATGTCGGGTGCAAGTCGGGCCGGCTCGGGCCCTGGTGAGATCGACCACCCGCAAGCCGGCCAGCGGCCCGTTTCCCACCTCGGCTCGGTCGTACAGGGCCATCGTGCTACTACTACCCCATGGCCCAGAGTGTGGACACCGGAACCGACAAGCTGATCGCCCAGGTCGAGGGCGCGCTCGGCCGCATTGTGTTCAACAATCCTGAGCGGCACAACGCCATCACCACCGACATGTTCGCGGCGCTGGCCGCCGTTGTCGACGCCTACGAGCAAGACCCAGAAATCCGGGTGGTGATCATCTCCGGTGCGGGGGATCGGGCGTTCGCCTCGGGCGCCGACATCGGAAGCCTGGACTCCGCTCGGGGACCAAGCAACACCCCCCCACCCGACGATGCCCGCACCAGCCGGGGGCCGGCCGCTCTGGGCCGACTGACCAAGCCGCTGATCGCCGCGGTGAACGGGTACTGCCTCGGAGGCGGGCTGCTGGTGGCCCTCCACGCCGATCTGCTGGTGGCCACCGACCGCTCGCAGTTCGGCATCCCCGCGGCGCGGCTAGGTGTGGGCTATCCCATCGAGGGCGTGGAGCAACTGGTGTGCCGGGTGGGTGATGCCAACGCGACGCGCATCTTGATGACCGGGGACCGGTTCAGTGCCGAAGCGGCCGCGGCCATGGGCTTGGCCCACAAGGTTGTGCCCGCCGATGACCTCGACCGCGAGGTTGAGCAGCTCTGCTCCCGCCTGGTGGCCAACGCCCCGCTCACCCTGCGGGCCGTCAAGCTGTCCATCGCTGCGGCCACTGGCCGGGGCGATCGCCAGGCAGCCTTGGAGGCCATCGCCGACTGCTGGGCCAGCGAGGACTTTGCCGAGGGACGGGCCGCTTTCGCCGAGCACCGCGACCCCCGCTTTCAGGGGCGTTGAGCGTAAAATCCAAACACTAGAGCTATGTCCACAGTTGCCGCCTTCTTCGTCTTTCTGCTGATCATGCTGGCGTTGGCCACCCTGGCCATCATCTTGGACTGGATGGGCAAGCCCATCCGCCGCTCCTTTCGGCCCCGCACCACCGGCACGCCCGCCTGGCTGATGGTTGACGCTCCCATGGCCCGCGAGGCTCCCGCCACCACTTCAGCGCCGAGTGCTCGCACTGATCTGCCGGCGCTCCCCGCCGAGTCCACCTCCACCCAACAGCCAGAGGTCCCCCTTGGGCCTCCCGCAGAACAGCCCACCGAGCACCCCGCTCCCGACCCCGCCCCTCAACCAGAGGCGCCAACTTCGCCGGGACCTTGGCAGGCGGGTGAATCCATCTTCAAGCTCACCCCTCGGGGCACCCCGCCGTCGATCACCGCGGTGCGCCGCCGCTACTGGAAGAACCTGTCCGAGCGCCGATCCTCACTGGTGTTCGGCGAGGACAATCGGACCCTGATGGCCGTAGGGCAAGCCCCCCAGCGCTTCAATCCCCGAACCAGCACTATTGAGGAGCTGGACCTGCCCGAGCCCATGCTGCGCTACTGCTGGGCCACCCAGCGCAAGCCCACCCCCACCTGGGGAGACAAGGGGCTCGACCCCTTCGCCCAGCCATGAGTGCCGCCCCTACGCTCAGCGATCAATTTGCCGACGGGGCCGAGACCGTGGTGCACCGGGGGCGAGACGTCCGGCCGCTGCTGCGGTTGGCGGTGTCGGAGGGCACCAGGGTGCGGATAGAGCGGGTCGCCGCCCGCCCCGACCGGCGCCAAGCCCTCAAGCTGGCCGCAGTAAACGGTCTCCTCGAGGCCAATGAGGCTGTTTCCGAGGTCATATCACTGTGGTCCGACACCAGCCCGCCCGAGGTGGAGCTGACCGTGCTCGGGGCTCAGGTCCGGCGCTTGGAAGTGTGGAACGCCTGGGATCTGGGCGGACTGGAAACGGCGTGGCTGGGCAACGCCGGAATGATCGTGGAAACCGATGAGCAGCACCTGGCCCTGCACTGTAGCGACGGCCTCGGCCCGCCCAGCTTCACCGATCTGCAAATCCACCTCTCAGTGGCTCAGCCTGGCTGATTCGCGGCAAGCTTAGACATGGCCATCTCGCTCGACGACCTCACTGCTGACACCTCCTTTACCCAGCACGTCAAGGGCCAAGTCACGTTCCTGCCCGAGCCCGAGCGGGCCGACCGGTGGACGCCGATGATCTCGGTGGACGACCACATTGTGGAACCCCCCGGGGCGTTCGCCGATCGATTCCCGGCCAAATATGCCGACGACGCTCCCCGGGTGGCCACGCTCGACGACGGAACGGAAACCTGGCTGTATGCCGGACACTCGCTGCCCAATGTGGGGTTCAACGCGGTGGTGGGCCGCCCGGTCAGCGAGTACAGCTTCGAGCCCACCCGCTTCGAGGACATGCGCCGGGGGTCATGGGACATCGACGCCCGGATCGCCGACATGGACCTCAACGGCGTCTACGCCTCGCTGTGCTTCCCGTCGTTCTTGCCCGGCTTCTGCGGACAGCGGTTCCAGCAGCTCACCGACGACCCCGACCTGGCATTGGCCGCGGTGCGGGCCTGGAACGACTGGAACATCGAGGAGTGGTCCGGGGCCTGTCCCGACCGCATGATCCCCTGCCAGCTCACCTATTTCCTCGACCCCGAGGTGGGCGCGGCCGAGGTGTACCGCAACGCCGAGCGGGGCTACAAGGCCATCAGCTTCTCCGAGGCCCCCCACTCTCTGGGGTTCCCCAGCCTGCACTCCGGCCACTGGGACCCGATCATGGCCGCCTGCGAGGAGACCGAGACGGTGGTGTGCCTGCACGTCGGCTCCTCGGGCACCTCGCCGGCTACCTCGCCCGATGCCCCCTCTGACACGGTGGGGGTGCTGTTCTTCGGCTACGCCATGTTCGCCGCGGTCGACTGGCTGTACTCCAAGATCCCGGTGCGGTTCCCCAACATCAAGATCGCCCTCAGCGAAGGGGGCCTGGGCTGGGTGGCCGGGCTGTTGGACCGCTTGGAGCACGTCCGCAAGTACGACTCCATGTACGGCACCTGGAACGACGTGGAGCTCTCCCCCGCCGACACCCTGCGCCGCAACTTCTGGTTCTGCGCCATCGACGACCCCTCGGCCTTCGACCACCGCAACTACATCGGCCTGGAGAACCTGATGGTGGAGTCGGACTACCCCCACGCCGACTCCACCTGGCCCAACACCCAGGAACTGCTCCGCAAACAACTTGCCGGCATCCCCGCCGACGAGGTTGCCCAAATCTGCTGGGCCAACGCCAGCGACCTCTTCCGCCACCCCATCCCCGACTCGGTGATCGCCGACCCCAACAGCTTTTGAGCCTGTTCAATCGATACCGATAGCTGCTGGAATGTTGTTGTCGCCTGCTGGTGGGCTGGGTAGGATGCCCTCGGTGGAGCTGGGGGGACTCGAACCCCCGCGGCGAGGTGTCAAGTCTGCACCGCCCCGACCTACCGGGCAGCCCCAAGTGGAGAAAGCTTCGCTCTCTCCAAGGGCCGTACCGGGTCTGTGCACGAGACCCGGTACGGCCCTTAGTATTGTACGGATAGTTATAGCACTTCCCAATAAAGCTTTTTATATACTGAAATATACTGATAGGAAGGTACTGCGCTGAACGATTTGGCGGCTGATCCTGAGGTGGCGGCTGCTTATATGGCTGCCGGGTGGTGGGGGGATGACACGCCCACCGATCTGATTCGGCGCAACGCGGCTGAGCGGCCTGATGACATTGCGTATGCCACCTGGAGCCGCTCGCTCGAGGAGGGCTCTTCGGGGAGCATCGATCGAACCTCTTGGGCGGGCTATGACCGGCTGTCGGATCGGGTGGCCGCTGCGCTGTTGGCGGCGGGGCTGGATCGGGGAGATCGGGCGGCGGTGATCTTGCCGGATGGCGCCGCCGTCCATGCTGCCTTTACCGGCGCCGACAAGGCCGGAGTGGTGGTCATGGGGATCGGACACCGGGCTGGGCCGGCAGAGATCGCCCACTTGGTTGAGAAATCCGGGGCTCGGGCTGTCGTCACCGCGGCGGAACTTCGAGGGCGGGCGGCGACCGACGCGGTGGCTGAATGGCGGCGAAACCTGCCCGATCTAAGTCACCACATCACCATCGACGGCCCTGGCCAGGATGCGGCCATTGCTCTCGACGGCGAGGACGCTCCCAAACCGGAGTCTGTCCCTGGATTTGCCGAAGCCGTCGAAGCGCGCCGCTTGGGGGCCTCGGAGCTCTGCTTATTGAACTCCACGTCGGGCACCACCGGGCTGCCCAAGTGCGTGATGCAGACCCATAACCGGTGGTTCTACTTCCATCAGAAGGCGGTGGAGTACAGCAGGCTCGGAACCGACGAGGTGTTCTGCGTGCCGGTGCCGGCCCCGTTCGGCTTCGGTCTGTGGACCGCCCACTACACCCCGACCATTCTGGGCGTGCCCACCGTGGTGATGGCCGACTTCGATGCTGACGCGCTGATCCGCCTCATCGAGGCCGAGCGGGTGACCGTGCTGTGCGCGGTGACCACCCAGTTCATCATGATGCTCAACTCGCCGGTGTTCGACGACCACGACTTGTCGTCCCTGCGGATCATGTTCACCGGGGGCGAGGCCATCCCCTATCAGCGAGCCGCCGAGTTCGAGGACCGCACCGGCTGCACGGTGTTGAACTTCTACGGCTCCAACGAGACCGGGATGCTGAGCGGCACCCGCCTGAGCGACCCCCGGTCGGCCCGGCTGCGCTCCGGCGGCCGGTGCGAGCCGGAGATGGACTGTGCCCTGTACGATCCCGACGACGGTTCCCTGCTTCCCGAGCTGCGAGGCCGGGGCCAACCCGCCTGCCGGGGACCGGCCACTGCCTTGGGGTACTACGACGATGCCAAGGCCAACACCGAGCTGATGGCCGACGATGGCCGGATGCTGATGGGCGACATCGTGGAGATCGACGACGACGGCTACCTGCGGGTGGTGGGACGCACGTCTGACTTCATCATCCGCGGCGGCAAGAACATCAGCGCCCCCGCCGTGGAAGACGATGTGATGACCCACCCGGCAGTGGCCATGGTGGCCGCGGTAGCCGCCCCCGACCCGGTGTTCGGCGAACGGGTGGCCGCCTACGTGGAGCTTGTGCCCGGAACCAGCCTGGATCTCGACGGACTCCGGGAACACCTGGCCAGCCGCGGGGTTTCCCGGGAGTGGTGGCCCGAGCACTTGTTCGTGGTCGATGCCCTGCCCCGGTCCTCAGGGGGCAAAGTGGCCAAGGGCCAGCTCAAAGGCGACGCCGCCGGCCGGCTCAGTGCCGAAGAGGATCAGACTTAGCGCTGGGTCAGAACCATTGCCTGCCAGCGCCCGCTGAGCGGGAATTCCACAAGCTGGGCCATGGCGTCGACCAGGAACTCCAGCGCCACACGCGGGTCTTGGCCTTCGGGCAGCTCGTACACCAAGCCCCGCTTGATGTGGTCTTGACGGCGGTTCCAACCGTCGGGCTCGGCCACCCCCCGCTCCTCCAGCAGCTTGGCGGCGTAACGACCACCGGCATGCTGCAAGCCCACTGAGGCGGGCTGCCATTTGTCCCGGTGATGGTGGCCCGGCACCCAGGTGCCCAGCGGGACGGCAGGTCCCTTTGCCGTGAACAACTTGAATATGGGCGACTCGGGAGGCCGATCCTCGTCAGCCACCAGCGGCTGCACGTTTATCCAGCCTGAGCCGTCGCCCCGGGCGGCCAGGGTCAGCATCTCGTGGACCACTTCCTCCAGGGCCAACCGCTCAAACCGGATAGGCCGCTTATCCAGCGCCATTCCCGCCCCGAGATTGCGAAGTGGTGTCAGCCCAGACGGACATCACTCTCGAGGCTCCCCCATCAGGCCCCGGCGGGTGTAGGTGATGTCGGAGCGGTCCCGGTAGCCGATGGTGAAGTCGTCGTCGTAGGGGAATGAGTAATTCAGCTCCAGGGTGTAACGCCACTCGAATGCGCAGATCCGGGTTGCGATCAGCCAGAGACCGCCGTCGCGCCGCTCGAAGCGGTCCACGTAGCGCAGGCCCATGCGCATGTCGGAGCCTGGTCCCTCCTCGGTGGGATGCACAACGTGGTGGGCGTTGCAGTACGTCTCCACAAAGGCCACATCGCCCTCGAGCTGGATGCGGGACTGGCCCAACAGGTGCTGGGTGTAGTCGAAGTGCACCAGCACCTCCAGCACCCAGTCGGCAAACTCTGTCGGACTGCCCCGGAAGTTGTTGTGGTCGTCGAAACCGTCGGGGTGGTAGCCGGAGACGATCAGCTCCTTGTCGAGCCGGTCGGTGCCCCGGGCCACCCGGTGGATGGTGTCGGTGATCTCCTCTTTGTCCAGCAGCGCTTGGAGCCTCGGGTCGAGGTCAGCCCCCGATCGATCAATCACTGGCGACCCCGATCATTACCGCCGACAGGGTGAACGGGCCGTCGCCGGTATTCCGCCAGGCGTGCTCGGTGCCTCTCTGAATCACACAGTCGCCCGCCACAAGATGCGTCGGCGGCTGGCCAGGCAACTCCAGGTCCACCGTGCCCTGGGCGATCCGCACGAAGTCGATGGTTGGCGTTTGGTGCATCAACGCGGCCTGGTCGGCCATCGACGCCGGAATGGTCACCTGCTTCCAGGTCACTCCCCCGCCAGGGGGGTTGAGCTGCATCTCCGACTGGGGAGCGTCGCCACCCTGGAGCTCACTGACCACCGGGGCGAAGGTGTGCCACAGCTCGGCGGTAAGCAGTCCCCCATCGGATTGCGATGCGGTGGCCGGGGGGCCGTCGGCGCACACCCCGTCGCCGTCGGTCACGATCCTGCGAGGGCCGGCGGTGCCAACGGATGCCCCCGCGAAGCCGGGATCAGCACCGTCGCCCACCCCCAGCATGGTGGCGCTGAACGTGCAGGGGTCGTCGCCGATCACGATCCACCGATGCCATGTGCCCCGCTGGATGACACAGTCGCCGGCGGCCAACTCCACCCAATGCTCGTTCAACTCCAACCGGATCTGCCCCGAGATGATCTCGATGAAGTCGATGGTGGGGGTGGCGTGAAAGCCGACCCGGTCTTGATCGAATCGGGGGTCATCGAGCGGGCCGATCGCCTTGCCGCCTGATGGCTTCAACGTGAACAGCCGCCACGAGATCCCACCGGGCGGGGGAACGAAGTCAGTCCGGTCGTCCGGCTCCTCCCCGCCGTCGTCCACCGTGACGGGACGCTGTCCGATGTACCACATGCTGGCCGTGCTCCGCCCCAAGAAGCTCGAAGGTGCCTGCCCGTCGGAGATGATGACTGGCGCTCCGTGGTCGTCGTGCCCCGTAACGATTCGCCTTCTCGTAATTGCCATCCGGCCACCGTAGCGGCCCACGGGGGTCGCTTTGGATGCCAGCGCCAATGGCCTCGCCGTCCAGCAATCCCTTGCTCGACAGGTGCGAGATCGCCATATACTGGGAATGGTCGTTCTGACCAATATCGTTGAGCCGGAGCGAGGGTGGTAGAACCTCTTGAGGGTGCCTCGCTCCGGCCCATCGAAACTCTATCCACCGGTGCCTTCGATCAGTGCTAGTCCTTTTCACTGCAACCTGTGGATTTTCGTTCTGCTCGCCTAGAGGTCTCCGGAGACGTTCAGCTCCCAACCCCCTATTGGGCTACCGCGCTCAGTAGCCTCGGAGCAGATGTTCGACCCCCCTGCTGACGTGATCGCGCCGGATCGTCCGTTGCGAGTGGCTGTTTTGGCCAAGCAGATCCCGGTGTTCGAGGACATGGTTCTCGGACCCGACGGGCGCATGGTGCGAGACGGCATCGACATGCACATGAACGACTACTGCCGCCGAGCCGTGGCCAAGGGCACCGAGGTGGCCCGGGCCAGCGGGGGCACGGTGACCGTGTTGACGCTGGGACCTCCGTCGGCCGAGAACGTGTGCCGGGAAGCCCTCCTTTTCGGGGCGGACGCCGGCATCCACATCTGCGACCCGGAGTTCGCCGGGTCCGACACTTGGGCCACCGCCAAGGCCCTGACCGCCGCCCTGGAGCGGTTCGGGCCGTTCGACCTGGTGATGATGGGACGCAACTCGGTGGACTCCGATACCGGCCAGGTGCCACCGCAGCTGGCCGAGCTGCTCGGGCTGCCGTTCGCCACCGGGGTTCGGCACTTCTCCCTTCACGGCGACCGCTTGGAGCTGCGGTTGGAACACGACGACGAGTGGGTGGACGTGGCCGTGCAGTTGCCCGCGGTGGTGTCGTGCGCAGAGCGATTGTGCGATCCGTGCAAGATCAAGGACCCAGAGGCCTGGGCCTCGGTGGACAGCTCCCACATCCAGACGGTGAGCGCGGCTGACCTGGGTTCCGGTCCGTGGGGTCAGGAGGCCAGCCCCACCACGGTCGGGCCAGTTCAGATGATCGACGTGGAGCGCGGCCGCCAGATGATGACCGGCACGCTGGACGAGCAGATCGATCAGGCGGTGGCGATCTTGGCCGAAAAGGGGGCGCTGGCCTCCGGCTCGAGTGCTGAACCTCCCCTGGTTCCCGGGCGCGTTATGGCTGGTGATGATGGTCCCGCGATTGCCGTGCTGGTGGAGCCCGGACGCGGGCGGGTGAACCGGGAGCTCTTGGGAGCTGCCGCCGAGCTGGCCGCAGAGATCGGCGGTTGGGCGGCCGCCATCGGTCCCGACCTGGACGACCCCGACGAGGATCTGAGCTCGTGGGGAGCCGATAAGCAGATCGCTGTCGTGAATCGCGGCAATGGCACATCGCTGGTCGAGGAAGACTTAGCGGCGGCCATGACCGGCTGGGCAGCCGAGACCCAGCCATGGGCCGTGCTGGCACCGGGCACCGCTTGGGGGCGTGAGGTGGCATCTCGGATGGCGGCGACACTGGGCGCGGGCCTTACTGGAGACGCTGTCGGACTGAAAGTGGACGACGCCGGGAAGCTGATCGCCTTAAAGCCGGCATTCGGGGGATGGCTGGTAGCCGAGATCCTCTGCGCTTCTCCCATTCAAATGGCCACTGTACGCCCTGGGGTGCTGCCCTTCCCCCGCCCCAATCCCGACCGCCCACCGGCCCGCCGATTGCCGCTGGAATCTCCCGGCCAGAGCCGCCTGGAGATCATTCGGCGCTACCGGGACGACGACAGCGATGAGCTGGCCAACGCCTCGGTGGTGATCGGCGTGGGCCAAGGGGTCGACCCGACCGACTACCCCAAGCTGGAGAAGCACCAGGCCGCCATCGGGGCCGCCCTGTGCGCCACCCGCAAGGTCACCGACTACGGCTGGATGCCCCGGGCCCGCCAAGTGGGCATCACCGGCCACAGCATCAGCCCGCGGCTCTACTTCGCCATCGGCATGAGCGGAAAATTCAACCACACCGTGGGCGTCCGCAACGCCGGCACAGTGGTGGGCATCAATCCCGACCCCGACGCTCCCCTGTGGGAGGTCGTGGACATCGGCTTCGTGGGCGACTGGGCGGAGGTGTTCGACGCGCTCATCCCCCGTCTCGCCGAAGCCCAGGCCGGCTGACCCTCTCGCTAATGGGTGCTGACGAGGCACCGTCGGCTGCTGCCAAGAGTTGGTTAACTAGGGCCGTTTCCCTGGCCAAGCAGTCTGTTTCGCGCTGGCGAGAGGGCGAAGGCGGCACCGGAGCGGCAGAGATCGCCTTCTGGTCGGCGGTGTCGCTGTTTCCGGCCGCGGTGGCCGCTGCGGCCATCGCCTCCACAGTTCGCACAGTGTCTGATCGCATCGCCGACCGGTTCAACGAATGGCTGGCCGACGCCGGGCAGACCGCGCTCAGCGACGTGGACGGCACCATCGGCGAGGAGTTCGCCGACGTGGTCTCCGCTCCCCCGGCGGCCACGTCCATAGCCGCGGTGGTCGCAGTGTGGGGCACCATGAGAGCCGCAGCCGCAGCCTGCCGGGCCGTCCGCCGGGTACGGGGCGCCCCCCGCCGGTCGTGGTGGCTAGAACGGTTCACCGGACTTTGGCTCCTGGTGGGAGCGCTTCCCTTGATCGCCGGACCCACCGCCATTGCGGTATGGGCCGACCCCAGGCTGGCCCCAGCGGTCGGCTTCGTGTCGGCAGTGGCCGTGTTCTCCCTGGTGCAGAAGATGGCCTGCCCCCGCCAGCCATTGCGCCATCACCTGATCGGCGGCTTGGTGTCGGCCCTCTGGTTCTCAGTGGTATCAGCCGTAGCCGCCGTAGCCGTGAACTGGACCCTAGGCGGCACCGCCATCACCGTGGCCACCGCCGGAACCCTGGCCGCCCTCAGCTGGCTATGGGCCGCCGCCTGCGGCGTAACCGCCGGCGCCGCAGTCGCCGGCGCCCTCGACCAGCACCATGGCGCAGCCTCAACGAGTTGGCAGGCCCCTGAGGACTAGCTAGAAGCCTGTGGGCTACCGAGCGTGGAGTACGGTCGGGCTATGACTGAACCTCGTCAGCCCGATGTGCTTAGCCGCCTGCCTATTCCTCTGGAAGTCCGAGATGACGTGATGGAAATGCTGAGGGTGGGGCCGTCAGCGGTGTGGGGTCGGCCGGTGCTGAGCCGCCGGGAGCGCAGCCTGGCCACTATCGCCATGATGACCGCCCTAGGCAATGAGTTTGCCATCCGAGAGCACGTCATCATGGGCTTGGACTCCTTCGGCCTGAGCCGGGAGGAGATCTGCGAGGTCATAATCCAAGCCGCCATCTACGCCGGCTTCCCCGCCGCCATGAAGTCCTTCGAAATCGCCACCGACATCTTCGCCGAACGCGACTCCGCTGCCTGACGCATGCAGGAACGCAATCCTTCATCCTGTGAAGTGCCCCATTCCGTCTAGCAGTGCCTGAATTGATGGGACAGCCTTGAGCACGATTGTTCTAAAATAGAACACATGGCAATCTCCCACGCCCAGTTGGGAACCAGAATCGCTGAAGCCCGGCATAGGGCTGGTCTAACCCAACAGCAATGCGCTGACAAGGCAGGATTGAACCGGTCAAGCCTGGCCAAGATCGAAACCGGTGTCCGCCGCACCACTGTCGTTGAGCTCTCGGATATCGCTGACGCACTTGAAATGCGCATGGAATGGCTCATGGAGGAGGCACCTCCGGCGATTGTGTCGCGTCGCAATGCGCTCGACCCTGGCAAGTCATCCCCCAAGGTCGACCTCGCCGTGGAACGCGCTGCCCGTGAGGTGGAGTTCTTGCGAACGCTCGATGGCGAACCCGATCTGCCTTCTTCTCCCATGGTTGAGATGCCGACGACACACAGCGGCATTGAAGACTGCTCGCGGGACGCCCGGAAACTGCTCGGCTACAACCTTGAGGAGCCAGCCACTGGGCTAGAAGGACGCGCTGCCGAGATTGGCCTGCTGGTCTTCATACTGCCTTTGGGGGATGGAATTGCCGATGGCGCCTCGGTCCTATTGGCAGCCGGCGGCGTGGCGGTGGTCAATGGCTCGAAGCGGTTTGGACGTCGGCGCCTCACTCTGGCTCATGAACTCGGTCACTATCTCTTCGCCGACGAGTACTCCATCGACTGGCAGGTGGCCGATGAACAGTCCGACGAGCGCGAAGCCCGCATTGACTCCTTCGCTCGGGCGTTGCTGCTACCCGAGAAGTCAATGCGAGCGCTGTGGCCCGCATCTCCTGATGAGGAGAATCTACGGCGGGCGGCAGTCACCATAGCCAGTGAGTTCCAAGTGGACATGGCTACCCTGGCACAGCGCCTCCGTGAGACCGGCTTGGCCACACCTGAGCGAATCGCCCAAGTGCGCTCCTTTCGCACGACGAGGGCCGATATCGTGGACTTCGGGCTCGTCGTGCCGCCCGCCCCCCAAGAGTTGACTGCTCCTGAGTTGCCCCGCCTGTATGAGAAGGCCGTTCTAAACGCCTACCGCAAGGACATGATCTCGCCTGCCCGCGCTATCGAGTTCTTGCTCGATACCTGGGTCGAGGCCGACCTTCCCGACCCCCCCCAGCTTCCCGAAGACGCCATCTGGTCCTTCGTGTCCTGATCTCGACGACTCGACACGGCAACCCGAAAGACGTGGAAACACCACCACTAGTGTTCGATACCGGACCGCTCAGCCACTTCGCCAAAGCGGGCTGGCTCGGTGCTCTAAAGGCCGTCGCCGGCAACAGCCGGGCGGTCATCCCCGATGCTGTTGTAGCGGAACTCGAAACCGGCTCACGAACTGACCCGAGACTCCAGACGATTCTTGACGCTGACTGGATTGAACACTATGTCCTAACCACCGATGCTGAGGTCCGTGCGTTCACTCGATTCAGCAGTGCTTTGGCATCAGGCAAGCGCAACCGCGGAGAGGCTGCTGTCCTAGCCCTGGCCGAAACCCTTCCCGGTGTTGCGGTTATCGACGATGCCGCGGGCAGGAAAGCCGCCCAGGCACATGGCATCCCTCTCCGCCCTACCCTCACGCTGCTCTGCGACGCCATCCGAGAAGGACTGCTCACATTGCCATTGGTAAGTGCACTAGCCGACGACATGTTGGCCACGAAATATCGGCTGCCATTCAAACCAGGAGGATTCGAGACCTGGGCCAACGAGAACAATATGTTCGGAAGCTAATTCTCACCTGCGTAACTACTGATTGAGAGTTGGCTCTGTGCAGAGCAGTATGGGGTATGCGCCGCCACCCCGTAGGACCCCGGATTATGCGTCGGCTTCCGGAGAACTGGGAACCGGCCCAGTTCCAGCGGTTCGATATATCCCCGGTAGCCCCCACTATTGGCGCTGAGCTCACCAGCTTGTCGCTAGAGGATGTGGACGACGAGCTGTTCGCGGAACTCGATCGGGCCTTGCTGGAGTGGAAGGTGCTGATCGTGCGAGATCAACCCATAGATGTCTCCGCCCAGGGAGCGCTGGCCCTTCGCTGGGGACCGCTCACCGACGATCAGCTGATCCCCAATCCCGGCACCGCCGCCCAAACAGATGCCATCACCTTTGAGCGCAACGACACCATGGTCGGCTTGGAGAACATGTGGCACACCGACGGCACGTTCCGGACTCACGCGCCAGTCTGCACCATCCTGCGAGCTATCGAGGTTCCTTCTGTGGGTGGCGACACCCTGTTCGCCGACATGGCCACCGCTTGGGACAACCTCGACCCTGTTCTTCGAGACCGACTGACCTCCCTGTCAGCCCGCCACGACTGGAGCATCGGGGCCTACGCCGACAAGTACGGGGACGATCTGGACAAGCTGCGGGCCGAAGTTCCCCCGGCCACCCACCCGGTGGCCCGCCCTCATCCCCGCACTGGACGGCTCACCTTGTTCGTGAACGCCGGTTTCACTACCAAGTTGGTCGACCGCGACGGCTCACCGGTTGACGACAGCGACGAGTTACTCAACCTGCTTTGTCGTCAAGCCGAGATCCCCGAATACCACTGCCGGGTCCGCTGGACCCCCGACACTGTGGTGATCTGGGACAACCAAGCCGTCCAGCACTACGGCGTCAACGACTACCACCCCACACGCCGAGTAATGGCCCGCGCCTCCGTCGCAACCAGCTAGGCTCGCAGACTCGCTACGATGCGCCCGCAAGCGCTGGTCGAAGCGTCAGGGGGAAGATGAGCGTCGCAACAGTGCGCCAAGAGATGCAGGACCTGATCGCGGCTCGGGATTTCGAAGGGCTGTTCATAGAGCGCTTGGGGTGGGACAGACCTCGTCATCAGCCGCTGTTGCCTGAGTCTGGGGGGCAGATGGCGGCTCAACCGGTCGCCTCCAAGAAGGTTGTAGATGTGTGGCGCGTCCAGTGTCAAACGGTTCCTCCTGCGCCGGAGCGTCATCTGGTAATTCGCAGGCTGCGCAGGCTTCACAGTCTGGAGATGTTGGTCGTCTTTGATGGTGACGACGGAGAGATGCTCTGGTTCTGGCCGGAGCCGCGCCCTGCTGGCGACAGCTACAAGTCGGTGGACCACTGGTGTGACCGCAACGCCATCGAGAGGGAGATGTTGGACCGCTTGTCAGGGGCTTCGTTCACGCTGGATGAGGAACCCAGCCTGACGGTGTCCGATGTGTTGTCGCGGGTGCGGCGGTCGCTTGGGGTGGATATCGCTGGGTTGGAGCGAGAGGTCGAGAAGTTGGTGTTGGATGCCGCCGAGCCATTGTCGGCCGATACGGAGTGTTCCGAGAGAATAGGGCGGGTGCTGTCTCAAGAAGGCGGGGACCAGTCAAACAGGATGGCTGTGGCCATCATGTTCAATGCCGTGGTTTTTCAACACCACATCGCCATGCTGCATCCCGACAAGGTGCAGTCCCCAGATCAGGTTCGCTCGAGTGGAGCCCAAAGAGATCAGGTCTCTGCGGATTGGGATGCGATTCTTGATATCAACTACTGGCCGATCTTCGGGATAGCCAGAAAGCTGCTCGACGCTATTGGCGATGACGAGATCGCGAACACAGTGTTGGACGAAGTGTACGGACGCGCTTCCGACAAGGTTGCGACCCAAGCGACTCAGGGTCTTGTGGGCGAGTTGTTCGGACGGCTCATCGTTGACCGGAAGTTCTTGGCCACCTATTACACGCGCCCCCAATCGGCCTCCTTCCTGGCGGAGATGGCCGTGGACCGCCTCAAGGTGGACTGGGCTGATCCTGCCGCGGTGACCTCGCTGCGCGTTGCTGATCTGGCATGTGGGACAGGAGCATTGCTGGCAGCCGCTTACCGACGAATCGCAGCACGCCATGAGGATTCTGGAGGTGACCCATCCAATTTGCACAAGGCGATGATGGAGGACGTGTTGCACGGGTGCGACATCATGCCCGCTGCTGTACACCTAACGGCCGCTGTGCTCTCAGGAGAGCACCCGGATATCGACTACACCAGCACAAGAACATGGGTCTTGCCCCTGGGCGTTGACGATTTCGGCAGCGGGATGGAAACACGGATCGGCTCTCTAGACCTGCTCAGCGGCGACCACCGACGGGCACTGTTTGGCGATGGTTCAACCGCGATAGAAGCTTCAGACGCCCCTGCCTACAGCGAAGCTGTAGTCCCTGACGGGGGATTTGACCTGATCATCATGAACCCGCCATTCACCCGGCCCACCAACCACGAGAACAAACAACGCGGCTCAGAAGACGGGGTGGTCGTCCCAATCCCTGCATTCGCCGGCCTCGACAACGATGAGGAGGCCCAGAGATTGATGAGCGACGGCCTCAAGCGAGCCTACCAATTGGGAGGAACTGACCCAGCAGATCGCGCTGGACACGGCAACGCCGGACTGGCCTCGAACTTTGTGGATTTGGCCCATCGCAAGCTGAAGGCCGGCGGAGTGCTCGCCTTGATCGTCTCCGCGTCAGCTATAGCCGGACCCGGTTGGAAAGGCACACGGCGACTGCTAGCCAAATATTACGAAGACATCACAGTGACTACGTTAACCTCCGTTGACAGTGGCGTGACCCCTTGGGTTTGGTCCGCCTGTTGTGAGAGTTCGTTGTCCAGTATTGCTGGATGGAGGAGGATCACGAGTATGGCCAAGCGAAGGCGGCACACGCCTGAGCAGATTGTGCGCAAGCTCCGGGAGGCGGATCGGCTTTTGGCCGAGGGCGCGTCGGTGGCGGATGTGGCGCGGCATTTGGAGGTGTCGGAGGCGACGTTTCATCGGTGGCGCAACCAGTACGGGGGCCTGAAGGCCGATGACGTGAAGCGGCTCAAGAACCTGGAGGCCGAGAACGCGCGGCTGAAGCGGATCGTGGCCGACAAGGAGCTGGAGATCGACGCTCTGCGGGAGATCAGCCGGGCAAAATG
>JAJEDQ010000216.1 GCA_022821445.1 Acidimicrobiia bacterium | reverse complement strand
GTGTTCTCCCACTACCAGCGGCTGTCGCTGGACTTCTTCACCAGGGAGAAGGCGGGCGTGCTGATGACCCGCATGACCAGCGACATCGAGGCCCTGACCGTGCTGTTCCAAGAGGGCCTGGTGAACTTCGCGGTGCAATCGCTGGTGCTCGCGGTGATCACCGGCGTGCTGTTCTACCTGAATCCGCTGCTGGCAGTGCTGACCCTCGTGATCGTGGTGCCGGGCACGTTCGTGCTCAGCATCTGGTTCCGGAGGGTGTCCAACCTGTACTACGGGCTGGTGCGGGACCGCATCGCCGATGTGCTGGCTGATTTGCAGGAGAGCCTGGCCGGCATCCGGGTGATCACCGCCCACAACCGCCGGCGCCACAACATCGTTCACCACAACAACGTGGTGGGGCGGCACAAGGACGCCAACTTGGCCGGAGTACGGGCGGCGTCCATCTACGCCCCCACCACTGAGGCCATTGTGATCATCGGCCAAGCCCTTCTCGTGGTGATCGGCGGGACCATGGTGATCAACGGGAGCCTGACCCCCGGCGAGCTCACCGCCTTCGTGCTGTATCTGACCTTCTTCTTCGCCCCCATCCAGCAGCTCGTGCAGCTCTACAACGGCTACCAGCAGGGGCAGGCCTCGGCCAAGAAGCTGCGCGAGGTGCTGATGAACGAGCCCTCGGTGGTGGAGGCCCCCGATGCCGTGGAACTGCCCCCCATCGAGGGTGAGATCACACTCGACCAGGTGAGCTTCGGCTATGAGGACGACACCCCGGTGCTGCACGACGTGAGCTTGCGGCTGGCACCGGGCGAGAGCCTGGCGGTGGTCGGGCCCACCGGGGCGGGCAAGTCCACGGTGGCCAAGCTCATCGCCCGGTTCTACGACCCCCAGCAGGGAACGGTCTGCATCGACGGCCACGACCTTCACACGGTGACGTTGCCCTCGCTCCGGCGCCAGTTGGGGGTTGTACCCCAGGAACCGTTCTTGTTCTACGGATCAATCCGCGACAACGTGGCCTTCGCCCGGCCTGAGGCATCGATGGCCGAGGTGCTGGAGGCCTGTCGGGTGGTGGGGTTGACCGAGCTTCTGGAGCGGCTGCCCGATGACGTGAACTCCCAGGTCCACGAGCGGGGAGCGTCCCTGTCGGCGGGCGAGCGGCAGCTTCTGGCGCTGGCCCGGGCGTTTCTGGCCCGGCCCCGGGTGCTGGTGCTGGACGAGGCCACCTCTAATCTCGACCTGCGATCGGAGTCGAAGATCGAGGCTGCGTTGGACGTGGTGCTGGAGGGGCGGACGGCCATCATCATTGCCCACCGGCTGGCCACCGCCATGCGAGCCGACCGGATCGCGGTGGTGGAAGACGGCAAGATCACCGAGATCGGCACCCACGAGGAGTTAGTAGCCCAGGGCGGCCACTACGCCGAGATGTACGCCACCTGGATGGCCCACGCCAACTGAGCATCATGGGCAGCCAGACGCGGACATTGGCGCTGCGGATGACCGGGGTGGGATTCACTCGCGACAAGCGGCCCATCCTTTCCGGCGTGGATTGGAAGGTGGCTGCTGACCAACGGTGGGTGGTGCTGGGGGCCAACGGCAGTGGCAAGACCTCGCTGCTGCGGATCGCCGCTCTGTACGAGCACCCCACCACCGGCACCGTCGAGGTGCTGGGCCAGCAGTTGGGCAAGGTGGACGTGCGCCGCCTGCGGCACCGGGTGGGGTTCGTTTCCCCTGCGCTGGCCCAGATGCTGCGTCCCCATCTGAAGGCAGTGGATGTGGTGATGACCGCCCGCCACGGCGCCCTGGAGCCGTGGTGGCACGACTACACCGACGCTGACCGGGAACGGGCGGCATCGCTGCTGGAGCAGGTGGGAGCGGGAGGAATGGGCGAGCGCACCGTCGCCACCCTGTCTTCAGGCGAGCGCCAGCGGGTGCAGATCGCCCGCAGCCTGATGACCGACCCCGGCCTGGTGCTGCTGGACGAGCCCGCCTCTACCCTGGACTTGGGCGGCCGAGAGATGCTGGTGACCGACCTCGCCCGCCTGGGCGCCGACCCCGCCGCCCCTCCCCTGGTGATGGTCACCCACCGCACCGAGGAGATCCCCGCCGGCTTCACCCACGCGCTGCTCCTCCGCGAGGGCCAAGTGCTGGCCCAAGGCCCCCTGGAAGAAGTGCTGACCTCCGAATCTCTCTCAGCCTGCTTCGGCCTCCCCCTAGAACTAGAGCACCGCAACGGCCGCTGGCACTCCCAGGCCTGTTGAGGCAGCGATTGATGGTCCTGTTACACTGATCCCAAGCTTCCCCCACGCGACACGCCCTCTAAGGAGGACACGTGGAACAAGCCATACTCGCCCTGCTGGGGATAAGCATCACCCTCACCCTCTATCTTGACCGCGGCCGTCGAGCCGACACCGCCAAGCTCCGCGATGACATGAACGAGGGTTTCAGGGAAGTGCGCTCGGACAATGCCAAGCTCCGCGATGACATGAAGGAAGGTTTCAGGGAGGTCCACAGCCGCCTGGACAAGCTCACCGATGTTGTCATGGACCTGTGCCGGAGAGTGGGCCGGCTAGAGGGCTGAGCCGAAGTGATGGATTCGAGACCTGACGGGCCCCAATAGTCACAACCCACGACGGGGTCGCTCCGCCAAATTGTCGCTGCTGCGATGCAACTTCGATAGGTAGGATCTGCCCGGCCTAGACAAGGGACGGCTACCTCCAATTTCAGGGTAAGTCGGCGGGAAGGACACGATTCTTCCGCGTTCTACGACCGGTTTCCGGTGCCGGAAATCAGCCAAGCCGATGATGTTTCCCCTCCGGCTTGCCGTGACCAACTCTGGGTTGGCGATGCCCGCAAGATGGACTTGCACGGGCAGGTCGCCGACGACTCCGTAGCGCTGGTGGTCACCTCGCCGCCCTATTTCGTGGGCAAGGAGTATGAGGAGGCGGTGGGCCAAGGCCACATCCCAGCCGACTACGTGGACTACCTCGCCATGCTGGAAGAGGTCTTTGCTGAGTGCGTGCGCAAGCTGGAAACAGGCGGACGCATAGCAGTGAATGTGGCCAACCTGGGACGACGCCCCTATCGCTCCCTATCCGCCGATGTGATCGACATACTCCAAGACCGCTTGGGGCTGCTGCTGCGGGGCGAAGTGATCTGGAAGAAGGCTTCCAGTGCAGGGGGCAGCTGCGCGTGGGGCAGCTGCCAGCGGCCGGGAAACCCGGTATTGCGGGACATCACTGAGCGGGTGGTGATTGCCTCCAAAGGGCGCTTCGACAGGGCCCTGACCGCAGCCGAGAGGGAAGCTCAGGAGCTCCCCTCCGAGGGAACCGCCTTCGTGGATGAGTTCATGGAGGCCACTACTGACATATGGGAGATCTCCCCCGAGTCGGCCACTCGTGTCGGCCATCCCGCACCGTTCCCGGTGGAATTGCCCCAAAGGCTGATCGACCTCTACACCTACCGAGGCGATTTGGTGCTCGATCCCTTCGTTGGAGCAGGGACAACAGCTGTAGCCGCAGGTCGCACTAGACGGCACTACGTG
This sequence comes from Acidimicrobiia bacterium, assembly GCA_022821445.1. Taxonomy (GTDB): domain Bacteria; phylum Actinomycetota; class Acidimicrobiia; order Acidimicrobiales; family Bin134; genus Poriferisocius. The sequence continues at coordinate 35,425 of JAJEDQ010000216.1, read as the reverse complement.
GGCTTCGACACCGACGCCGACTACATCGAGTTGGCCGAGCAGCGCATCGCCGACGAACGCGAGCGACTCAAGAAGCGATCAGACAAGCTCCAGTGGCAGGTCACGGTCGCTCCTTCTGCCAGTAGAGCCGAACCTGAATGGAGCGACAACTTCCAAGTCCGAGCCGCGCAACAAGGCCGAAAGGCCCAGGAATTGGCGCGCGAAATTCTCCAACAGTGCGGATTCCGAGATATCCGAGAGAAGGTTCGTTTCCCCTGCGGAGTGGAGGTCAACTTCAGGGCCGTCGACCAATTGGGCAAAGAATGGCTGTTCGATGTATCCGGTGCCTTCAGCGTGACCCAGCGCCCTGGGCTGCGCCGCACCGACACACTGTGGAAGGCGCTAGGCAAAGCCGCAGTGCTACACGCCGAAGGAGGGCATCCTCGATTGGTGCTGTTGACCACCGACCGACCGGCATCCAATAGTGCAGGGCATCGGGCACTAGAAGCAGTCAAAGGGGACGACCAGCCGGTCTCCGATGTCATCGAGATGCTTGCTGAGGCCGACTTGGAGCGCCTAGCCGAACTAGCCGAGGGCCGATTCCGAAGTTCTAGCCCCTAAAGCGAGATGACTTGGCCGCCTTGTTGGGTGGCTTGCCAGCGGAGGGCTTTGCGCTCGGCGAATCCGATGCCGCCGTTCATGATGAGCGCGATCAGGGCCAGGATGAACACGATGGCGAAGGTGTCGCCGTAGGAGAGCTGGTTGGCCGCTGTGATGAGGCGCTGGCCGAGGCCGCGGCGGGCCGAGAAGATCTCGCCGAACACCACCGCCAGCACCGAGATCACCGCCGACAGCCGCAGCGCGCCGAACACCGCCGGGGTGATGCCGGGCAGTGTGACCTTGGTGAAGAGCTGGCGCTGGGAGGCGCCCATGGTGCGGGCCACCAGGTCCAAATCGGGATCCACTAGTGCCACGGCGGCTTGGGTGGGCACCTGCACGATGAAGAACACGATGATCACGGCCAAGACCACCTTGGAGGTCTCGCCCACGCCGTACACGATCAAGATCAGCGGCAAGAAGGCGATCTTGGGCATGGCGTTGATGATGACGATGAAGGGCCCCATCGTTTTGGCCGCCCGCCGGAAGCGCCCCAAGACGATGCCGACGAGGAGTCCGAGGATCGAGCCGATGACGAAGCCGAACAACGCCTCCTTCACCGTGACCCAGAGGTCTTGCCAGAACAGCTTCTCGTGGTAGATCTTGGTGAAGTACTCCCAGGTCTCACCAGGGCTGGCCCGGAACGTCTCGGGCACATCGGGGAACGGCTGGATGCCGGCAATCGACAATGCGTCCCAGCCATTCCAAACGATCTCGTAGTGCCATAGCGCCCAGATGATGAACAGGATCACTATCCGAAATATCTGCACGGGTATGTCCAGGCGGCGCAGGCGGTATCTCCAAATCGGCTCTTCGGGGATCAGCGCCTCGACTTCCTCCTGGCTGAGGGCGTCGGCCAACCGGATTTGGTCGGCCATGTCGGCTTCCCGAGGCTCGTCGACGTCAGACGATCTCACCGCGCAGCTCCTCCCAAATCCTGTGCTCTGTCTCCCGGAAGACCGGGTCGAACCGGAGCTCGTCGATCACCCGGGGCCGGGCCAGGTCGACGATGGTGTCCGACTTGATGCGGCCGGGACGGGCGGTCATCACCACCACCCGGTCGGCCAAAAGCACGGCCTCTTCAAGGTCGTGGGTCACGAAGATCACCGTCTTGTGGGTCTCGTACCACAGCTCCAAAAACTCAGACTGGACGGTAAGCCGGGTTTGGGCGTCGAGGGCGCCGAAGGGCTCGTCCATGAGCCACAGGTCGGGGTCGATGGCCAGCGTGCGGGCGATGGCCACCCGCTGGCGCATGCCCTGGCTGAGCTGAGATGGGAACGAGTCGGCAAAGCCCTCCAAGCGCAGCTTGGCCAACAGCTCCATGGCCCGCTCGCGCCGCTCGCTTCGGGGCACGCCCCGGAACTCAAGGCCGAGCTCGACGTTGCGGCGGGCCGTGCGCCACGGGCTCAGCCCCGACCGGGCCAGCATGTAGCCGATGTCGTCGCTGGGGCCGTCGACCTCTTCGCCATGGCGAATGACCGATCCCCGGGTGGCGTTGAGGATCCCGGCCAGCATGTTCAAGATGGTGGTCTTGCCACAGCCGCTCGGCCCGACCACGGCCACGAACTGGCCAGCCGGGATGGAGAGGTTGATGTCTTGGATGGCGAGAACCGGTTCGTCTTTGGGGTGATCGCCCCCGAAGATGAGGGTCACATCCTTCAGTTCGACCGCTGGGCTCACAACGCCACCATCAAGACACCTTAGAATCCGCGCCGATAGGTGGATCTTGGATTGCCGAATCTATTGAGAATCCAGTGATTGGAAGGCATGGGGTGTTTCCCGTCTACGCGCCCCACTTAGTCAGCCCCTCCGGTCGGGCGGCCCAAGCAGGCCACCCGACCAGAAGAGGGGTTGGCTATGGAGAAACCGTGAATTCGTCGATGGCCTGGGCCTCTTCGAGGATGCCGCGGCCCACCGCGTAGTCCACATTGTTCTGGAGGCGGGCGGGCTGGAGTGCACCGTTGAGCGACAAGCTTCCGATGTTGGAATCGAGGACTGTTTCAGCCACTGCCCCCTCCAAACTGAGGAAGTCGCGCATGTACTCCAGCACCGCGTCGCGGTTGGCAGGATTGCGCATGAAGTCCATGGCTTGGCGACTGGCCTGGGCGAAGATGGCCACCGTGTTGGGATTCTGCTCGATGAATTCCCGTGAGGCGGTATTGACCAACGATGGCCAGTCCAGCTCGGCCGGACCATCTCCGGCTCTCAGGGCAAACGGGGCGTAGCCGATATCGTCAACGATGGCCTGGCTCAGGCCGGGTTCGAAGGTGATAGCCCAGTCCACCTCGCCCGATATGAGAGCCGCCAGCGTGGTAGCCGACAAGCCAGTGGCGATGTAGGTCGCGCCGTCGGGATCAAGTCCGGCAGAGTCAATGAGCTGGCGGGCAATCTGCTCGGCCGCCGCGCCGCGGGCCACCACACCTACGTTGGTGCCCTCAAGCTCTTGCATTGCGCACTGCCAGTCGCCTTGCTCGCAATCGATCGGCCCGAAGTTGTTGGACACCACAATGTCGAAGAAGTGCTTGTCCACCAACTGCTGGAACATCACCACGTCGAACCCGGCGTTGCGGATGCCCAGCATGTTGTCGGGCGTATTTTGGACGAAGTGGACTTCGCCGGCAATCAGCGCCGCGGCGTTGGCCGGACCGGAGTGGCACTGGACAAACTCGCCGTCGATGCCGCGGTCAGCAAAGAAGCCCTCCTCTTCGGCAATGTGGGGGATCATTCCATTGAACGAGGGCGCCTGGCAGATGTTGACGGTTGTCGTCTCTGGCACCAACGCTGGCGGCAGGATGACATCGATGTCCGGGCCCACCGCGAATTCGCCGAATTCTTGGGCCTCGGCGAGGATGCCTCGGCCAACGGCGTAGTTGACGTTGTTGGTGATCCGGACCGGGTCGAGCTCAGCGGTAACCGTCATCGAGCCGATGTTGTTGTCGAATATGTACGCAGCCATTTCAGGGTCAAGGCCCAGGTGGGCGTCCAACTCCTCCAAGACCGCGTCGCGGTTGGCCGGGTCGCGCAACCACTCCATGGCTTCGAGGATCGCCGCTCGATAATGCAAAACGGTGTTGGGATTGGCATCCCAGTAAGAGCGAGCGGTGAGCATGATCGCCGATGGCCAATCCAGTTCGGTCGGCCCATCCCCCGCCCGCAGCCGGAACGGGGCGTATCCGATGTCATCGAGTTCGGCTGTGCTCAAACCGGGCTCAAAGGTGATTGCCCAATCCACCTCGTCGGCGTCCAAGGCGGCCAGCGTGGTGCCAGCCAAGCCGGTGGCGATGTAGGTGGAATCGTCGGGGTCGAACCCGGCGGAGTCCAAGAGCTGGCGGGCGATCTGCTCGGCGGCGACCCCTCGGGCGACAACGCCAACTCGGGTGCCGTTGAGCGCGGCCATGGCGCACTCCCAATCGCCCTGGGGGCAGTCGATTTCGCCGAAGTTGTTGCTGACCACAATGTCGAAGAAGTGGTTGTCGACAACCTGGGCAAACATCACCACGTCGAAGTCGGCGTTGCGGATTCCCAGCATGTTGTCGGGGGTGTTCAGGGCTATGTCAACCTGGCCGGAGACCAAGGCGGCGGCTTGGGCGGCGCCGGAGTGGCAGGCCACGAAGTCCATCTCGAATCCCCGGTTCTCGGCGAAGCCCCGATTGGCCATCACCTTGGCATAGATCTGTGTGAACGAAGGCGCGTCGCACACCGTGACCACTGTGTCTTCGGGGGGGCCGATCTCCTCTATGACAACGGCGTCGTCGGCCATGCCGTCGCCGGAATCGTCGGCCATGTCGCCGGAGTCATCGGCCATGTCGTCGCCGGAATCGTCGCCAGCCATGTCGCCGGAGTCATCGGCCATGTCGTCGCCGGAATCGTCGCCAGCCATGTCGCCAGAGTCATCCGAAGACGCCGCAGGGCCCGCTCCAGGATCGTCATCGTCATTGCCACAAGCAGTGGCAACCAGCGAGAACGCCAGCAGAACGGCGAAAAGCGAATACAGCCAAGAACGCGTTTTCATGGAGTCCCCCTCGGGCAGGCGCGGTTGCGCAACGTTCAGGCCGATAGTCCACCACTAAATTATCGGAAGCGCAAGATATGCGGCCCCGCGCGCCACTACGCTTCCCTCGATGCCCGAAAACAGGTCGCCCAACATCTTGTTGTTGGTGTCCGATCAAGAGCGCCAGAGGGATTGGCTGCCGCCCGAAGTGCCGCTTCCCGCCCGCCGGCGCTTGTTGGACCAGTCGCTGGAGTTCCGCCGCCACTACACCCACACCTCGCCGTGCTCGCCGTCGCGGGCCACGCTGTTCACCGGGCTGCACATGGACGAGCACGGGGTGACCGAGAACTCCAGCTATCCGAACAACACCCAGCTCTCCTCCGACATCCCCACCCTGGGCACCAGGCTGCGAGAGGCCGGCTACCGCACCGCCTACAAGGGCAAGTGGCACCTCGAAGCCGCCGCCGAACCAAACATGGAGGCCTACGGCTTTTCCGACTGGACCGGCAACGACATGGCCTTTTGGGGGCTGCCGGGCAGCGGCACCGAGTTCGACGAGCCCATCGCCGCCGACTCGGCCGCCTGGCTGCGCGATCAACGGGGCGCAACCCAGCCGTGGTTCTTGACGGTGGGCTTGGTGAACCCCCACGACATCATGTGGTTCCCCCTCGACCAGCCCTGGTTCTGGGAACAGGCGCCCGACTACGTGGCCCAGAGCCGGGAGAAGCTCGACCGGCGCAAGTGGGGCCGGGCCACCAACCTGCCCGCCTTCGCCCACGAGATCGAGCGGTGGTGTACCGAGCTGCCCGAGAACTTCGACGACGACCTGCACTCCAAGCCCGAGGTGCACCGCCGGTGGCTGCTGGAGATGGAGCGCAACAGCACCCCGGGGCCGATGGACCCCGGCGACCACGACCTGTGGCTGCGCCAGCTCGACTACTACGTGAAGCTGCACCAGTTGAGCGACCAGTGCCTGGCGGTGATCCTGGCCGCGCTCGACGACATCGACCAGTGGGACAACACCGTGGTGGTGTTCACCTCCGACCACGGCGACCAGTGCGGCTCGCACAGGCTGCGCTCCAAGGGACCGTGGAACTACGAGGAGACCATGCGGATCCCGCTGTATGTGTCCGCGCCGGGGCTGACGGCGGCGGGGACGGCCACCGAGTCGCTCACGTGCCACACCGACCTGGCCGCCACCATCTTGGAGCTGGCCGGGGTGGACGCCTCCGATCTGCCCGGCCTGAGCCTCAGCCCGCTGTTCGACGACCAGTCGGCGGCGATCCGCGACCACATCCTGTTCGCCCAGCGGTGGCCGTGGTACCTGGGGGTGGAGAAGGTGCGCTACGCCTCATCCGGGGTGTTCGACGGCCGCCACAAATACTGCCGTTACTACGGCATCGGCGGCGGGGTCAGCAATCTCGGTGTGTCGCTGGGCGACTCCATGCTGTTCGGCCCCGACGCCGACTTCGACGATCACGACCACGAGTGGTACGACCACGATGACGATCCGCACGAATTGGTGAATCTGGCCAACGACCGCAGCCGGCGTCGGGAGCTGAGGGAGCGGTTTGAGTTGCTACGAGAACTGGAAGCGGCGGAATACGGGGTTCAATAATCCCACAGCGAACCGGGCTGAAGCGCGGTGCCGGACACAGCGACGGGATTCGCTTCCCAATGCCCTGCCTCGCCTTGCCCTGCCGCGGCCTGCCCCGCCATGCCATGCCTAGCCTCGGAGGCTCTAATTCCCATCGGGATCTACGGCATTTGGCCTGGCCCCGGCGACCCTGTCGCGCGGTTCCGCCTTCCCGTCAGGGCGGGAACTCCTCAATGCTGTCTGTGCGGAACCTCCCGTAGCTGCCCGACTTCTCCGGGCGCCAGTCGCCCAAACCCACCCGGTTGCCGGCGATCTCCAACCACTGGGCCAACTCCTGTTTGCCCACCAGCTCCGGGTTCACCCCCACCGTGAACTCCAGCGACCACGGCGCATCGAACTTGGCCCTAGTCCGCAGAATCCGGGCCCGCTGCACCACCACCGCCGCCGTGAACTGCGCGGAGGTCCCCAGCTCCTCCAACGACGTCCCATACCGCTCAGTGTCGTAGCCGAACCGCCCCACCGACTCCACCCGCAGGCCCTCGCGCACCAAAGGCCCCTGCCTCACCCGCCGCGCCCCCGACTCAACACACGCCCGCACCGCCGCCGTCGGCACCGCCGGCCGCTGCTCATCGTCCAACCACAACGACACCAAGCACTCCAACTCCCGCAAACGCAACTCATCGGCCGCCGTGCGAGACCCCGCCCGCTTCCGAGCGATCCCTGCCCGCTCCACATTCCACGCACTGCCAGCGTCCAACCCTGCCGCCCCATTGTGCATCACCAAACCAGAAACACCCTCCAAAACACAACGAAACCGTGCCACCCAAACCCCCGACAGCCCTCACCCAACCCGTCGAACCCGCCGCCAGAACCTGCCAAACCGCCGACCGGCGCCCCCGTCTGAATCCCCCCGCAAAACCCCCAACTGCTCATCCCAAGCCGTTTTTTTACACCTCTCTTCAAGTATCTCTTCCCAACCACCAGCCCGAAAGCAGAGCACGCCTGAATAAACATGAATTCCTAAACCAACGATTACCAGACCAAACCATAGCAACGCCCAATTGCCAATGATATGCCCGAAAATCCATGTCAAAACAAATGCCATGATCACTAAACCAAGATAGACAATAAGGGGTATCCAATTTTCTTTTCCATTAACAGTATGGGTTTCTCTGAAGCCTATCAACCACCTCATCACTGGCCCGCAACCGTGCGGTCGAGGAACCGGCTTCTTGCAATATCCTGACCAAAAACTGATTCTCGTTATCTCCCACCAAGTGAGGTCTGCCGCATAGTCGGCTCTCGATAAGAAGTCCTGCTCTAGCTTTCCCATCAGGACGATGTCCCCTTTGTACAGTTAGCTATCTTGTGCTCATAGACGGTTTCGTATTCTCCATTCTGAAGGTTGTGCCTAACAACCGCTGTTTCCTGCTGCCATTTCGAACCTCCAGCAATTGAAAAATCAAAACAGTCAATAGCAGGATTCATGACGAGATATAGCTTAGAGTCCGATCTGAACAGCAACACGACAACGATACCTGCTCCGATGCCTATAAGAGTCGAGACCAGCGTGACTGCTCCGAGTTTGACTTTTGAGCCTGCAAGTGCGCCCTTCAGAGCAGCCGCTCCTATGCCAATTGCCTCGCTCACAGATGTGGTGATTGTAGACGCTGCAAACGCTTCAATCCAGAAGTTGTCGTCGAGGGGTGGCAGCGAGGTGTGCCAAGGGAGGTCTGGGGCGTTGGGGTTATCGGGGCCGGGGCAGGTGCCGTCGCCGTCGGGCTGGCCGTCCTTGTCGCTGTCGGCTTTGCAGTGCTGGTGGGCTGCGGTCGTCGGGTTGCCGTCGGCGTCCATGTGCAGGTGCTGGGTGGGACTGTGGTCGATGTGGGCGGGATGGCTCAACTTCTGGGCAGTGGCCTCGTCGAGGCGGACCGCCAGCGGCTCGGTCCAGTGGAAGGTGCAGGTGCGGGTCCAGCCGTCGTCGTCTTTGTTGCGTTTGGTCGCCGTACAGTTGTCGCGGCCCAGATTGGGGCTCTTGGCATCGTCGGGCATGTAGCGCAGCACCTGTGGGGCGACCCAGAACCGCCCTCCGGGAGCGTTGACCCAGTTACCGTTCGGACTCGACCAGTGGGGGCTTACACCAGCCGCGCGGTTAGCGGTGAGCAGCACCGGGTCAAGGGGGTCGCATTGGACGGTTGTGGGGTTGGTCCAGCCGGACCATTTCTGGCCCGTTCGGGCGCGGGCCCTGATCCTGAACTTGTAGGTCTCGCCCTCCCATCTTGGGGCGTATACCTCGGTAGCCGGTCCCTCGTAATTCACGCTCTCCTCTCCCGGCGCGGTGTTCTTCAAGTCATAGCGATCTGCGCCGCCCACTGAGTCCCACTCAAGGTGGACCACGCCGTGGGCATTGCACGTCGCTGTGGTGAAGCCCGCGGGCTTGAACACTGCGCAATTGTTCGCGGTCACCAGACCGGACCACGGCGACTCGCGGTCCTCGCCCAACGCGACGCCTGCCGGAGCGCTCGCGACGCGCACCCGCACCCGGTGGGCCCGGTTCGACTCCGCCCCATTCCACCGGTAAGCGTAGGACTCCACCGTGCTCGGCACCGACCGATAGTTGACCGAGCCGACTGTCGTCCCGTCCACCTCCACCTCAAGATGAAGGCGCGGCAACAGCGGACCCCGATGCCCCCACGACACCTGCAGCTCCCCGTCTGCCGAGCACACCGCTGACACGTTTGCGGGCGCGGCCAGCGAGTCAGCCGAGCAGGTCACCGATGCACTCGCCCACTCCGACCGCCTGCCGTTGGAGAAGTGGGCACGCACCCGCACCGCGTAATCACCAGGCCCGTCCACCCAACGGGTGGCGCTGAGCACGCGGGCCAGCCTCCCGTACTTGATGATCTTCCCATCTTTGAGCCACTGCCAATACACCCGCGCACCCGCCGGCAAAACCCACGAGGCAGACAACACATAACCGCCGCCAGAGTACGTACACCCCAGCGCAACGCCAGACGGCACCACAACAGGAACCGGTGTCGGCGTCGGCGTGGCAGTCACAGACGGCGTCGCAGTCACAGACGGCGCCGCAGTCGGCGTGGCAGTCACAGATGGCGCCGCAGTCGGCGTGGCAGTCACAGATGGCGCCGCAGTCGGCGTGGCAGTCACAGATGGCGTCGCAGTCGGCGTCGGCGTGGCAGTCACAGATGGCGTCGCAGTCGGCGTCGGCGTGGCAGTCACAGATGGCGTCGCAGTCGGCGTCGGCGTGGCAGTCACAGATGGCGCCGCAGTCGGCGTCGGCACACAGTCGCTGTGGCCCTGAAGCTGCGTGCCGGTCGGGCACTCCCCCACATGCGACTTGTTGGGATCATGGCACGCCGACCCCCCATGGGTATGCAGACTCCCGCAACTCGCCGGATCAGGCCAACACGCCCCCGTCGAAGGATCGAAACGCTCCACAGGACACGGCGTCGAACTAGGAGTGGGGTGAGTGTGCGCGACAGGGCGATCCTGCCACTCGTAGTTGAACACCGCCACCTCCTCCAGGTACGGCGGCACTCGCACCTGCACCTCCCGGGTGAACGGCGCCACCCGAACCCGTTTTGTGAACGGCGCCATCCGAACCCGCACCCGCTCGGTTTGGTCATGAGCCGACGCCGACGGTTGAGAGCCAGACGACACTGCCAGTGCCAACCCCGCGGCCCAGCAACCCGGCTGTGCCTGATCCTGCCACCTGCCCAATCACCTGCGGGCGTACCACCAACGCGCGCGTACCAACAGGCTGCTAACAATCGGCCCTGCCGAGAACCGTGCAGTTGCCTTCCGACCGCCGCGACCCCCTAGCGGAGCGGGTAACTACTCCAACACCATGCCGAATTCGCGGAAGTCTTCTAGGAGGGCGTCGTCTACGTCGGGGGCGGGGGGGCCGGGGGTGTAGGTCACCTGGTGGATGGTGCCGGTGTAGGGGAAGGTGCCGTAGCGCTGGTAGAGGTCCCACGACACCGGGGAGCGCCGGTTGAGCCCGACGTCGATGCCCTGCCAGGGCAGAAAGCCGATCATCTGGGGGACTTCGGCGAGCGTGGCGCCCTCCTGCCCGTCGGCGCTCACGGTGAAATTCCAGATCCGTCCGCCGGGGGCGGCGGCGTCGACCACAACTTCGCGGCACTCCCCTGGCAGGCTTACGGGATCGGCGGCCAAGTACCGGCCGGAGCTGTTGACCACAAAGCACAGGGCGTCGTTCTCGATGTAGAGCACATAGCCCGACGCCTGGCTGCCGTGGGCCACCAGCACGCCCTGGTCGCCGGGGCGGTGGTGCAGGTCGACGGTGAAGGTGAAGTTGCCGCCGGCGATGAGCCGGGACGACCGCAATCGCTCCACGGTGGGCGATCCGGGCAGGATGCGCAGCTCCCGGGTGAGCCTGGCGTGCTCGGGCGGTTTCAACGTGCGGAAGAGCCCGGAGGCTTCGTCGAGGGGGAAGACCCGGTTTCGCCAGGCGGCCTCCTCCCAGGCCTCCACCATCTCGGCCAGCTTCTCGGGCTCGGCGTCGGCCAGGTCGTTGCGCTCGTTGAAGTCGTCGGCCAAATTGAACAGCTCCCAGCGATCCTCGCTGAACGGGGTGTGGTGCTCGTGGAAGATGGCCGCCCCCCAGCCGTCGCGGTACATGCCCCGGTGGCCGATGCACTCGATGTACTGCTCGGTGTGGTCGGACGGGGCGTCGGCGTCGCTCAGGGTGGCCGCGAACGACACCCCGTCGGGGGCGTCGGAGGCCTGTCCCTGGCGTTCGGTGGGCACCTCGAGGCCGAGCAGGTCGGCCAGGGTGGGCAGCAGGTCGGTGATATGGGTGTACTGGTGGCGCAACTCCCCGCCGATGGCCGCGGTGCGGGCCGGCCACGACAGCACCATGGGCACCGAGTGGCCGCCCCGGTGGGCGGTGATCTTGTACAGCCTGAAGGGGGTGTTGCAGGCCATGGCCCATCCCCGGGGATAGTGGGGCCAAGTGGTCGGGCCACCGATTTCGTCGGCCTCGAGGGCGGCCACCTCGAAGTCGCCCACGTCAGGCGAGGGCCGGGCGCCGGTGCCGCTGTGAGTGAAATACGAGGTGCTGCCCTGAGCCCGGCCTTCGCGGGACGCCCCGTTGTCGCTGGTGAACACGAAGATGGTGTTGTCGAGCTGGCCGAGGGCCTCCAGCTCGGCTGAGATGCGAGCCACGCTCTCGTCGATCGACTCCACCATGGCGGCGTACACCTCCATGTAGCGGGCCATCACCCGGCGGTCGGGCTCGGGATAGCTGTCCCAGGCCGCCACGTCCTCGTTGGGCTCGGTATTGCGGGGCGGCAGCTCGGCATCGGCGGGGACGATGCCCAGTTCCTTCTGGCGGGCCAGGCGCTCCTCGCGGATCTGGTCCCAGCCCTTGTCGTAGTTGCCCCGGTGGCGGGCGGTGTCGGTGGCCTTGGCGTGCAGCGGAGCGTGGACCGCCCCGTGGGCGTAATACAGAAAGAGCGGCTTTTCGGGATCGGTGGTCTTGACCTCGCGGATCATGCGGCACGCCCGGTCGGTGAGGTCGTCGGTCAGGTAGTAGCCCTCGGGATACTCGTCCACGTGTACGGGGTTGTTGCCCTCGTAGAGCTGGTGGGGGAAGTGGAAGTCGGTGAGGGCCTCAAAGAAGCCGTAGTACTGGTCGAAGCCCCGCTGGAGCGGCCACGAGTGGGTGTCGCCGGCGATAGACAGGTCGGACTCCAAACACAGATGCCACTTGCCCACCGCCGCGGTGGCGTAGCCGTTTGCCTTGAGCATCTCGGCCAGCGTGCACTGGTTGTGGGGCAGCTCTCCGGCATAGCCGGGGAAGCCTGGATCGGCGTTGGCCACGAATCCCATGCCCGCGTGATGGGAGTTGAGCCCGGTCAACAGCGCCGCCCTGTTGGGCGAGCACAGCGGGGTCACGTGGAAGTTCGTGTAGCGCACCCCGGTGGCGGCCAACGCGTCGATGGCCGGGGTGGGTATCTCCGAGCCGTAGCAGCCCAGATCGGAGAAGCCCAGATCGTCGGCCAGCACGACCACGATGTTGGGGGCATCGGAGGGCGGCGTGGGCTTGGGCGGCCACCACGACTCCGAGGTGGCGATGATGCGCCCGATCTTGCCCCCGAAACCGGGATAGTGCTCCTGCTGGCGCTGATCGGTCATCGGTCCTCCCCGTGGTCTGACGCCGGGAGACAGTAGCGCCTTAGGGCAAAGAACGGCGCAACAGCCCGACTGCCAGTCCAACCAGGTGATTGAATGGGTGCGTGCCTCTAGAGGTGACTCCCATCTCGCCGGTGCTGGGTGGCATCGTACGCGGGGTGGATCTCTCAATTCCCGTTGACGACGCCACCGCCTCGGCGCTGCGGGACGCTTGGCACCGCCATGGGGTTCTCTTCTTCCGCAACCAGAAGATGACCGACGACCAGCAGTTGGATGCAGCGTCCATCTTCGGCGCCCCCGAGGAGTTCCACTTCTCCCCGCCAGTGCGCGACGACCTCCCCTTGGTCCACATCATCCACGAAGACGGTGCCCGCCGCGGCGCCGGAGTAGCCATTTGGCACAGCGACGCCACCTGGATGGCCCAGCCCCCCATCGGCACCATGCTCCGGGCCATGCGGCTTCCCCCCGACGGGGGCGATACCTGCTTCTCCCATGCCGGCGCGGCCTACGACGATCTGTCGGTGCCACTGCGAGCCCTGGCTGACAGGCTGACTGCCGTCCACGAGGGAGGGACGCATCTGGCCCGCAGCGCGGCCATGGTCGGAGTTGAGATGCCCGAGCGACCCATATCGCATCCGGTGGTGCGCACTCACCCGGCGACAGGCCGAAAGTGCCTGTTCGTGAACCGGCTCTTCACCACTCGGATCAATGAGCTGGCTGAAGAGGAGAGCCGAGCGGTGCTGGGCCTGCTGTGCGGCCAGTTGCGGTCCCCCGATTTCCAGATTCGCTGGCGGTGGACGCCTGGCGATGTGGTGCTGTGGGACAACCGCTGCCTTCAGCACTATGCGGTGCAGGACTACGGCTCTGCCCGCACCATGCACCGGGTCACGCTGGGCGGCGAGGCGGTCATATGAGCAGGGACACGCTGGTAGTCCGATGAGCGCCTCATCGAATCGGCGGTGGGTGCTGCGGGCTCGGCCAGAGGGCGACATCACCGCCGACGACTTGGAGCTAACCGAGTTGCCGGTGGCCAAGCCGGGCGAAGGCCAGATGCTGGTGCGGAATACCTATCTGTCGATGGACCCCACCCACCGGATCTGGATGAGCGACTTGGACGCCTACATGCCTCCCATTGAGGTGGGCGAGCCCATGCGGGGGCGCACGTGGGGCACGGTGATCGAGTCCCGCCATCCGGAGTTTGAGCCCGGCGATGTGGTCACCGGCGGGCTGATATGGGAGGAGTACTCGGTGCTGGACCGGGCCGAGGCCATTCCCCTCGACTTGGGGGTGCCGCTGGAGGCGTTCACCGGCGTGCTCGGCCCCACCGGCATGACCGCCTATTGGAGCCTGCTCGACATCGGTGAACCCCGCCCCGGCGACACCCTGGTGGTGTCGGCGGCCGCCGGGGCCACTGGCTCGGTGGCGGGACAGATCGGCAAGATCGTGGGCTGTCGCGTGGTAGGGGTGGCCGGTGGGCCGGAGAAGTGCCGGTTCGTGACCGAGGAACTGGGCTTCGACGCTTGTGTGGACCACAAAGCCGGCAACTTGGACGAGCAGTTCCGGGCGGCGTGCCCGGACGGCATCGACGTGGACTTCGAGAACGTGGGCGGCGAGGTGATGGATGCCGTTCTGGGCCTGGTGAACAACCACGCCCGGGTAGTGCTGTGCGGCATGATCTCCACCTACAACGCCGAGGGCGACTGGTGGTCGCCCCGTCTGTTCCGCAATATCTTGTTCCGGCGGTTGAAGGTGCAGGGAGTGATCATCACCGACTACTTCCACCGCTTCGGCGAGGCGCTCCCCGTCCTGGCCCAGTGGGTGCGCGACGGGCGCATCCGCTACCGGGTAGACGTGGTGGACGGCATCGAGAACGTCCCGGAGGCACTGGCCCGGCTCTTCGAGGGCCGCAACATCGGCAAACAGCTCGTGAGAGTTTCAGCCGACTAGCGTGCCAGCCATGACTCCTGAGGATTTGGTTGAGATCGAGGCCATTCGCCAGCTCAAGGCCCGGTATTTCCGGTTTATGGACCAAAAGAGGTGGGACGAGTGGGAGGACGTGTTCTGCGACGACGTGGTGATCTCCACCCCCGACGACACCGGTGAGGACTCCGACATCACCGGCAACAAGGCGTTCCGGGTGTACTTGGAGCCCATCTTGGCCCCGATCATCACCACCCACCACGGCCACATGAGCGAGATCAGCATCGACGGGCCTGATACTGCTTCTGCTGTGTGGTCGATGGAGGACCACTTGGACTGGCCGCCGGAGAGTGGTGTGGGGCAGATGTGGGGTACGGGGTGGTACGAGGAGACCTATCGCAAGTGCGACGATGGGAAGTGGCGGATTGCTTCGCTGCTTTTGCGGCGGCAGCGGGTGGAGGTTGAGGGGAATCGGGTGTTTCCGGCGGAGCGGCCTACGGGATAACGGCCAGAACGACTCCCTCAGACACCGCTATTCCCGGTGAGGGGGTGGTGGCTTGATTGCTTACACCTCGGCTGGTTAGGGGGTCTAGAACTTCGTCGTTGAGAGGCCAGGCCAGACCAGTGGTGGTTACCCGGGCCGGGCCGCCCAGGGCGAACAGCGACACATGGTCTCCTGGCATTACCTCTAGGACGCGGTGGCCGCGGACTACCACGGCTTGGGCGTTGCCTAGCCAGGCTTCGATGTCTACTCCGGCCCAGGCGGGGGAGGCCAGTACGTTTAGGTTGCCGATTAGGTGGTCTAGGCGGCCGCCTCCTGCGCCGATGACGATCACTTGGTCGGCTAGGCGGGCGGATAGTTTTAGGGCTAGTTCCAGATCCGTTTGGTCTTTGTCGGGGGGGTGGCGTTCTATTCGGGTTCCGGACTGTTCGGCGGTGCTTAGGGCTTCGGGGGAAACGGAGTCCATGTCGCCTACTGCTACTGCCACCGTTAGGCCGGCGGCTAAGGCGTGATCTAGTCCGGCGTCGGCAGTCACGACTATCGGGTCGGCGGGGAGGCGGGCGGTCTCTTCTGGTGTCGGGGGGTCGCCGCCCGCTACCACCACCACGGTGACCGCTGGCTCCGTTGGCAACGCCATCAGAACGGCCGGGTGATGGCCCGGGTGGGGCCGAAGTTGTGCAGACCGCCGGCGTGCAAGTTGCCCAGCCCGCCAGCGCACATCACAATCACATCGGAGGGGTGCTCCACGATGTAGGCAGTACCGTCGGGGCTGATCCGGTCGCGTTCGGCCAGCCACTGCTTGTGGGTTTCGGGGAATTGATCCACCTGGTGGCGGGCGTTTTGCCACAGAGCCTCTTGCACGTCTTCGATGGTGGGGTAGGCGGCGGCCAGCATGTCGGCCCAGGGTGGGGGCACCACCACCATGACCTCGGCCCCCCAGTGGGAGATGTAGGCGTTGGTGCCCACATAGGCCAGCGACTGGCCGATGACCCAGGCCAGCGACTGGCCGTTGTCGGCGGCGATATCGGCGATGTCCATGGTGCCGATGGTGCCGTAGACGGTGACCGCGTCGCCGCTCACCCCCCGGCGCTCCGCCAGGGGCGGCCACGGGGAGCGCTCCTCCCACTCGCCCATCACCAGGCCCACCACCCGGGCGGGTTGGCCCAGCACGCATTTGGACGTCTCCCCGGCCACCTGGCCGCCGACGTTGCGCATCACCAGCCGGATGGCCCGTCCGATGGCCGGCCCTGCCCCGGCCGCCCCGCCGAAACACCCAGCCTGGCAGGGCAGATCCAGCCGGTCGCGGGCCTGTCCATTCACAAACAAACACGGCACCACCGAGCTGGTGGTGGTGTTGAGGGCAAACAAGTCAAAGGGGCGCTCGGCCATGGCCTCCAGCGCGGCCATCATCAGCGGCATGGCCTCGGGAGCAGCCCCGGCCATGCAGGCGTTGACGGCCAGCTTCTCCACCGTGCACCAGGCGTTAGCCGGGGGCACCTCCAACAGCACCGAATCGGCCGGGCGGTCGGCAGCGGTGGTGAACTGGGCCACCCGCTCCGGCGTGGGCGGAATCAGGGGCAGGCCGTCGCCCCAGCCCTGATCGGTAGCCCAGCGCATGAACTCCACCGGGTCGTCGGGGGCCTCGACCCGCCCCTCGGGTATGGCATTGTCGTCAGAGGGCATCTACGACGGCACTCCCAGGGAGTCCAGCAGCGACGACCAGAAGTCGTGGGCGATCTGGCGTACTTCCGGTTCGGGGCGGGTGTCCAGCGGATAGGGCAGTACGCAAAGCCGCAAGCCTGGCCGCTCCATGTTGCGGGCCATGATCTCGGCCAGCGGCACGAACTCCTCGGTTACGACGGCGACCGCCGTCTTGCCCTGGGCCGCCACCGCAACTGCGTCGTGGACGGTCCAGGACGTGCAGCTGCCTCAATTGCCCAAGCCGACGATGGCGATATCCACGTCGGTGGCGAAGCCATCCAGTTCCTCGAGCACCGCGTCCTCGAGCTTCACGTCCTGGCGGGACTCCGAGCACCACGGAACAACCTCGGCACCGGCCGCCTCCAGTTTGCGGGTCCACTCGTCGGTGGTCCACAGGAACGAGCGCCAGGTGAGGTCGTAGCGGATGCCCACCCGCTTGCCGGTCAGCGGACCGGCATCGGGGCCCCGATCGGGGTCGATCAGCGGCGGAGCAGCCGTCGGATCCATTACCAACATGGGAGCAGACTACCGGCCGGTGGAGCTGAGACCGGTGTGAGTAGTCGCTATCGACCGGTGAAGTCGGGAGAACGGCCCTGTCGGCGGGATTCGGCCCACTCTCGGAAGTCGGCTGAGCGCGACGACAGCTCCATGGCGAAAGCCTCGTCGCCCAGGTGGGCCTCCAGGCTGCGGCCGGAGCCGCGGTGAATGAGCATTTTGGCCAGTCCAACAGCCACAGTGGCCGAGGCAGCGAGCCGGGAGGCCAGCGCGGCGGCTTTGGCGTCGACTTGGTCGGCCGGTACCGCCTGATGGATCAGCCCCCATTCTGCGGCCTCAGCCCCCGACACCTCCTCACCCAGCATCAGCATTTGTTTGGCCCGGGCCACACCGGCCAGACGGGGCAACAACCACGACGAGCCGCTATCAGGGGTGATGCCCATGGCGGAGAAAGGGGCCCGCAGCCGGGCATCGTCGGCGACCACCGCGAAATCCGAGGCCAGGGCCAGACTGAGCCCCAACCCCACCGCCCAACCTCGAACGGCGCACACAATGGGCACCTGCACTTCCAGCATCACCGGGATGAGCCGGTTCACCAGATAGGGCATGCGCCGGGAGATGCTGCCCGGCCGGGGCCGAGAACCGTCACCGGCCCGCCCGGCCAAGTCGAAACCGCTGCAAAAGTTCTCGCCGACCGCGTTGAGTAGAACCGCCCGAATCTCCTCGTCAGCGCTGGCCGCTTCCAAGGTGTCGATCAGGGCCAAGACGATATCGTCGGTCAGCGAGTTTCGGCGCTGGGGCCGGTCGAGGGTGAGGGTCAACACCGGCGGCGCCGAGACCACGTGCAGCCCGTCGGGCGGCGTCGGATAGGGCTTCATGCCCGGCCCAGGCTAATCAGGATGCTACGAGCTCGGCGGCACCGAATATCACCGAGAACCTCACACACCAGATCACCACGGTGGAGTAGCGGCTCAGGTCCACTTCGCGGGGAATCTCGTAGTTCTGCGAGCCCACGTTGCCTTTGAGGTCGCCGAGGTCGATGAAATCGTCGTCGAACTGGCCAGCGGGAGCGTCCTGGGGCGCGGAGCTCAGATACACGTTCAGGTCGGGGCCGTTGTCGGTGCGGAAGTTCTCGAAGCGCAGAAACCGCTGGCCCGTGCCGTCGCCCAGCACGATGGCGTTGCCCGTGGTGGGGTGGCTGCGGTTGATGAACGGACCCGATGCCTCCACCCGAACCTGGGGCTGTTCGGGCATATCGGGCATCGCCTCTTCCACCTCGACCTCGGCGGGCATGCCATCTTCCTCCATGACCTCGTCCATCTCGGCCAGGAGCTCTTCTGAGATCTCGTCCCCCGGCATGGCCCCTACCGGCGGGCTGTCGTCAGGGCCGGGGGCGGCATCGCCGGCCGCCGACGGCGTGGCGGCTTGGGCCGGCTCATCGGCGGGGGTCGCCGCATCGGCAGTCGAGGTATCGGTGGATGTCGGCGTCGTGGAAGTCGGTGCCGTGGAAGTTGTGGCGGGCTCTGGGGCCGGAGTGCCGGCTGCAACGCCGCTGTCGAACACCGGCCCGGCTTCCTCCACCTCGTCGTCGATGAAGTAGGTCTGGAACGCAAACCAGAAGAACACCGCCCAGATGGCAAAGCCCAGCAAGGCGGCCAATCCCACCGTTATCAGCACCTTGGCCCGGACCGGCAACACCTTCAACCATCCCCACAAGCGGGATATAAGCCGTTTCATGCTCCCCAACGTAGGCGGATTTCTATCGACGCGGCATTTCCCCGACTGCCGCGACAGACTGGCGATATGGGCTACGAGACGCTGATCGTGGAGCGCAAGGGACGAGTTGGATGGCTGATCAACAACCGGCCCGACCAGCTCAACGCCATGAACTCCCAGATGCGCGAGGAGTTCGCCGACGCCTGGCTGGAACTGGACCGAGATCCCGAAGTGCGGGTGATCGTCCACACCGGGGAGGGTCGGGCCTTCCAGACCGGGGTGGACGTGGTGGAGCTGGCCACCGACGGGCAGGGCATGGAGCGCTACCGGGAGTCGGTGGAGAACTTCGACCTGCACTTCACCTCATGGCACCAGAAAGTGCGCAAGCCGGTGATCACAGCGGTGAACGGCATCTGCTGCGGAGGCGGCTTCCACTGGGTGGCCGACGCCGACATCGTGATCGCCGCCTCCGACGCCCAGTTCTTCGACCCTCACGTGTCGGTGGGCCAAGTAGTGGCCTTGGAGGCCATCGCGCTGCTGAAGAAGATGCCCGCCGAGACTGTTATGCGCATGGCGCTGATGGGGGCGCACGAGCGGATGGGACCCCAGCGGGCCTACGAGCTGGGCATGATCAGCGAGATCGTTGATCCGCCCGAGCGCCTGCGGGAGCGGGCCGGCGAGATAGCCGAAGCCATCGCCCGCAACTCCCCCTCTGCCATGGCCGCCACCAAGAAGGCCCTGTGGGATGCCATGGAGCACGGCCTCACCGAGGCCAGCAAAGCCGGCGCCTTCCACATGACCGGCATCTGGGGCCATCCCGACCAAGTAGAAGGCCCCGCCGCCTTCGCCGAAAAACGCGAGCCTCAATGGGAACCTCTATGGACATTACATCTAGATTCCGATTAAGGAATGTATCGGAAATCACCGCTCTTGATTGCGATTCGCTTCAGCTCGCAGGGGTGGTATGGCAGTAGGGGATGGAAGAGTATAATAGCCATTGATCCGAGCTGTTGGCGCGCCTCCAAATGACAATCTGATATCTTGTATTTGGTTCAAGTCCTGTGAATTGTGCTTTGGTCTCATGGGCACTTGCAGAAGCCATGGGTCCTGTGAAAAAGTCGATGTCTGACACAAGCATAAACCGCCAGTCATGACTACCGCCTGGATACTCCCAGAAAAGTGTAATACTCGTTGAAGTAGCAGCCGCGCATTCTAAGACTGATGGTTCTAAGTCTTCAATTGCTGCCTCCCGTAACCAAGAACCTGTGTCAAATCTCCGCGCTCTGAGTTTTACATGGTACTTGGTACCGGGAGTTAGCCCATAGAAAGTATAGGAGTTGTCATCTGTTGCAGCCACCAACTCCCAGTCACCAAACTCATACGGAAACACACCTGGTGGCCGGGCAGGCCAGCCTTCCTCCGGTTCACCTAGTGGCTGGCTAGGCACGATACTCGCCTCGTAGTACTGCGCACCATCAACCGGGTCATACCTTATAGTCAGCGTGGTGCCTCCAGAGTAGCTACCCTTGATGGTCGGTGTGACAAGGGGTTTGGTGTAGCACTCGGGAGCCGGAATTATTGAATGCCACCCTTCATCGCCATATCGCCACAAGAACAGCACATAGCGCTTACCTTTGGATAAGTTTGTGAATTCTGTCGAACTGTGTCCCCTTATCATTCTGCCATCGGTATAACCACCATCAGATCGGGCTGCGTACCAATACTTGACATCGGACTTGGGTTCCCATTCCAAGACTATACTGGAATCAGAACTCTTGCCGCAGGCCACCCCAGCCGCAGCGGTAACACACTCGATAGCGTCACCACGACCCCATCCAGTGATGTCGCCTGATTGAACCACAACCCTGTACAACGTTCCCGGCACCAGTGGCGAAAATTCGTAATTGGTGTCATCGAGATCAGGAGTCCAAGCTCCTGATTCCAGCATGGCCCTGTACCTCGATACTTCCGCAACCCGCTTCCAATACACTGCGATGCTGCTCGACGTTGCCACACAGGTAACAGACGGTGGGGGAATATCGGCCAGAGTGCTGCAATACACCCCCGTGGACTGCTGGGGGGTGCTGTTTTCGACCGCCTGAACGGCTACCCAATACTTGGTGGCAGGCGTTAGGCCAGCGAACACCGCTGATTCGGAGGTCGCGGCCTTCTCCATCTGAGGACTTCCCGGTTCCGCCAACTGGATATCCACCGAATAGCGGTCCGCCCCCTCAACCGCTTTCCAAGTGAGCTTGATGGCCGTGGACGTTGCCGCACACGACAACCCAGTCGGCCCAGGCAGAGTCGCCAACGCTGTGGTGCAGCTCGTGTCGCCATCATCGCTCCAACCAGCGGAGTTGCCACCTTGAATCCGTATCGAATATCTGGTCGATGGGTCCAGGTTTGGGAATTCGTGGCTCAGCCCCGACGAAGGAGCCCAACCATTGCCCCGAGAAACCCGGTAACTAGTCGCCTCCTCAAGCGAATCCCACCTCACCGTGATGCCGCTGACCGCCGCCGTGCAGGAAATCAACGGTGCCGTCGGTGGGTCCATTGTTTCACAGACAGTGCTGGGACGAACTTGGATCCACTTGTCACCGGGTGAGCCCTGCCACCAGAAATAGAATTTGTATGAGGCATCATCCTCCAATCCGCCGAAAACGGACGACAAATCCGGTCCGGAAAGAGAACGCCCATCTACGAATTGGCCCGTAGTGGTCGCCCGAGCCACATACCACCGGTGAACCCTGTCATCGGCCCGCCAATGGAGCCTTATCCCATTGGCCGAGACCGCACCACAGGCCGGTGAGCCCACTGCCGTCGTGCAATAGACGCCGGAGTAATACTGCTCACCGCCGCCCCGATTGGCGTTGACACCGATGAAATACCTAGTTGACGGCGATAACCCGGAAAATACTGCCCAGGTAGATTCAGTGTTCTTGGAGACTTGGCGCTCTCCAGCCATCGCCAACTGGAGCCTCGCTGTATAGTCGTCCGCTCTTGCTAGCGGGTGCCAAGAAACAGCAATCTCTGTCGAAGTAACTCAACATTTCAATTCGCGAGGCGGAGGCAGAAGCTGGGACTTCCCGCACGGATGCCCCCCGGCACAGGGGGCTATCCCCCCAAAACCCTCAGGAGCGAAATCATGCCAAGTACCCAGCACGGGACCCGAGGGGGTTTGAAACCTGCGATTCCTTGCAACCGGTAATGGGTCTGGCTCATCGTTCTCCTCCGTTGCTATGTTGTCTGCCGCCGACGCGTCCAGCCTGCCTAGATCCTCTGAGAACGGCCCGTCGGCAGGCGGCACCCCCTGCTCTGCTGATACGAGGACAAACTCATCCAATTGCTCATCATCAACCCCTCCTTGCAAACCCGCAACCAACCCCCCAGCAACAAATTCAGGAGGCGAAGGCGGAGTCGTTGGGCTATCCGCCGACTGAGCACCCACAGGGACCACGAGACCAGACACCGCTACTCCAAATGCCACTGCCGAAGCCACAATCCATCTCGGAGTGACGCTCATCAACCCATAGTCAACCACCAATTACTTCGAAATAGTTGTCGCCCCGGACTTGCATCCCCACCAGCTAGTTGATTTCAGGTTTGATTTCGATGGGCAGCAGACAGAATCGGCTAGGGGTTCAGTAGCGCTCGAAGCGGGCGTTGAGCCCTGACATGTCTTCGTGGTCTGTGGTGAGGATGAAGGCGCCCAGGCTCTCTGCGACCACAGCGAGATGGGCATCGACCACGTCTGAGGTTCCGGATTCTGCGAGTCTGAGGCCTACGCTCACGGACTCATCCAGAGGGTGGACATCGAAGTAGCGCAGCGCGCGCGACAGGTTTGCCTGCCTGGCCGGTTCCCGCCAGACCTGTGCGAGCACCGGGTGGGTGGTGTGCAGGTCATCGCCGCGCTCAGTTGCCCGCTTGATCAGAGCCCACAATCGGGAGTTCAGATTCTCGCTGTCGAGAATCAGCGGTCCGGCGTCAACGATCAACGATCCACTCCCTGGCGGTCGAGAACTGCATCAGCCCAGTCGAGATGCTCGGACCTGATTGGACCCTCTTCGGCCTCCCACGAAGCGATCATGTCGAGCATCGCCTGACTGCGGCGCCGGCGTTTCACTTCGGCAAGCAATGATCGTTTGATGGCCAGCGTCTTGGTGCCGTCCAAGGCCACCAGCTCGGAAAGAGCGGCCTCCATCTCCTCGTCAAGGTTGATCGTTGTCTTCACTGCCATATAGATATGGTATTTGACCCGTGTAAATACGGCAACCTTTGGTAACTTACTTCGAAAAAGTTGTCGCCCCCGGCATCAACTGTTCAGCAGCTAGATGGTTGTGGGCCCGCTCGTAACCATGGGACGCCTTGGGTTACATCACCTTCCACCAGGGAGCGGCGAGAACGTCTGGGGCGAGCCATTCGAGGGTTGTTCCGGTGTGGAGCAGCAGGCCGGGAGCGGCCCGGTCGGCGTACTCCGACCGGAAGGCCCGCAGGTGGGCGGCGTGGCTGAGGCGGGGGCGGTCGGCGGTTTTGATCTCGATGGGCAGCAGGCGGTCGGCGGACTCGATCACGAGATCCACCTCCTCTCCTGTACTGGTGCGCCAATAGAACACATCGGCCTGCTCGATCCGGGCGTCGCGCCAAGCCAGCACGTCGCAGAGCACCAGATTTTCCAGATGGGCGCCTCGGGGCTCGTCTGTCTGGGCCAGATGCAGGGCCACCCCGGTATCCCCCCAATACAGCTTGGGAGACTTGACGAGCCGCTTGGTTCGGTTCACTGCGAACGCCGGAAGCCGCACCAGCAGGTACGAAGTCTCCAACAAGTTGAGGTACCGGTGAGCTGTGGACTGGGACAGCGACACATCCCGGCCCAACTCCACCTGGTTGAGGATCTGGCCCAGGCGGTGGCAGGCGGCCCGCATCAACCGGCGGAAGTCGGGCAGCGACGATATCGATGAGAGGTCTCGTAGGTCGCGCTCCAGATAGGTTCTGGCATAGCCGTCGAACCAGATGGCCCGCTCTTCAACAGTGTCCAGATGCACCGCAGGCTGCGGGAATCCGCCCCTACGACACAAGGCCCGCCAGTCTTCGCTGTGGTCGGGCCGCGCGGCCACCAATTCCAGCCACTCCTCACCGGGGACACTCAACAGATCCTCCCAGATACCGCTCTGGCCTAGACCCATTTGCTCCTGACGGGTCATCGGCCACAGTGTCAGGTAGCTGGCCCGTCCGGCCAACGACTCGGAGACCTGGCTCATCAGCAGCAGATTGGCCGAACCAGTGAGCAAGAACCGTCCCGGCTTTCTGTCGCGGTCGATGGCTCGCTTGATCTCGTGGAGCAGTTCGGGCGCACGCTGAACCTCATCGATCGCTGTTGGCTGGTCGCCTCCCACCAAAGCAGAGGGGTCGCTGTGGGCCATATCGACCACATCGAGGTCGTCAAGGGTGAAATACCGCCGAGTACCCGGAATCAGCTCCTGGGCCAGGGTGCTCTTACCCGATTGGCGCGCGCCAGTCACCACCACCGCGGGCATGACATTGAGCCGAGCCGCCAAGCTTGACGCAGCAAGACGGGGTAGGGCAGTTCCGTCCATGCGGCAAATGATATCTATTCATCTAGTGAATACAATTTATTCATGAGGAAAATGAGGACATGGAAGGCCCTCTGGACCCCGCTTAGGATGTGGGCCCATGGGAACGATTGTCATCACCGGATCAGCAGGCGGAATCGGCCAATCCACTAGGGAGCGACTATACCGAGATGGCAAAGAGGTGATCGGGGTGGACATCCGCAACGCCGAGGTCATTGCCGATCTCTCAACTCCCGAGGGGCGCAACGCGATGATAGGCGCGGTGGCCGCCACCAGCGGCGGCCGGATCGACGGCCTAGTGGCCGGTGCAGGAATAACCGGCCCCGACCCCCAGCAGGTGGTGTCGATCAACTACTTCGGGGCGGTGGCCACCGTGGAGGGCCTGCGCCCCCTGCTGGCCCAGGGCACCGACTCCTCGGCCATCGCGATCAGCTCCAATTCCAGTACCACGCTGGTCTCCCTACCTGAAGGCCTGGTGGATGCCTGCCTCAACGACGACGAGGAACAGGCCCGGGAGCTGGCCGGGGCCGATCCGGGCACAGCCTATGCCACCAGCAAGCTGGCCCTGGCCCGCTGGACCCGCCGCACCGCCATCGGCGCCGACTGGATCGGATCGGGCATCCGGCTCAACGCGGTGGCCCCCGGCCTCATCGACACCCCGCTGGTGGCCGACAACATCGACATGATCATGAACCTGGGCGATGTGTACCCCATCCCCCAGAACCGCCCCGGCCGTCCCGCCGAGGTGGCCAACCTGCTGGCCTTCCTGCTGTCGCCCGACGCCAGTTTCTTCTGCGGCTCGGTGGTGTTCATGGACGGCGGCAACGACGCCGCCCTCAACGCCGACGCCTGGCCCACCACCAACACCACCGCCGACCGCTGGCCTGTTGGCGATTGATCGCCGCCCCTTCGGGCCTCAGACTCCTACTTGCCCCTTTGGCGCTTTTGGATGCGGGCCCACTCGTCTCTTAGGCCGACGGTGCGGTGGAAAAGGTCGGGGGTTTCGGGGTCGCGGGCGAAGTAGCCGAGGCGCTCGAATTGGACTACTTGGCCGGGGGCGATGTCGGCCATGGCCGGTTCGAAGCAGGCGCCCTCGATGAGCTGGGCGGAGTCGGGATCGAGCGAGCCCATGGGATCGGCGCCGTCATCGCCGGGGTGGGGGTCGGTGAACAGGCGCCCATAGAGCACAGCCCGGCCTTCTAGGGCGTGGGCGGCCGACACCCAGTGAATGGTGGCCTTCACCTTGCGGCCGTCGGGGGCCTGGCCTGAGCCGGTCTCAGGGTCGTAGGTGCAGCGCACCTCTGTCACGTTGCCGTCGGCGTCGGTGTCCACCCCGGTGCAGGTCACGAAGTAGCCGGACCGCAGCCGCACCTCTCGGCCCGGGGCTAGCCGGAAGAACTTGGGGGGCGGATCGAGCATGAAATCGTCCTGCTCTATGTGGAGCTCCCTCGTGAACGGCACCTCCCGGGCACCCGCTGAGGGGTCCTCGGGGTTGTTGCCTGCCTCCCGCATCTCCACTTGGCCTTCAGGGTAATTCTCAATCACCAGGCGCAGCGGGTTGAGCACCGCCATCCGGCGCAGCGCGGTGGCGTTCAACTCCCGGCGGACGAACGACTCCAGCAACTCCACCTCCACGGTGCCGTCCACCCGGGCCACCCCTATGTGCCGGCAGAACTCCCGGATTGCCTGGGGCGGGAAGCCCCGGCGGCGCAGTCCCCGCAAGGTGGGCATGCGGGGGTCGTCCCACCCGTCTACATGGCCCTCATCCACCAGCTGCAAGAGACGGCGCTTGGACAAAACGGCGTGTGTGATGTTCAAACGGGCGAACTCAGTCTGGCGGGGGCGGTCGCCGGGCAGGTCGAGCTGGTCCAAGAACCAGTCGTACAGCGGGCGGTGGGCGTCGAATTCCAGGGTGCAGATGGAGTTGGTCACCCCCTCCACCGCGTCGCTTTGGCCGTGGGCCCAGTCGTAGGTGGGGTAGATGCACCATTTGCCCCCGGTGCGGTGGTGGGTCTGGTGGCGGATTCGGTACAGCACCGGGTCGCGCATCAGCATGTTCTCGTGGGCCATGTCGATTCGGGCCCGCAGCACCCGCTCACCGTCGGCAAACTCTCCCGCCCCCATTCGCCGGAACAGGTCGAGGTTTTCTTCAGGGGCGCGATCGCGCCACCGGCTGTCGGTGCCCGGTTCGGTGAAGCTGCCCCGGTTCTCGGAGATGGCCTCTGCGTCCTGGTCGTCCACGTAGGCCAGCCCGGCCCGGATCAGGTCCTCAGCCCACTGGTAGAGCTGCTCGAAGTAGTCGGAGGCATACAAGGTGCCCCGGTCGGATTGGTAGCCCAGCCAGGCGATGTCCTCCTCGATGGCGGCCACAAAGTCGGCCCGCTCCGTCTCGGGGTTGGTGTCGTCGAACCGGAGGTTGCAGGTGCCGCCGAACTCGGCGGCCAAGTCGAAGTTCAAACAGATCGACTTGGCGTGGCCTATGTGGAGATAGCCGTTGGGCTCGGGCGGGAACCGGGTCTGCACCCGGCCGCCATAGGTGCCATCGGCGATGTCCTGGCGGATCAGACTGCGGATGAAGTCGTTGCGCTCGCCGGGTTCATCTCCTCCCTGGTTCCCGGCACTGCTCATACCCACCATCCTTGACCGATTTCGCACCGACCGGCAACGCATTATGCGCTCGATTGGTGCGAGACTGGGACATGGCTTATTCGATCATCGATGTCGACACCCACATCACAGAGCCAGCCGACACCTGGACCAGCCGAGTGGCCGCCCGCCACCGCGACCACGTTCCCAGAGTCGAGGAGATCGACGGCCGCCAGATATGGCTGTTGGGCGACGACCGCGTCGGGGCGGTGGGCCCCACGGCCCCCGCCGGGTGGTCCAAGCCGATGCCTGACTCGCCCGCCGGCTACAACGAGGTACATCCGGCGGCCTTCGACGCCCACGCCCGCCTCGAGCTGATGGACCAGCGAGGGGTGTGGGCTGAGGTTCTGTACCCCAACGTCGGCGGGTTCGGCGCCCAAAAGTTCTTGTCCATCGACGACGCCGAATTGAAGTACGAGTGTGTCCGGGCCTACAACGACTTCCTCTCCGAATGGTGCAGCGCCGATGACCGCCGCCTCATCCCGTCGATGGCCACCCCGTTCTGGGACGTGGACAATGCGGTGGCCGAGGTGCAGCGGTGCGCGGCCAAGGGCTATAGGTCGGTGAATTTCACCGGCGAGCCCCAGGTGTTCGGCCTGCCCTATCTGGGCGAGCCCCATTGGGACCCGTTCTGGTCGGCGGTGTGCGACTGCGACATGGTGGCGTCGTTCCACATCGGCAGCGGCGAGTTCAACTGGGACCACAACCGGGTAGAGCGCCGGGGTTTCGCCGAGGCCTACGCCCTGCAATCGGTGGACCTGTTCACCAAGAACGGCATCCAGGTGTGCGACTTGCTGCTGTCGGGTGTGCTCCCCCGCTACCCCAAGCTGAAGGTGGTGTCGGTGGAGTCGGGCATCGGCTGGCTGCCCTTCATGCTCGAGGCGGTGGACAACCAGTTCGTCGAAGGCGGCGGGATGAATGACCGGCCTGAGTTCGACCGGCTGCCCAGCGAGTACTTCACCGGACAGGTGTACACCACGTTTTGGTTCGAAGAGTCCGCACCGCAAGACTTGCTCGGCGGCCGAATCCCGCTCGACAACGTGCTGTTCGAGACCGACTTCCCCCACCCGACCTGCCTCTACGACAACGTGGAGGAGAAGATCGCCGCCAGCCTGGGCCACTTCTCTCCCGAAGATCGCCACCAGCTCCTCTGGGGCAACGCCGAAAAGCTGTACCGGGTGGAGGCGCCCGCCTAGGCAGGCGACCCACTACATTTCCCGGCCATGAGCAATGGATGGGACAGAGAAGCTGATGTAGTAGTGCTGGGGATGGGCGCGGCGGGGTGCGCGGCGGCCATCGCGGCGACTGAAGCGGGGGCTTCGGTCATCTTGTTGGAGAAGATGCCCGAGGGGCGTGAGGGGGGCAACACCCGCATCTCGGGGGGGATCTGGTTCAACAGCTTGGATCGCGACGGAATGGCCACGTACTTGCGGTCGCTGTGCGGGCCCTACACGCTGCCCGAGGAGATCGTGCAGGTGTGGGCTGACGAGACCTACAAGAACACCGAGTGGCTGGAGGGCTTGGGGGTGACTCCGGGCGTCCACGCCGACTACAAGCCGGAATACCCGGAGATGCCCGGCGCCGAGTTCTATGGCGGCTATCTGGGGGTCAACGGGGAGATGGGACAGCAGTTGCTGTGGAAGGCCCTTTCTGCCGCGGTGCGGGACAAGGGCGTGGAGGTGCTGTTGGACACTCCGGCCAACGAGCTGGTGACCGACGCCGACGGTGCGGTGGTCGGCGTGGCGGCCACCTCCGGCGGCCAGCCGCTGCGGGTGGGAGCCCGGCGGGGTGTGGTGCTGGCAACTGGCGGCTTCGAGAACAACCCGGAGATGGTGCGCGACTACCTGCGGCTGCCGGATTCGCCCGTCTGGGGCTCGCCCGCGGGCACCGGCGACGGCATCCGCATGGCGCAGCAGGTCGGCGCGGACCTCTGGCACATGGACAACATGGCGACCGCCTTCGGCTTCCGCGCGGAGGGCTTCGAGAGCGGCTTCTACGTCTCCTTCGTCTTCGCGCGCGGCTTCGTCTTCACCGGCATGGACGGCCGCCGGGTGATGGACGAGTTCCCCCGGGGCGGCCACGGCCACGGCAAGTTCAACGGCGCCTACGAGCTCTACCCGGCCGCGCCGATGCACGTGATCTTCGACGAGCGCACCCGCCTCGCCGGCCCCATCTCCCCGCCGCCCGAGCTGCTGCCGGTGGGCTGGAACATGCTCGTCGAGGGCTACGAGTGGAGCGAGGACAACAGCGCCGAGATCGAGCGCGGCTGGATCAAGCGCGCCGACTCCCCTCGCGAGCTGGCCGCGCTGCTGGACGTCGACGGCGAGGTCCTCGAGGAGACCGTGCGGCGCTACAACGCGGCCTGCGCCGCGGGCGTCGACGACCAGTTCCAGCGCCACCCGGCGACGCTCGCGCCGATCGACCAGCCGCCGTACTACGCCTTCACGTCGGCGCCGCTGCTGGGCTGGACCAACGGCGGCCCGAGGCGCAACGAGCGCTCGCAGGTGCTGGACGCCCTCGGGCGCGTCATCCCGCGCCTCTACGCCGCGGGCTGCGTCAGCTCCACCTACAGCTGGTGCAAGGACGGCGGCTTCCACATAGCCGACGCGCTCGCCTTCGGCCGCATCAGCGGGCGCGGCGCGGCCGCCGAGCCGCTCGCCTGAGGCCGCGCGCCCGACCCGAGGCGCTATCATCGCCCGGCCTCGCCGCCGTGCATCGGGCGTGCGCGCCCGGGAGGGAGCGTCAGCCGTGCAGCCGCAACTCTCGACGGGACTCCGCTCGTTCACGCCGGAGGATCCCGGCAGCTGGCAACACCTGATCGACGTCGCCCGGGCGGCCGACGAGGCCGGCGTCGACCGGCTCGTCGTCTCCGACCACGTCGCCTTCGGCGAGCAGCTCGAGGACTACGCCCGGCCGGAGCTGGGCGGCACCGAGGGCGGCGTCCAGCCGACCAGCCCGGACGGCTACTGGCTCGATCCGCTGACCGTGATCGCCCACCTCACCTCCGTGACCACGCGCGTGCGCTTCGGGACCAACATCCTGCTCGCCGCGCTGCGCCGCCCGCTCGTGCTCGCCAAGGTGGCGGCGACGATCGACGTGCTCTCGGGCGGGCGGCTGGACATCGGCGTCGGCATCGGCTGGCAGCGCGCGGAGTACGAGGCCGCCGGCCTGCCCTACCAGCGCCGCGGCCGGCTGCTCGACCACACGCTCGAGGTCTGCCAGGCGCTCTGGCGCAACCGCGTCGCCGACTACAACGGCGAGGGCGTGACGTTCAGCAAGATCCACCAGATGCCCAAGCCGGTGCAGCCCGGCGGCGTGCCGATCTGGGTGAGCGGCACGATCAATCCCGGCGCGATGCGGCGCCTCGCGCGCCACGGCTCCGGCTGGATCCCCTGGGGCCCGGAGGTCAACGACATCGCCGGTGGCATCGAGCGCATGCGCGAGGCCGTGGCCGGCTACGGCCGCGACCCCTCGGAGATCGAGATCGTCGGGCGGCTGCGTCGCATCGTCCGCGATGACAGCGGGGAGCTGGACCTCGAGGCGACTATGGCGGCGGTGCCGGACCTCGTCGCCGCGGGCGTGACGGACGTGCGCGCGGGCTTCCCCATCTCCGAGCAGCGCGAGGCCGCGACCGAGCAGCTCAGCGCCATCGTCGAGGCCTTCCGGGCGGCTGCCTCGTGAGCGAGTCCACGCCGGCGGAGCTGACGCGCGAGGACCGCGAGGAGCTGGTCGCCCTCGGCCACGCCTACGCCTTCGCCGCCGACGCGCGCGACTTCGAGGGCTTCGCCGCGCTGTTCACGCCGGACGGCGTGCTCATCCCCTCGCGCGGCCGCTACGACGGCCGCGAGGCGATCGCGCAGGGCGTATCCGGCCTCCGGCGCTACGACCGCACCTTCCACTTCGTCGGCCAGTCGCGCTACTGGATCGAGGACGGCGTGGTGCGCGGCGAGACCTACTGCATCGCCCACCACTTCACCGAGACGGAGGACGAGGGCACGCGCGACCGCGTGATGTACATCCACTACCGCGACGAGTACG
Source organism: Acidimicrobiia bacterium (assembly GCA_022821445.1). Taxonomy (GTDB): domain Bacteria; phylum Actinomycetota; class Acidimicrobiia; order Acidimicrobiales; family Bin134; genus Poriferisocius. The sequence goes on along the minus strand of JAJEDQ010000216.1, from coordinate 4,415 downwards.
CGCGCCACGAGGGCGCCTGGCGCTTCGCCCACCGCACGCTCGGCGTCGTCTGGGTGGGCCAGGAGGACAAGCCCGACGGCCCAAGCTGAGGGTCGGGTGCGCTCCGAGCAGCGCTACATGCGAGCCCGGGCGGTGGGCCTCGTAGACGTCCGCTTCAACTGCTCGGGTCGCGATCGGCCGACCCGGGCCCTGGTCCTGGCTCCATCGCCTCACGCTCGCGCTTCGGAGTCGGTTCCTGCCTGATCCTGAGCAGGACTACCTCGCCCTCATCGAGGTCGAGTTCCTCGAGCGGCTCGAAGACTCCCCGTGAGTACCTGGCGCGGAAGTGGCGGGTCACCATGATCGCCTCCGGGTCACTGCCATCATCGCACAGCTGCGCCACGTTGCAGCGGCTTGCGGACGGTAGTCTTGCCTGCGAGGAGCGCCGCGGGACGGGAGGCAGGCGATGAGAAAGGGCGTACTCGCGCTGCTCGCGGCACTGTGCCTCGTTGTCGCCAGCGTCGACGCGCGCGCGTCCGCGCCGGGGCTCACGCTCGACATCGAGGGCGCCCGCGCGCTCTGGGTGCAGGACGAGGACCGCGAGTGGTACGGGTACTTCCCCGCCGCGCCGGACTGGGTGAACGCCCGCTTCATCGAGCGCTGGGTCATCGAGCCGCCCTCGACGACCGGGACCGTTCCCGTCGCGCGCGTCGTAGACGGCGACACGATCGACGTGACGATCTGGGATGAGACGCGGCGCGTGCGGCTGCTGCTGGTCGATACGCCCGAGGTCCACGGCGGGACGGAGTGCTACGGGCCGGAGGCCAGCGACTACGTGAGATCGCTGCTGCCGGAAGGCTCCACAGTGCGGCTGGAACGCGACGTCACCGATAAGGACTCATTCGGCCGCCTGCTGCGCTACGTCTACCTCGAGGACGGCCGGATGCTGAACGAGCTGCTGCTCGAGGGCGGCTACGCCACGATCTACGAGTCGGGCGACGAGGAGCGGCACGGGCAGCGCCTGCGCGACGCCGAGGCTCGCGCCCGCGAAGCCGGCGCCGGCCTCTGGACCGCGTGCGAGCAGGAAGACGCGGACGAGAGCTAAGCGCTCGCGCGCTAGAGGTTGGAGAGCAGCTCCCCGGCGCGGTCGAAGCCCTGGAGCAGGCGCGCCGAGCGCGTCTCGATGACCTCCCGCCACTCCGGGTGGGGGATGATGTAGCGGTCGTTCGCCATGACGGCGGCCATCACCAGCCGCCCCACGAGGTCCGGATCCATCCCCCGCGAGGTTACCGCCGAGACGTGGGCCTCCGCGTCTCGCCCCGCCGTCCCGCCGGCATCCTCCCCGTCCTCGTCGAGGGCGCTGCGGCGGTTGCGCGCCGAGCTGCCGATGTTGGTGTTCACCGGGCCGGGGCAGAGCAGCGAGACACCGATGCGGTGCGGAGCAAGCTCGCCGCGCAACACCTCGGTCAGTCCGGTGACCGCGAACTTGCTCGCCGTATAGCCCGCGCCGCCGGGCAGCGGCGCCAGGCCGGCCAGCGACGAGGTGTTCACGATGTGCGACTCGCCGCCCTGCTCCCGCATCCGCGGCAGGAAGGCGAGCAGCCCGTGGATCACGCCCTCGAGGTTCACGCCCAGCAGCCAGCGCCAGTCCTCCCGGCTCATCTCGTTCACGGGGCTCGGGTGGTGCACGCCCGCGTTGTTGCAGAGCAGATCGACGCGGCCGAACTCCGCGTAGGCGCAGTCAGCCAGCGCCTCGACGGAATCGAGGTCCATCACGTTGGTGCGGACGAAGAGCGAGCGGGCGCCCGTTGCCGCGATCGCGGCGGCGGCCTCCTCGCCGGGGCCCTCCTCGATGTCGGCGATGACGACGTGCATACCCTCGCCGGCGGCGGCGCGCGCGATCCCCAGCCCGATGCCGCTGGCGCCGCCGCTGACGACCGCCGTCCCGCCCGCGAGTTGCTCCACGTCGTCCCCCGTTCGAGAGCCCGCGCCGGTCTCGCGCCGCGATCGAGGCGCTACGCCAGCCCGGCTACTTCGGGCGAGAGCGGCGCGTCGAGCTCCTGCAGCTTCGGCAGCACCTCTTGTGCGAAGAGGCGCAGGCTGCGCTCCGCGTGCTCGGCGGACATGCCGCCGTAGCGTGCGTTGAGCACGATCTCCTCGGCGCTCGTCTTGTCGCGGATGTCAATCAGCTTCCGCAGCACCTGCTCCGGGGTGCCCCAGGCCTGCGGGCGCGCGTTGAACTCGCCGATCTCCTCGGTGGTCTTGCGCTTGAAGGTCTTCTCGAAGTTCTCGTAGTAGCCGTAGCCCTTCGCCGCCTTGAAGATCGAGCTGTCCGAGAACTGGTAGTGGTTGTTGTTGCTGATCTGCGCCTGCGTCACCGCCTCCAGGATGATGCTCCAGGCCTCCTCCTCCGTCTCGAAGCAGGCGAGGTTGGCGACGGTGGTGGGCTGCACCGGCGCCCGGCCGTTGCCGCGGCGGATCCGGTTGAACTGGCCGAGCTCCTCGCGGTACTCGTCCCAGCTCTTCTGGTTCGTCATCAGCACGCCGAGGTCGGCGTTGGCCGCGATCTCCAGTGTCTCCGGGCTGACCCAGGCAACCTTGAGGTTCTCCACGATCTCGGGCCCGTTGCGCGGCCGCGGGCGGATCGTCGTCTCCGGGATCGAGTAGAAGTCGCCCTCGTGGCTCCACCACTCGCGCGTCAGCGCCTTGCGCAGGATCGCGAGCGACTCCATGAAGCGGTCGCGCGACTCGCCCATCGGGATGCGGTAGGAGTCGAACTCGCGCTGCGCCGCCCCGCGCCCGAGGCCGATCGTCAGCTTGCGCCCCTGCAGCATGTTGTCGAGCACCGAGATCTGCTCGGCGACGACCACCGGGTCGTACCAGGGCAGCACGATCACCATCGTCCCGAAGTCGATCTTCTCCGTCGCGCCGGCCATGTAGGTCAGGTGCTGCATCGCCCCGCCGGTCATGATGTAGGGCGAGAAGTGGTGGTCGATCGTCCAGTAGGAGTCGTAGCCGAGCGGCTCGACGAGCGAGGCGAGGTGCAGGTCCTCCTCGTAGATCTGCTGGTCGGTGACGGCCTGCGGCTCGTTCGACCGCGCCTCGTAGCGTTCCCAGTCGCCGTAGTTCTGGAAGTTGAGATGGACGCCGATCTTCATGCCGGCTCCCTTCGCGCCGCGTGAGCATAGCCGATGGCGTCGCGGCTCGCGGTAGCGCAGACTCCACCCCGGCGAGCTGCACGCGCGCGGCGGCAGGCGAGGAGCAGGGACGATGGTGGCACGCAGTACGGAACCGCCCGACGACACGGGAGAGCCGCCGCTCCTCACCTCGATCGAGGACGGCGTGCTGCTCGCGCGGCTCAACCGGCCGGAGGCGATGAACGCGCTCAACGCGCACGTCCTCGCGCTGCTGCTCGACGCCGTCGACGAGGCCAACGAGAGCGACGAGGTGCGCGCGCTGCTGGTCACCGGCGAGGGCCGCGGCTTCTGCGCCGGCGCCGACGTCGGCGACATCTCCTCGCGCGACCGGGGAGCGGGCTCGCGTCGCCAGCGCATGGATCGGCGGGGACTCTCCGGCGACGCGGTGGAGGCGTTCGCGCGCTGCGAGGTGCCGATCATCGCCGCGGTCAACGGGCCCGCGGTCGGCGCCGGCTTCGGCCTCGCGCTCTGCTGCGACGTGCGCTTCCTGGCCGCCTCGGCGCGGATGGGGACGATCTTCATCAAGCGCGGACTCGCCGCCGACTACGGCGCCTCGTACTGGCTGCCCCGCATCGTCGGTTACGCGCGCGCCGTCGAGCTGTTCTACAGCGGCGACTTGCTGGACGCCGAGCGCTGCCTCGAGCTGGGCCTCGCCAGCGAGGTCGTGCCCGACGACCAGCTGCTGGAGCGAGCGCTCGAGTACGCGCGCGGGATCGCGGCCGGGCCGCCGCTCGGCTACACCGGCGTGCGGCGCATGCTGATGCGCGGGACCGAGCTGCCGCTCTCCCACTACATCGAGTACGAGTGGACCACCCAGCTCGGCCTGCTCGGCAGCGAGGACGCCCGGGAGGGCTTCCGCGCCTTCCTCGAGCGCCGCGACCCGCACTTCGAGGGCCGCTGACCGCCCTCCCCTCCGGTCCCTCCGGCCCCCCCTCCCCGGCGAGACCTTGGCGTAACCCCTGCCGGTACAGCGGGAGCCATCCCCTCCGGTCCACTCTCCCTGGCCCTCTCCGTCATTCCGGCGAACGCCGGAATCCAGTCCCTCCGAAGTTCCGTTGCGCCATCGGCGCCTTCGGGGGCGCGAGAGAGTTCGGCGAGGCCCCCTCACCCCCGCCCTAATGGGGTTCGACCTGGACCCTGGAGCGATCTGGGAGACTGGTCCCGGACCGGCCGGCCGGTGAGCACTTACTCGCCCTGAGACCTCCGGATCTCTCGGGAGAGACCGTGCCCCGGCCGGTG
>JAJEDQ010000051.1 GCA_022821445.1 Acidimicrobiia bacterium | reverse complement strand
GACCCCTGTGCTCGGCCCGGTAGGCACCCTCGACTTGGAAGCCGACGCAGACGAGGCGGCCAGTGCCGTGGACGGGGTACGCATGTTCGCCGGCTACGCCGGCTGGTCGCCCGGCCAGCTCGAAGACGAGATCGAATCCGGCGCCTGGTTCGTGGTCGACGCCGACCCCGCCGACCCCCTCACCGAAGAACCCAGCGACCTCTGGCCCGCGGTGCTCGCCCGCCAGCCCTCCCCCCTCTCTTGGTTCGCCCACTACCCCACCCACCCCAACCACAACTAATTCCGGCAATTCCATTGCCTTCCCCTGCAAAGGTACGTAGATTAGGCGTATGCCGAGGATGCAGGTCTACCTCCCCATTGAACTCTACGAAGAGGTCAAGACGCGCGAGCTGCCCGCCTCTGAACTGCTGCAAGACGCGGTACGCGCCGAGTTGCAGCGCCAGCACCTTCTTGACGAGACCGACCGTTACCTGGCCGAGCTGGTCGCCGAGGTAGGACCCCCGACCGAACAAGAGATGGCCGAAGCCGAGGCGCTGGTCGCACGCATCCAGCGCGAGTGCCAGATCAAGCCCGCCAAGCCAAAACCGCTAGATGCCCCAGCTCATTCTTGACTCCGGGGGCTTGAGCCATCTGGCCCGCAGGAGGTCACACTCCGCTGGCCTGATTGCCACCTTCCAGTACAATGGACTTTGGCCTCCGACCGTGCCCACCGTGGTTCTCGCTGAGTCGCTAACCGGACGCCCTCGCATGGACGTGCCCGTCAGCCGGCTTCTCAAGCTCTGTGAGGTCGCCGACCGAGTGCCCCGATCGGCGGCGCGGCGAGCGGGCGAGCTTCGGGCTCTGGCCAAACGGGGTTCGGCGGTAGACGCCATTTTGGTCGCCCTGGCCGAACCCGGTGGTGCGGTGCTGACCAGCGACCTTGCCGACATGCGAGCCCTAGCCGCCCACGCCGACAACGTCCACGTGTACCACATCTAGGAGCAGCCGCCAGAGTGAACAACCACATCGGCTGGCGGGATACGTCCGATGCTGCGGAGCAGGCAGCGGTGGTAGTACCAGTCGACCCATTCCAGGGTGGCGAGCTTGACGTCGTCGAGGCCGCGCCAGAGCCCTAGATGGCTAGACCCGCTGTGGGCCGCTACAGGCCTCGAATAACAACTCCGTTATCCTCCACTCATTATGCGAACAAGCCCACTTTTGGTGTCCTTGACGGTTGTGCTCGTCTCCTGCTCCACAACCGACTCGTCCGCGGGCCAATACACCGCTATCGCAGCAGGCGGTCTCCATGCGTGCGCCATAGGGGCCGATCAGACCATCGCCTGCTGGGGCTTGAACGATGACAGGCAAGCCGATCTCCCACCGCAAACGAATGTCCGACCAGGGGCTCGTCGTCTGCATCGACAGAGCTAGGCGCGACCCAACTCCTTAGCCGATGCAAGGGGCCCATGTCCGAGGCCCTCGAACGTGGGCGCTGCACGCATTGGCCGAATTGCTGCCCCCTCCAGAGTGGGCAAACTCGCCAAGGCAATTGATTCCGACCCTGGCTATGTCTCCAGACTGCTAGAAGCAACCAGCAACGAATTGCTGATTGACCAGAGACCGCGAGGGCCTGTCAAGCGCATCGGGTGGAAGCCCGTTTGTCACCAGATGTCGGCGAGCTTTTCTCTGCTCCGCTCAAAAAAGACTTCCAAATGGGTCGCATCAGCAGGCCCCAACCAGCTGCTGAAGGACCTGGCAAGCAGTGGGACAAGGGGCCGGGCAGTCACGGGATCAGTCGGTGGCTCTGGCCAAGGTGTACCAGCAACGCGATGAGACCTGCTCCCGTGGTGGCTCCGAGGCGGTATTGTCGTCGGTGTGTGGTGGGGGGGTTTGTTGCATCATGCCCCCCCACCACACACCTTGTCGGGCTAGGAGGCTCTACACCTTTGGGGCCGGATCAAAAACAAGCGGTGGGCGACTCCCCCCACAACTGGCGCGACCACCCCGGCTACTCGGATGGCCCCGAACGGTGTTTCGTGACGCCGGGGAGGCTACGGCAGCGCAGAGGGCGCGAGCAAAGAGGGGGCTATGGTGGGGGGCGTGAGTCAAACCAACCCCCCACCACAGCGCCCCGATAATACTTCGGCGGCCCACGCCAAAGAACGAAAGGCAGAGCCCCAGGTGCCGGGCTGGTGGGCGTGGATACTCGGGGCTATCGTGGTTGCCTTCGCTGTTGCAAATGTGGTTGCGAGAATTCTCTCAGGCCCCCTCCAAATAATCTTCATCGTGTCTTTGGTCGTTTATTTCGTGGCGACCAGGGTTATATGCAGGCACGCTTCGATCCTCATACGCAGGCAGGAATCCGAAACCGAACACCTGTGATCGGGCGTGAGCGCCACGGGAGGCCCTAGAGCGCCCACAGCGCCCCCACACCCGCCGGGGATCGAGCGGGCCGGGCGGGAGCGCCACCGCGGGCACTGAGCGCCCGCACACTGGCCGGGGATCGAGCGGGCCGGGATCGGACACGCCACCACACCGGGGATCGAGCGGGCCGGGTTAGGGCTGGCCGAGGGGGCGAGCTGGGGCTGGGGGGCAGGTTTGGAGGGTTTGGGTGAGGGTGTTGTGTTCGGCGGGGTCGGTTGTGAGCTGCCATTGGGCTTTGATGTGCGGGCTACGAGCCTCCGCGGCGGTTCAGCAGCAAAGCAACCAGGGAGCAAGCCCCACCGGGCGGCTGTGAGAACGGGCGGCCTGCGCTGGGGCCGACTCGACCCGGCGTGTTCGACGGCACCCCGACGCTGCGCGACATCCGAGCGCGCGACGAACTCGTGGCCAGCCAGGAAGAACTGCTCAACGAATACCGGTGCTGGTTCGGCATCGACGCCCATATCGTGCTGGGCGGCTGTTTCGGTGCTCCCCCTACTCTAGAGCCCACCGAGGCGCCGGAAGGTGCTGAATTGCTTCCCATACAGGCGATGTACGTCGTCCCCCGGACCTAGACCCGGTAACCAGCCGGGAATCGGGCATAGCCGACACAATCGCAGAAGTGCAGAAGTGGTTCCGCTCCCAAACAGGAGGCAGGCACCCGCTATTCGTCCGGGACGGGCCATCCATCTCAGTATTGACGGTTGGCCTTGACCAGCCACAAGACGACTTCGCCAAGGAGGACTCCGGGTTCGAGGGCACAGTGCGCTCGCATCCCGTGGTCGTTCAACAGCTTCGCGACAGGTACCATCCACTGCTCATCTTTTCGGAAGGCGGGGTCGAATACGACGAGCTGGTCGCCGAGCAGTACCCGGCCGGCTGGACGGCGGCGGCAGAGAACATCTCTTGGCAGAGCGGGTTCGACACGCTGACCAGCGCAGTGCAGTGGTCATTCGATGGGCTGGTGAACAGTCCGGGCTACTACAGGAACATGGTCAATCCGCGATTCACCCACCTAGCGGTGGGAATCGCTGTAGACGAAGATGGCGCCTTCTGGCTCACGCAGAATTTCGCCCACTACACATCCGCCATCGTCGAGGCCACCAACCCACGGGACGCTGCCCTGCACTCGAACGCATATTCACAACTTTTGGCTAAAAATGAATGGCGATCATGATGGCGATCATGAGGAACAAATACTTGGCTGTTGCCTTCGGCCTATTGGCTCTCCTCTGCGGTCATGCGCCAGCAAGTGCGCAGAATGCCTCAAATGGAGCGGTCGCTGAATTTGTCGGTGCGGCGGCTGATCGGTGTTTTGGGCATCACCGATTTGGCCGAGAGCCGGTGCCGGTGGCGAAAACTGCCGACGGCACCGCAGTACTCGCCCAAGTGCAATGGGGATACAACGACACCATCGGCTGCTACCTCACCTTGGACACCCAAGCCGCCGATTTTTTGCGGAGTGCTTCGGGCGATCCCGTGGTGTGGGCCCGCGATTGCAGGCCGGCGAGCCCCCACGGCCACGTCACAACGGGATTCCCGCTGCCTGGCTGGGCGCCGTCGGCGGTGGGAACACTGCGCGTCGCGGTGCTGTTTGTCGATTTCCCTGATGCGCGAGCCAACCACTCGACGCGCGACGAGGTTGAGGACGGCATTCCATGGGCTGAAAACACATTGGAGGGCTTTTCTGGCGGCAGACTCAATGTGGAGTTCGTGCCTCTGCACCAATGGCTCACCGCCGAGCACGGGTGGGAGCATTATGGGGGTAGCGGCAATTGGCTCGGCACAGATGCGAGCCAGCTCTCGGTGGACCTTGCCGCCGGCAAACTGGATTTCTCTGAAATCGACATGGTGATGACCGTGTTCCCGAGCGATCAATTCAGCATCGCAACCGCTACCGGCCTGGTGGACGCCGGAGGGCGCAAGGTGCCGACGTTCCGCATCAACGTCAGAAACTTGGCACACGAGGGTTGGGACGAGAGGCCGGTCTCGTCGAAGAATGGCAATACCGTCGTACACGAGATGCTCCACGTCCTCGGCCTCACCGATCTGTACCACCGCGGCACATGGACTGACGTCTACGTGCGCCCAGCTCGCAAACCCGGATTGAAACTCGTCGCCTTCGATTTCG
>JAJEDQ010000033.1 GCA_022821445.1 Acidimicrobiia bacterium | reverse complement strand
CGGAGATGGAGTCGGCCTTCGGCTACCAGCTCACCCCCGATCAGCACAAGGCCATTGTGGAGGTAAAGGCCGACATGGAGCAGACCCTGCCCATGGATCGGCTCATTTGCGGCGATGTGGGATTCGACAAGACCGAGGTGGCCATACGGGCAGTGTTCAAGGCGGTCCAAGACGGTGCTCAGGCTGCGGTGCTGGTGCCCACCACGCTATTGGCCCAACAGCACTACCAGACTTTCGGCGATCGGTTCGCCGGCTATCCCATCCGGGTTGAGGTGCTGAGCCGGTTTTTGTCCCCTGGCCAGGCCCGCAAGGTGGTGAGCGGCCTGGCCGATGGATCAGTCGACGTGGTGATCGGCACGCACCGCCTGCTGTCCGACGACATCGCCTTCCGGGACTTGGGGCTGTTGGTGGTGGACGAGGAGCAGCGCTTCGGGGTCACCCACAAAGAGTCCATCAAGTCGATCAAGTCCGATGTGGACGTGATCACCCTCACCGCAACGCCCATACCCCGGACCTTTGAGATGAGCCTCACCGGCATCCGCGACCTCACGCTGCTGCACACGCCGCCCGCCGACCGCCAGCCCATCTTGACCTACGTGGGTGCCTTCGACGAGCGCCCGGTGGCCGAGGCCATCCGCCGGGAGCTGCTGCGCGACGGCCAGGTGTTCTTCGTCCACAACCGGGTGGCCAGCAGCGACCACGTGGCCGCCGATCTTCGGGAGATGGTGCCCGAGGCCCGCATCGCGGTGGCCCACGGTCAGATGGACGAGGGAACGCTGGAGCAAGTGGTGATCGACTTTTGGGAGCGGGCCTACGACGTGCTGGTGTGCACCACCATCATCGAGTCGGGAATCGACATGCCCACCGTGAACACCCTGGTGGTGGATCGGGCCGACCTGCTGGGATTGGGGCAGCTCCATCAGCTTCGGGGCCGGGTGGGGCGGGCCGGGACTCGGGCCTACGCCTACCTGTTCACCCCCGAGGGGCGGGTGATCAGCGAGGAGGCCTACGAGCGGCTCAAGACCATTGGCGAGACCACCGAGTTGGGATCGGGGTTCAAGATCGCCATGCGCGACCTGGAGATCAGGGGCGCGGGCAACATGCTGGGCACCGGCCAGTCGGGACACATCGCCGCGGTGGGCTACGACCTGTACTGCCAACTGGTCACCGAGGCGGTGGCCGAGCTGAAGGGCGAAACCCCGCCCGAGCCGGTGGAGATCAGCATCGACCTGCCGCAGGCCGCCAACATTCCCGCCGACTACATGCCCAAAGAGGAGCTGCGTCTGGAGGCGTACCGCCGGGTGGCCGCCTGCGTTACTCCCGATCAGGTGGACGACGTGGCTGCGGAATGGGCCGATCGCTATGGGTCGATCCCCGAGGTGGCCCAGGTGCTGCTGGGGGCAGCTCGGCTGCGGTGCGAGTGCCTGCGCGCCGGCGTTAGGGAGGTGGCGGTGGCCAAGGGCCCCGGCTTTGGCGGCCCCAAGTGGCTGGCCAGGATCAGTCCGGTGTGGCTCCGGCCCAGCCGCCGGGTGCGTCTGGAGCGCCTCTATCCGCAAGCGGACTACTTGGAGGCTCCTGGCCTGCTGAAGCTCCCGCTGGATTCGGCCGCTGTCGCGGTGGACACCCTCATCGCCACCCTGCGAGATCTGATTCCCGACGACGAGCCGGCGGAAGCAACGGCGTCGTGAGGATCGTGATGGCGAGTGGGGCATGGCTGGGGGGCAACATCGTGATAGGCAGGGCAACATGGCCAAGGTGATCGTTGCCGGTCTCGGTCCGGCCGGACCCGAGCTCATCACCGGGGCGGTGGTGGACGCCATCAGCCACACCAGCCGCCGCTTCATCCGCACCCGGCGCCACCCCGCGGCCGCGGCGGTGGAACCGGCCGAGTCGTTCGACGACCTCTACGACCGGGCTTCGTCGTTCGAGGAGGTGTATCGGGCCATTGTGGATCGTCTGGCCGCGGAGGCCGAGCACGGCCACCAAGACGTGCTCTATGCCGTGCCCGGCTCCCCGCTGGTGGCCGAGCGCACGGTGGAGCTGTTGCGGGCTGAGTCCGGTGTGGAGCTGGAGGTATTGGCCGGCCTGTCGTTCGCCGACCTGGCGTGGGACCGGCTGGGTGTCGATCCGCTGGCCGCTGGGGTGCGGTTGGTGGACGGGCGCCGCTTCGCGGTGGACGCCGCCGGGGAGCGGGGGCCGCTGCTCGTGGGCCAGTGCGACGCCGCCCATGTGCTGAGCGAGGTCAAGCTGGCGGCTTTGGACACCCTCGACCGCTCGGCTGCCGCCGGGGCCCACCCGCCGGTGGTGGTGTTGCAGCGCCTGGGTTTGCCCGACGAACAGGTCTTCGAGGTGGCCTGGGCCGATCTAGACCATGAGGTGGACCCCGACCATCTCACGTCGCTATATGTGCCCGGGCTCGGCGCTCCCATCGCCGGAGAAGTGGCCCGATTCGCCGATCTGGCCGTTGAACTGCGCCGCCGCTGTCCCTGGGACCAGGAGCAAACGCACCAGTCGCTGCGGGGCCACCTGCTGGAGGAGACCTACGAGGTGCTGGAAGCGCTGGACGGGGTAGACCCCGACACATTGTCGGGCTACGAGGAGCTGGAGGAGGAGCTGGGCGACCTGCTCTATCAGATCGTGTTCCACTCGGTGCTGGCTGCCGAGGCCGGCCAGTTCACCTTGGCCGACGTGGCCAGGGGGATCCACGACAAGCTCAAGTCCCGCCATCCCCATGTGTTTGGCACCCCCGATTCCGATCTGGTTGAGGTGGAGGGTTCCGATGAGGTGCTGGCGAACTGGGAGGCCATCAAGCGGGATCAGAAGGGGCGGTCATCGGTGATGGACGGCATCCCGCCGGGGTTGCCCGCGCTGCTGTTTGCCGACAAGGTGATCCACAAGGCCCGTTCGGTGGGAGTGGTGCCGCACGTGGACACCGCCACGGTGGCGGGCCGCCTCTATGACGCCGTTCTGGCCGCTCAAACCGCGGGTTTGGACGCCGAATCTGAGCTCCGAACCTTCGCCAATGCCGTTGGAGAGCAAATTCGCGCCCGTGAAATTTCTTCTTTGTAATTTGCGGCAATCTCTAGTCAAACCGGGCTTTATCGTCTATTTTTGTAACTCCAGCCACATCAATAACACGCGATGGGCGAGGGAATCCCTGAAAGACCTGGATTTTGAGCGCGATCACACGGGTAGTCGGCCGAGAGGTCTTGGACTCAAGAGGTAACCCTACCGTTGAGGTTGAGGTTGCCTTGGGGTCTGGTATATCCGGGCGGGCCATGGTTCCCTCGGGGGCGTCCACCGGCCGCTATGAGGCGGTGGAGCGGCGCGACGGAGGTGAACGGTATCTGGGCCGGGGAGTGGCCGGCGCGGTGGCCTCAGTCAACGGCGAGATCGCCGATGCTGTGATCGGGATCGACGCTGTCGACCAGCGGGATCTAGACCTGGCGATGATTGACCTGGACGGTACCGACGGGCTCAGCCGTCTGGGTGCCAACGCGGTGCTGGGGGTTTCTATGGCTGCGGCTCATGCCGCGGCCGCCGACAGCGGCCTGTCGCTGTTCCGCTACGTCGGAGGAGCGAACGCCCACGTGCTGCCGGTGCCCATGATGAACGTGCTCAACGGCGGGGCTCACGCCGCCAATAACATCGACCTCCAGGAGTTCATGGTGGTCCCGGTGGGGGCGGCCTCATTCCGGGAGGCTCTGCGCTGGGGGGTCGAGACCTACCACAATCTGCGCCGCCTGCTGGTGGAGCGGGGCCTGTCGGCCGGCATCGGCGACGAGGGCGGCTTCGCCCCCGATTTGGACTCCAATGAGGCCGCGGTGGCGGTGTTGGTGGACGCCATCGAGGCCGCCGGGCTGAGGCCGGGCGATGACATGGCCTTGGCCCTGGATGTGGCCTCCACCGAGTTTTTTGCTGACGGCGAGTACCACTTGGCCGGGGAGGACCGGTCGCTCAACTCCGCCGGCATGGCCGCCTATCTGGCGCAGCTTTGCGACGCCTACCCCATCGTGTCGATCGAGGATGGGATGGACGAGGACGACTGGGATGGCTGGGCGCTGCTCACCAAGGCGCTCGGCGGACGGGTGCAGCTGGTGGGCGACGACTTGTTCGTGACCAACACCGAGCGGCTGGCCCGGGGTGTCGAGTTGGGCGTGGCCAATTCCCTTTTGGTGAAGGTCAACCAGGTGGGCACCCTCACCCGCACCCTGGAAGCGGTGGAGCTGGCCACCGCGTCGGGCTACACCTCGGTGATGTCGCACCGCTCGGGCGAGACCGAGGACGCCACCATCGCCGATCTGGCCGTCGCCACCAACTGCGGCCAGATCAAGACCGGCGCTCCGGCCCGCAGCGACCGGGTGTCGAAGTACAACCAGCTCTTGCGCATCGAGGAGGAGCTGGGCGAGGCCGCCGCCTACCGGGGAGGCGAGGCACTCGCCACAGCCACGGAGGTGGGCCGGTGATCGCGCTGCGCCGCTCGGTGATCCCGGTGGTGGTTGTTCTGGTGCTTCTGGTGGCGCTGTTCTACGCCGCATTCCCCACTCGGACCTTCATGGACCAGAGTTCGGCCATTGGTGACGCCCGGGCGGAGTTGGATGCCCTGCACGAGGAGTACTACGCCCTCCGGTCTCGTTTGGATGAGCTGTCGAACCCCGAGGAGATCGAGCGTCTGGCCCGGTCGGAGTACAACCTGGTGTACCCCGGCGAAGAGGCCTACGCCCTGCTGCCCTCGCCGCCGGAGCCAGTCGAGATTCCCGACTTGTGGCCTCTGAACGCCCTGGTGAGTTCCCTGAGCCGTTAACGGGCCTGGGCTGATTGAGGCCCTGAGCCGATAGCCGGCCCTGGCCTTAGCCGATAGCGGGCCTAAGCTGACAGCGGGATAGCTTCAGAGCATGACCAGCTCAGACAACTCCCCGGTTCCGCACTATCCCGATCTGCTGCGCCTTGACGGCAAGGGCTTCGTGGTGGTTGGCGCGGGGCAGGGCATGGGCCGCCAAACTAGCCATGCGCTGGTGCAGTGCGGTGCCCGGGTGGTTTGCGCGGATATCGATGCCGACCGGGCCGCGGACATCGCCGAGGAGGTGGGCGGCACACCGTGGTCGGGCGACGCCACCGCGCGGGCCGACGTGGAGCGACTGCTAGAAGACTCGGTGGCCGCACTGGGCCAGGTGTACGGGCTGGTGGACATCATCGGCATGGCCGAGTGGGGCTTCATCGTGGATATGGACGACGGAATGTGGGATCGCCAGATGGCCATCAACCTGCGCCACGCCTATCTGCTGGGCCAGGTGTTCGGCCACCACATGGTGGCCAACGGCGAGGGGTCGATGGTGTTCATCGCCTCGGCTTCGGGGATGGACGGCGCCCCGAACCACGCCGCCTACGGGGCGGCCAAGGCCGGGCTCATGGCCTGGGTGAAGTCGATGGCGGTGGAGATGGGCCCCCACGGGGTTCGGGCCAATGCGGTGGCGCCAGGGGCCATCGCCACCCCTCGGATCATGGACATGCTGAGCGATGCCCAGCGCGCCCACTCCAGCGGCAACGCGCCGATCGGCCGCATGGGCCTTCCCGCCGACATCGCCGGAGCGGCCCTGTTCCTGTCGTCGCCGCTGGCCAGCTACGTGAGTGGCCGCACTCTGCTGGTGGACGGCGGCGTTGGTGCCAAGTTCCCCTACTCCTCCCTCAGTGAATTGGATGGTTGACTGAGGGGTCATGCCGGAGCGGTCGCACTACGACGTTCTGGGCGTTTCCCTCGGCGCCAAGCCCGACGCCATCCGACGGGCCTACCTGCGCCAGGCCCGCCGGTGGCACCCCGACCGCCCGACGGGCGATGCCGCGCAGATGCGGGCCGTCAACGAGGCCTGGGAAGTCTTGGGCGACATTAGATCCCGCGCTGCCTACGACCGGAGTCTGGCCCGAAGCGCGCCCCGTCCGCCCAGCCCGTCCCAACCGGCGGGCTCGCGTCCGCCGCCCAACGCCCACCGTCCCGCGGCCAGCCCCCGATCTTCTGAGCCCCCTCCTAGTCCGCCTCTCGAGATCGTCGGCATCCGCTGGCGATGGCTCAGCCTGGCGGCGGTCGTCTTGGCCGCGGTGGCGGTTGTGGTGATCTTCTTGGCTGCATCGGCCATCGACGATTCCGACCCCGCTGCCCCCATCACCGCGTTGGCCCCGGTCTCCGAGTCCCGTCCCGAGTCCGGTGACTGCTTTCGCGTCGGCACCACCACCCTAATCACCGTGCCCTGCGACCGCCCCCACGACGGCAAGCTCGTGGAGTGGGTTCCATTGGGCGCTCCCTGTCCCCCCGACACCGACCTTCACTGGGTGCGCTCTGCCCAGGAAGTCGTCTGCTACCTGACCCCGTCTGGCTAGCTGCCCGGCGCACCGACGCGTAGGCGCGAGATCACCGCGGACATGGTCAGGAATCCGATAACGCTGGGGAGGGTGACGATGGCGATGGCGCTGCCCACCGAGAGTCGGCTGGCGGCCAGCGTGCCCACCAGCAGGGGGACGGAGAGGTTGGCGGTGCGGAGGCCGCCGGTGAGCGCCCCGAGGCCGACACCCGGACGCCCGGGATGCTGGGCTGCGGTGTCGTAGAGGATCGGACTCAGGTTGGCCACCCCCAGGCCGGCGACGGCGTATGCGACGAGGGTGAGGTTCTGGCCGGGAGAAAGGGTGGCGGCAGCCAGCCCGACGCCGGTCAAGACGATCGACATGCTGAGGAGTCGGGTTCCCCCCAGTCGGGCGGCGATGAGGTCGCCGGAGAAGCGGCCCCCGGACATCCCTGTGGCCACGGCCACATAGCCCAGAGCGGCCACGCCGGTGGTGGCCGCGAAGTCGTCGGTGAGCCGGAATGCAGCCCAGTCGATCGCGGTGGACTCAAGGGCAATGGAGAAGAAGCCGACCAGCAGAAACGCCGCCAGCACGGGCGAGATCCGCCGCTTTGCGGCGCTGCCCCCATCCATAGGGCTCGAAGCGTCGCTGGCGGGGTGCTCGTCGACTCGAAGCAAGCCCCGGCTGGCGAAACCGAGCGCCATGAGCAGGATCGCCGCGGCGCATACCAAGTGGGTGGAGATTGAGATGCCCGCGGCGGCGATTCGTGAGGCGGAAACGCCTCCGATCACGGTCCCGAGGCTCCAGAGGCCGTGAAGGCGGGTCATTACCGGGGTGTGCCGCCGAGCGCTCAGCCACGACCCCTGCATGTTCATGGCCACGTCCACGAGCACGTCGAAGGTTTGCAGGGCGATCAAGCCAGCCAGCAGGACCAGTGGGGAGCGGGCGATGCCGATGACCGGTAGCGCCAGGGCGGTGAGCGCGCCGGCGGCCAGGATCACCCGCCGGGTTCCGAAGCGGCTGACGGCCGGGCCGACCACCGCGCTTCCCACCAGGCCGCTGATGCCGGCAATCGACAGGAGCAAGCCGACTTCGGCCACGCTGATGTCCACTCGGTCCCGGATCTCGGGCAGCCGGGGGATGAAAGAGGCGAACAGCGCGCCGTTCACGAAGAACTGGACGGCGACCGCTCCCAGCGCCCGTTGGTCCGATGCGGTGAACATAGGGAACGGGCAATAGTAGGTCTTGGCCCGTCCAGCGGGGGCGTCTCGCCGTCTGCTGCCACCTGCCGTCCGTTTGTCCTACTCTTGGCGGACCAACAGACGTCCAGCAGCAACCGAGGAGAGCCGGACATGAGGCATGGGTACAAGGTCTTTGACGCCGACGGGCACGTGGTGGAGCCCAAGAACCTGTGGGAGCGGTTCTTGGACCAGAAGTTCCAGCACCGGGTGGGCTGGAAGGAAGTGCCTGGCCGGGAGACCTTCCGTCCTGCCACGGTGGACGGACGCTACACCCAGAGCCGGGTCACCATTTACGGCGACTTCATGGAGGCGGTGAACTGGACTTACGACGTCATGCGGGAGAAGTACGGCCAGGCCGTGGTGGACAACGGCTTCCCCGGCGACGCGGTGGCCCAGGCCATGCCGCTCGACGGCATGGACTTCATGGTGATCTACGGCCCCGGCTACGACCTTTGGTCCGACGGCATGGACCCGGAGCTTCAGGCCGCCATGTGCCGGGCCTACAACCGCTGGGGCCAGGAGATGCGGGAGACTTCCGGCGGACGGGTCATCACCTCGGGGCCGGTGGTGATGAACGACGTACACCGGGCGGTGGAGGAGATCCAGTACGCCTACGATCACCTGGGCATTCGGTGCTTCTTCGCCCGGCCCAACATGTTCAACCGGCGGATGCTGGGCGATCCCTACTACGACCCCATGTACGAGCTGCTCCAAGATCTGGACTGCGCCTTCGCCACCCACGACTTCATGGGCCACAACGGTTCTTCGGCTGGTGCCGACCGGTTTGAGACCTTCACCGAGTGGCACACCGTCTGCCACCCCCACGAGGCCCAGATGGCCATGCTGTCGATGATCTGCAACGGGGTTTTCGAGCGGTTCCCCCGGCTGCGGATGGCCTACATGGAGGCCAACTGTGCCTGGCTGCCGTGGTGGCTGTGGCGCATGGAGGAGCACATCGAGCTGTCGGGCGACTATGAGAAGCCGGGGCTCACCAAGTCGCCCCAGGAGTACTTCCGGGACAACTGCTTCATCTCCGTGGAGCCCGACGAGTACCTCGTGTACCACGTGATCGAAGAGCTGGGTGACGACAAGATCGTGTGGGAGAGCGATTACCCCCATCCCGACTCAAAGTACCCGGAGGCGGTGCAGGCGTTTCTCGACCTGCCCAAGATCTCAGATGAGTCCAAGCGCAAGATCCTGTGGGACAACTCCATCGACCTCTACCGATTCCCCGAGGGCTACCTGCCCGACGAGCTCATCGAGGCCACCACCTACGAGTACGACCCGTCGAGCTACGTGCCGAAGGTACCTGCGGGAGTGGCGTGAGTCGTGGCGTCCACCGTTGACGTACCTGCGGGAGTGGGCTGAGCAGTGGCCTCTCCCCATGAGGTTCCCGGCCTGGAGCCCATCTTCCGCCACCTCGACGACGAGGACCTGAAGACCCAGCAGGTCCGCACCCAGATGCACCCCGACGGGCAGAAGTCGGTGTGGGAGAAGTGGTTCACCTTCGGCAGCCACGGCAAGCAGTACCTGTCGATGTGGGCCCGCTGGGACCCGGGCATGATCGTGCACCGCCACGGCCACCACTCCCCGCAGGTGATGTACGTGCTGAGCGGCGACCTCATGTGCGGCGACGTGTACTGCCCCACCGGCACCCACATCGAACTCCCCCACGGCGCGGCCTTGGGCCCCCTCATCGCCGGCCCCGACGGCGTGGAGCTCTTCGAGGTCATGATGGGCGACGCCGCCTCCTGGGCCGCCGACCCCGAGGGCTTCGAAGCCCTCCTGGCCAGCAGAGACATCACCAAACTCCCCGACCCCCCCATAGACCTCCCCAAAGACTTCGAAGACCGCCGCCACCAATGACCGGGAAGTGTCACTAGCTGCTGATATGGTGACGTTTGCCGACCGCAAGTCTCAGAATCGCATGGAGAAGAGATAATGCGTTTGAGGGATGCGCCACAACCCTTCCAATACCAAGGGTCCAAACGAATTATTGCCTCTGCAATCCTCTCTAGGTTAGATGTGCAGAGTTATTCGTCGCTTGTAGAGCCTTTTGCTGGTTCTGCTGCAGTTTCCATAAGGGCCGCCATGGAGGGGAGAATCAAATCATTTTGGTTGAACGACGTAAACACACCGCTTATCGACTTATGGAATGCAATATTGAGCGACACTGACAATTTGATTAATGAATATGCTGTAATTTGGGAGTCACAGAAATATAATCCAAGGGAATTTTACAGCATAGTAAGGAAAAGATTCAATAGTTCACCTGAGCCAGTTGACCTACTTTACCTACTTTCCAGAGCAGTGAAAGGGGCGATTCGGTATAACTCGACAGGGGAGTTTAATCAAAGTCCTGATAATCGTCGCCTCGGTGTTCGACCAGATGCCTTAGCTAAACGTTTGAGGGCAATCTCTGCAGTTATGAGCGAGTGTACTCAAACGTCATCTATTGATTATCGTGATTTGGTCTACAAATATGAACCGGGCCAAGTATGGTATATGGATCCACCATATGAAGGAGTGTCAAAGCAAAGAGACTCAAGATATGCTACTACAGTATGTCGCAAGGAATTTGAGGATTTTCTCCATGATCTGAATAATAGGGAGATTCCATTTCTGCTCTCCTACGACGGTCAAACAGGTGACAAAATATACGGAACGCCACTTCCCTCTGTGCTGAACCTTGAACGAGTCAACATTGCAGCTGGACGCTCAGCAACGTCAACTCTGCAAGGTAAGGATGAGCGAACCTTGGAAGCCCTATATATTTCTCAACACCTTCAAACTTCTAAGTCATGTATTGAGGACAGGGACGCTAATCAGATGACCATTGATTTTGCTTCGGAAGACTATGTCAGAGCAAGTTAAGGGTCCAACACGAGACGACCTCACGCCTGAATTGGTCGACAAATTGATTGAGCAAACTGCTGGTCGGAGCAGAGTTGTGGTGGAACATATTCTCGACAATGGTTACATCACAACGTTGCAGTTGTCAGAATTGGGATATGAACATCCACCTCGGGCAGCTGCGGATGTTCGTGATCGAGGCATTCCTCTCAAAACTGTCACGAGGGTAATAGATGGCAAGCAAATAGGGCATTATAGGTTTCCTGATAATTTGGACCAACTTGATCAATCATCACGGGGAAGAATTGCAATTTCAAAGAAGTTCCGAAGACAAGTGCTAGACCACTACGGTACCATTGACATTTTTTCCGGATCGGCTTTAACTCCCAGAGAAGTTCAGATTGATCATCGAATTCCTTTCCGTATTTCAGGGGATCCGAAATCCCCTTTTGATGTTGCTGACTTCATGCCTGTCAGTGCGGCAATGAACCGTGCAAAGTCATGGGAGTGTGAGTCCTGTCCAAACTGGGAGAACCGCGTAATCGAAATTTGTGAATCTTGCTATTGGGCTATTCCGGATAGAGCATATGAGCATGTCGCGACAGTACCTGCAAGACGATTAGACATAACATGGCAGGGCGAAAAGGAAGCAGTAGAATTTGATCATTTGGTGCAAGCTAGCACGGAAGAGGGATTAGAGGTGTCTGTGTTCGTGAAGAGGATGATAGTTGAAGGACTCGAAAATCCTAATGATTGACTTCAGGTGACCTAGTAGTTAAGCCGCGCTGTGTATAGGCGCAGCTGTGAAACTGCTTGGATGGTAAGTCTGACAAATGCACTCGAGACTGTTGCTGCAAAGGGGCTCTTCGCGTTGAAGCTGGGACCGGGGTGTTTTGGGGGTCCGCCGCTGGGGGTGGGGGCCTCGCGGGTTCTTGTGGCTGACGTATAGTCCGGGATACGGGAGGCCCCTGGTGGTTGAAGCTAGTGCGGCGGCGCAATTGGGCGCGGCCGGTTTGGAGGTGGCCGGCCTTGAAGAGGCGCAGGGCGAGGTGGTGGTGGGGGTGCAGACGCCCGGTGGGCAGGTGGTGTTGTGCGGGTC
>JAJEDQ010000090.1 GCA_022821445.1 Acidimicrobiia bacterium | reverse complement strand
AGTTCGAGCACTTCCCCGGCGACATGGAGCGTATGGCCGCGCTGTGTCGGGATCGGGACATCCGAGCCAACTGGGGCGGGTTCTTCGCTCAGGAGAACCGGGCCAAGGAGCGCAAGATCTCGCTGGACCTGGTCGATCAGCTCAACGCCGAGGGCGGGCAGATGGCCACGCTGTTTTCGGTGCGGCCCAGCTATGTGAACCTGCACTTCGAGCGGTCGATCATGTGGAGCGGCGTGGAAGCGTGGCACGAGCTGTGCAACGTGGACGGTGACGAGGCCAAGATGGCCATGCTCGGCGACGAGACCTGGCGGGAGCGGGCCCGTCACGACTGGGACGCCTGCACCTACACCCTGGCCCCCATCAACCGCCCCCACATGATCCTGCTGGCCTCCGACGAGCCCCGCAACGCCGAGTGGACCGGACGCTCCATCGCCGATCTGGCCGAAGCCCGGAGCGTACACCTGTCGGACGCGGTGGCCGACTGGCTGCTGGACAACAACATGGGCACCCACCTAAAGACCCAGCCCCAGCCGGTGGACAACGAGGCGCTGGCCGCCATGGCCCGCTCCCCGCTGACGGTGAACGGGGCATCGGATGCCGGTGCGCACATCCAAATGTTCGTCGGGGCGGGCGACGCCACCTTCTTCTTGACCGAGATGGTACGAGAGCTCGGGCTGCTCTCCGTCGAGGAGGCGGTGCATTCGGTGACCGGCAAACAGGCTGCTTTCTTCGGCATTTCCGGCCGGGGTGCCGTGGCCGAGGGCATGGCTGCCGATTTGGCCGTGTTCGCTCTCGACGAAATCAATCTGGGTGACGAGGTCCGAGTCGACGACCTTCCCACCGGCAGCTGGCGCTACAGCCGCAAGCCGGCCGGCTATCGGGCCACTGTGGTCAACGGCGTTCCCACCTGGGCCGACGACCGATCCACCGGCGCTCTGCCCGGCGCCTTTCTGCGCAACGGGGCAGTTGGCTAACTGTCTTCCTGCTCGGCCTCGCGGCTGAGTTCGGCCAAGTACAGAGCCCGAGTGGCCAGAACTTCGCGGGCCTCATTGGCCATGTCATCGTAGAAGTGCTCCCGGTAGGCCTTGTCGATGATGGTCGACACTGCAAACTGAAGGGCGGACAACGTGGCGATGAAGCCCGACACCGCCAGCAACTCCCAAGTGAGCACCAGCTCGTTGCCGAACAAGCCGAAGCGGGCCAGGGGATCCAGCGCGTCCGATGCCACCCACGACACGATGCTGGCCTCCCTCACCGTCAGTAAGCCGAACCCCACATAGAACGCCCCGATCACCACGCCGACAAGCAACACCCGCACCGCCTGGGCCACAAACATCAGCAGTCCCAGATTCACCCGGTCCATGCGGTCGAGCGGTGGAATGGCAGATACGGGCAAGTCCGTGGGCGGCATCGCCGGGGACAGCGGCGATTCACATTCGTCGATCAACTCACACGCCTGCTCCCAGTTGTCGAAGCGGGCCAGGCCCACCAGCTCAGACGGCACCCGAACCGCCACCGAGCCAAAAGCAATAAGACCGAACACCCCCAGCACAATGGCGTAGAAGGGCCAAGTGAAATCGTGGGCCACTTGCCACACTTCGGCGCTCAGGAACAAGAAGGCGCTGAAAACCAAAAGCAGCGGCAGAATTCGCCCCACCAATCGACCGATCAGGGCGATCTGATTGATCGAGTAAGCCCCGGCCCAGAACAGCATGGGAAGCAAGCCGAAGCTCACCACTATGTACGCCCCAATAAGCAGAGCGACGTTGAGCAGCGCCAAGCCTGCGGTATCCGACAGCCGGTCTTCAGAGAACAAGGCCGGCAACACCGGGGGCACCAAAACGAACACTGCCAGCTCGATGGCGCCCACCCGATCGGGAAGCTGGAACAGCCGCCGACCCCTAAGCCGATTGACCGCCGCCACTGCCCCCAATGCGATGCCCGCGCCGGCCCAGAACACGCCGAACTGCGCCCAGCCGTCGAAGCGGTCGCCAAAGGAGGCGAAAATCTCGACCAGAAACACCAGGGCCAAGAACGGCACGGCCCGGGTGAAAACGTCGGTGCTGGCCCGGTAGTCGTGGATTACGTGGGGAACTCCCCGCCGGATGAACCAGCGCTCGGCGGCCTCGCGGCGAGAGGTCATCGCCTCCGCCGCCCGTCAGTCCCCTTCAGGGATAGTGGGCACCTCGACGCCGGGGCCGTAGTAGATGAACAGGTTGGCGATCAGATCCTCGATGCCGTCCCGGGTGCCGCCCTTGGCCAGATCCACGGTGATGATGTTGCTGTTCACATGGATGGCGTCGATGCCGCCCCGGTCGAATAGACGACGGGCCAACTCGTCCACCGGCCGCTCTCCGGCCACTTCCCGCCCGGCGGCGTAGTGCTCATGGCCGGTGCCGGTGATGCTCCGGTTGATCTCATAGCGGATCACTCCCGGACGGCTCGTAGCCCTCTCCACAACAGTCACCGGCTGCCCCATACGCCCCGAGATCGTACCCGGTGGCCGCTACCGCACGGTCAATCAGAACGGCAGCGCCAATACAAACCGTCAGCGCGGCGGCGCGTCGATTGCGAAAAGATGGAAGTGATGCGCTGCGGATCCGCTTCCCGCCGTCTACTCCTGACGATTGCCACCATCGCGGTTGCTGCCCTTTTGTCAGGTTGCGTCTCAGCAAACCGACAAGAGCCGATCGCTGAGGGCACTCCAACGACGGTACCCACCCCATCCTCCACTTCTCCCAGCCCAACCCCACCGCCCACCAGCCAACCCACACCTGACCCAACCCCACCGCCCACCAGCCAACCCACACCCGACCCAACCCCGACGTTTACTGCTTCACCATCCCCACAGCCCCAGTCCACTAGGGCAGCCACCCCGACACCTGCTCCGGCTGCGCCGCAGTCTTCAGGATGGATCACTCTGGCCGAACTCCTCACCCTGGTCGCCATCGCCACGGAACAGTCAGAGGGATACAACCGAGACGATTGGAATCACTGGGTTGATGCCGACGGCGACGGCCTCGACACCAGACAAGAAGTCCTCGCCGAAGAGGCGCTGGTTGATCCTTTGGTTGAAGGAGGAAGGATCCGTGAGGGCCAGTGGTACAGCCACTACGACGGCGAGGAAATCACCGTCGCCAGACAGCTCGATGTCGACCACGTCGTGGCCTTGGCGGAAGCTCATCAGTCAGGGGGTTGGGCTTGGGACGCTCTCACCAGACAGCTTTACGCCAACGACTTGTCGCTTCCTGAGCACCTCATCGCCGTATCCGCGGGCACGAATAGGAGCAAAGGCGCCAGAGACCCAGCCGAATGGCTCCCTCCCGATTCCGAAGCCCTGTGCACCTACTTGGCTTGGTGGACCACCATCAAATACCGATGGCAGCTGACTATGGACCAGGCCGAGTACAGCACCATCCTCCATCACGCCACCAACGACTGCGCCGACACCCAAATCGACCTAACCGCCGCCCAATCAGGGATCATCCGAGCCGACACACCTGGCCAATCCCAGTGAAGTCAGCCCTGATTCGGTCCCGTTGGAACCGCTTGGGGCGGAGACAAGTAGTTGCCGCGAACCCTTTATCTGGCTGATACCAGCGCCTTTTCCCGTCTGGCAAAGCCCATCGTCGCCTCAGCTGCGGCCCCACTGATCGCCGAGGGGCTTCACCAGCCTTGGGAAGCGATTCAACCGTCCCGGTCGATCAGAACGGAAGGGCCGCATCCGGACCGGAGGAGATGCGGAGGTGGGACCAGCCGTGGGTGTCCATGAATGCCCAGGAGCGGCGGTGCAGGGGGGTGGGGCCTTGGGTGGTTAGGGCGGCGCGGTGGCGGGGGCAGGGGTAGCCCTTGTTGGAGTCGAAGTTGTAGTCGGGATAGTCGCGGGCCGCGGCCCGCATGAGGCGGTCGCGGGTGACTTTGGCCAGGATCGAGGCGGCCGCGATGGACAGGCAGGTGGTGTCGCCCCTGACCAAGGCCTGGGTCTTGCCGTTGCCCACAAAATCCCACCGGCCGTCTACCAGCACTGCGTCGGCTTCACAGGCCAGGCCATCCAGCGCCCGTCGGGCGGCCAGGCGCTGGGCCGCCGACATTCCCAACTGGTCGCATTCGTCGTTACTGGCGTGGCCTGCGGACCAGGCCACGCACCAGTCGGCGATCCGGTCGAACAGCCCTTCCCGTTCGGCTTCGGTCAAGGCCTTGGAGTCGCGCACCCGGTAGACCCTCCGGTCGGTAGGCAGCACCGCAGCCACCAGGGTTAGGGGGCCGGCCCAAGCGCCCTTGCCCACCTCGTCCATGCCCACGACCACTTGGTGGCCCTCAGCCCACAGACGGCGCTCGACCGCCAGGGTGGGGGCAGCCGACTTGAGAGCGGCCCGCATCTCTTCAAGGTAGCTATTGAGGTGCGGCCAAAAGCGTTTCTCCGGTCGGTTCCCGGCTCGACCAGCTCTCATCCAGCCCGGGGGCTCGGACCACAACCGGTTCCTGGCCGGGCCGGGAGTCCAGCTCCCACAGCAGCGCGGGGCGGGCGCCGTGCCAGCGCACTGCATACGACAGCGTTCCGAACCGAGTGGGCAGCCCGTAGACGGCCAGCGACCCTCCCCTCCATGCTGGTCGGAAGCCAGGAGCTACCAGCAGATCTTCGCCGTGGTCGGCCACCAGTTCGGACCGCAGCCCTTCAGAAGAAGGTTCAGCCGCATCTAGGTGGAGACGGCGGAAGTCTTGCGCGGCCCGATCCTGGCCCGCGGCTATCAGAATGCGTTCGACCGGCTCCGCCGGCGCTGCTGCACCAATGCGGGCGGCAGCCTCAACCGCCTCGGCCACTGCCTCGACGAATCGAACAGCAGCCTCGTCGTCGCCCGTCAGGTCGTAGTGCACGGTGAAAGCCGTCAACCGCTCGGTTGGCGTCTCGGTGGTCCATCGGGCGGCGATCTCATTCAGCACCACCTCGGCATCGTCGTGGTAGCCGTGATGGTCGAGCCGCACCGACAGCTCACAGAGCTCGGCAACGTCGAAGGTCTCCATGCGGCCGGTTTGCCCCAGCCATCGGCGGCGATTGCGGTCGATGCGCCGGGTCAAGCCCTCATCGGGCACCTCGATCCGGGTCCCCCTGTCCAGGTGGGCCTGCCAGCCCCTCACCACCGCCTCGGCGTCGGGCAGATCGGATGGTGCCGGCACTTTGCCCCGGCCCAGCGATGCGCTCACCGCCATCCGGGCGGTATGAGGCAACGGCCACACCGCGGCGGCCACGTCACGGCCCTTGCGGTCCAACCCTGTGGTGGCTCCGCCCTCAGCCTCAAGCAGAGCCTCAACTCCATCAGGTCCGACCGCTGCACCTGCCGGAGGACGATCCCAGCCCAGTACCGGTTCCCCACCGACCGAGACCTCGTTCGGACTCACCGACAGCACCGCCCCCGGAGCCTCCACCACCAGCGCAACGGCGAAAGCGGTGGCGGCGGCGTTTTCCACCTCCACCACCGCTGCCGCCGGCCCTCCGCCAGCGGCGACCGCCCATACCCGCTGCACCGCATCCCCGTCGGGCAACTTCATGCGGGTCTCCACCACTGCACCGGCCCCCACATCGCTCTGGCGCACGGCGGCCTCCTGCGATGCCCGGTGCCAGCGATCCGACGCCCCTACCCACCAGTCCAGCGTCCATTTGCCGGAACCGGTGCGGACCGACCCGCGGGCATCCACTTCCCCCCACCCGGGGGCACCGAGAATATCAAGAGGTTTGCTCATCAAGAAGATCGGCCAACGAACTGCCAGAGTCGGCGCAGCGGCGACCCCTTGGAATCCGCCTTCTCCGGCCACAATCGGCGGAAACGCGACGCCCTAGTCGCCTCTGGCTCGGGGCGGGTTTGGCGCCCCATCAGCACCATCGACGCCTCAGCCGCGGTCCGCGTGCCCTTGATCACCGCATGCACCTCGGTGCTGATGGGCATCTCCACGCTGTGCTCGGCGGCCAATTCCACTACTACCCCCGCAGTGAACACCCCTTCGGCCACCTGGTCCATCTCGGCCACCACCGCTTTGGCCTTGCGGCCCTGTCCGATCTGCTCGCCCACATGCCGGTTGCGACTCTGAGGACTCATACACGTGGCCAGCAGGTCGCCCATCCCGGCTAGGCCGGCGAAGGTGTCGGCCCGACCGCCCATGGCGGTGCCCAGACGGCCCATCTCTGCCAACCCCCTGGTGATCACCGCCGCTCGGGTGTTGTCCCCCGCGCCAAGGCCATCCACCATGCCCGAAGCCAGGGCGATCACGTTCTTGAGGGTGCCGCCCAGTTCGCAGCCGATCACGTCGTCATTGGTGTAGACCCGGAAGCGCTCGGTGGTGAACACCCCCTGAAGGGCGGTGGCCACGGTGTCGTCGGCCATGGCCATCACCGATGTGGCCGCATGTCCGGCCAGGATCTCCTTGGCCAGGTTGGGGCCGGTGAGGGTGCCCGCGGGGTGGGCGGGGGCCACCTGGTTGATGATCTCGGTCATGCGCAATCGGGTGCCGCGCTCCAGCCCCTTGGTGAGGCTCACCACTGGGACCCAGGGGCCTAGGTGAGGGGCCGCCTTCTCCAAAACCTGTCGAAACACAGATGACGGAATCCCCATGACCACCACCTCGGCCTCGGCCACAGCCTGCTCCAAATCGGTGGTGGCCCGCAGGCTGGGGTGCAGATCGAAGCCGGGCAGGTAGCGGGGATTGGCGTGGTGCTCGTTCACGGCGGTGGCCGTCTTTGGATCCCGGCACCACAGAACGGTGGGCTCGTTGTGCGCGGCCAGATGGGCAACCGTGGTGCCCCACGACCCTCCGCCGATGACCGCGACCCTGTTCGACATAGGCACTGAGCGTAGACGGATCAGTACCGAAACAGGCCAGTGGTGCTGCGTATGGGCCGCCAGAGCCGATGGCCTTAGACTCCTGCGGGTGAGCCCAGGGCCGACGGTGGCGGTGTTGATCCCGGTGAAGGCCTTCGCCGAGGCCAAGCTCCGGTTGGCCCCCGCTCTTGGGGCCGAGGAACGGGCTGCTCTGGCCCGCGACATGGCCACCCACGTAGTTCAGTCGGCCGCTCCACTGACGGTGGGGGTGGTGTGCGACGACGACGGGGTGCGCGACTGGGCCGAATCCGTGGAGGCCGAGGTGGTGTGGCGCCCCGGCACCGGGCTGAATGGCGCGGTGCGCAGCGGGGTGGACCACCTGAGAGAGAGCGGATTCGACCGGGTGATCGTGGCCCACGGAGACCTCCCGCGGGCCGGATCACTGGCCCCGCTGGGCGACTGGCCGGGCATCACCCTGGTGCCCGACCGCCGCAACGACGGCACCAACGTGATCGCCCTGCCCAGCGACTGCCCGTTTGAGTTCTCCTACGGCCGAGGCTCGTTTGCCCGCCACATGGCCGAGGCCCAACGGCAGGGACGCAGTCTGCGCATTCTGCGCGACCCGGCCTTCGGACTCGACATCGACGTTCCCGCCGACTTGGACGAGCTGGCAGTGATGGTGTGACGTCGCAGGATTTGGCCACCCCCGAGCGGGCACTGGCCATCGGGGCCCATCCCGACGACATCGAGCTGAACGCCGGGGCAACCCTGGCCAAATGGGCTGCCCGAGGCTGTGAGGTGAGCCTGCTGGTGTGTACCGACGGCTCCAAGGGAACCTGGGATCCCGATGCCGACCTGGAAGAGCTGGTGGCGGTGCGCCAAGACGAGCAGCGCGAGTCGGCCCGGCGGCTTGGCGCTTCCGACGAGGTGGTGTTTTTGGGCTGGGTTGACGGGGAGCTGGAACCGGGGCCAGAGCCCCGCCGACAGGTGGCCTCGTGGATCAGGACCCTGCGCCCCACCGTGGTGCTGGGCCACGACCCGTGGCGGCGATGGCGGCTCCATCCCGACCACCGCCATGCCGGCTGGCTGACCGTTGACGGCATTGTGGCTGCTCGCGACCCCCACTTCTTCCCCGAGCTGGGCCTGGCCCCCCACCGCCCCGACGCCCTCCTCCTGTTCGAGGCCGACGAGTCCGACCACGCCGAAGACACCGCTGGATTCGAGTCGGCCAAGGCAAGAGCCATCGAGGCCTTTGTCAGCCAATATGAGACCACCCTGGACCTGCCCCCCAACCCCAGCCATGCCGACCAGGCCCGACTCCACGCGTGGGTGGCCGACAAGCTGGCCCAAGCGGGATCAGATGCCGGACTGGCTTCGGCCGAGCTGTTCAAGTTGATCGACGACCTCTAGGACCTGCGAAGGAGTTCCCATGCTGCAAGACCAGAAGATCCTCATAACCGGCATGACCGGCCAGATCGCCCTCCCCATGGCCGCCTTTCTGGCCGAGCACAACGAGGTGTGGGGAATCGCCCGGTTCAGCGCCGAGGGCAGCCGGGAGATGGTGGAGGCCGCCGGGGTTCACACTGAGGTTGCCGACATGGGCGACGGGGACTTCTCGACGCTGCCCGACGACTTCGACTACCTGGTCCACATGGCGGCCTTCCAGGGACAGGGCCTGGACTACGACTGGGCCATGCAGGTGAACGCCGAGGGCACCGGCCTGCTCATGGCCCACTGCCACAAGGCCAAGGCCGCGCTCATCGCCTCCACCTGCTCGGTGTACCACCCCCACCCCGACCCGTGGCACCTCTATACCGAGACCGACCGCATCGGCGACTGCAACGCGGTACACGCCCCCACCTATTCGATGTCGAAGATCGGCGGGGAGGCGGTGGCCCGCACCATGGCCCGGACGCTCAACCTGCCCACCACCATCGCCCGCATCAACGCCAGCTACGGGCCCAACGGGGGGCTGCCGGTGTACCACATGGACTGGCTGATGAACGACCTCCCGATCAGGCTGCGGGCGCCGGCCCCATCGCCGTACTCCCCCATCCACCAAGACGACATGAACGCCCACGTTGAGCCGCTGCTGGCCGCGGCGTCGGTGCCGGCCACGGTGGTCAACTGGGGCGGCGACGAGCACGTCAAGGCCGAGGATTGGGTGATGCATCTGGGCGAGCTGTCCGGGAAGATGCCCGAGGTCGTCTACGACGCCTTCCCCGGTTCGCAGC
>JAJEDQ010000250.1 GCA_022821445.1 Acidimicrobiia bacterium | reverse complement strand
CCAGCTGGTGGTGGACGGCATCGTCAACGCCACCGGCAAGATCTCCGACAGCTCGGGGGAGGAGCTGCGCCGCATCCAAACCGGCAAGGTTCAGCAGTACGCCGCCATCATGTTCGCCGCCGCCACCATCCTGGCCGGCATCTTCATCATCGTCATCTAGGGAGCGCACATACACATGGGTGAAATATCGATTCCACCGACTGCACAGCGGTGGCTGAGAGGGAGCACACGTACACATGGGTGAGTTTCTCAACGACTGGGGGCTCAGTATCCCGACGTTCCTGCCGATCATCGGCGCGGCCGTCATGCTGCTCATCCCCAAGGACCGAGAGCAGCTCCACAAGCTGATCGCCTTGGCCACCACCGTGGCGGTGGCCGCCTTCGGCTTGCTGCTGTTGGTCCAGTTCATCGACAACGACAACTACGGCGCCCTCAACTTCGTGGTGGACAAGGGCTGGATCGACGTCATCGACTCCCGCTACATCATGGGCGTCGACGGCATCTCCCTCCCGCTGATGCTGCTCACCATGCTGATCGTGCCCCTGTGCGTGATCTACTCATGGAACCACTTCCCCGAGCCGCACAACCCCAAAGCGTTCTTGATGCTGCTGCTCATCCTGGAGACCGGGATGATCGGCACCTTCGCGGCCCAAGACCTGATCCTGTTCTTCGTGTTCTTCGAAGTGGTGCTGCTGCCCATGTACTTCATGATCGGGGTGTGGGGCGGTGAGAACCGGCGCTACGCCGCCATCAAGTTCTTCCTGTTCACCCTGTTCGGCTCGGCGCTGATGCTGGTGAGCTTCTTGGCCCTGTACTTCTTGGCCGACGCCAGCACCTTCGACATGCGGCTGCTGCCCGAGGCGGCCGCCGGAATCGCCAAGTCGTCGCAGGTGTGGGTGTTCGGCGGCATGTTCCTGGGATTCGGCATCAAGGTGCCCATGTTCCCGTTCCACACCTGGCTGCCCGACGCCCACACCGAGGCCCCCACGGTGGGCTCGGTGATTCTGGCCGCGGTGCTGTTGAAGCTGGGCACCTACGGCTTCGTCCGCATCGCCATCCCCATCCTGCCCGAGGCGGCCGCCGAGTGGGCCCCGTTCATCGGGCTGCTGGTGGTGATCGGGATCATCTACGGCGCCTTGGGCTGTTTGGCCCAACGCGACCTGAAACGGCTGGTGGCGTTCTCCTCGGTGGCCCACATGGGCTTTGTGATGCTGGGCATCGCCACCCTCACCGACTTCGGCATCAACGCCGCGGTGTTCGGCATGGTGGCCCACGGGCTCATCACCGGGATGCTGTTCTTCTTGGCCGGATCGGTCAAGGAGCGCTACCACACCCTGGACATGTCCCGGCTGGGCGGGCTGCTGGTGCAGGCCCCCCGCATGGGATGGATCCTCGGGTTCTGCGCCATGGCCTCGCTGGGTCTGCCCGGCCTGGCCGGGTTCTGGGGCGAGTTCCCCGCCATCCTGGCCTCCTACAACCCCGCCGAAGTGCTAGCTGAGGAGACCTTCCGGTCGTACATGGTGATCGCCGCCCTGGGCACGGTGCTGGCCGCCGGCTATCTGCTGTGGATGCTCCAGAAGACGGCCTTCGGAACCCCTCGGGAGGAGTTCGCCAACGATCCCCACGTGCATGACGCCACCGCCTCCGAGTACTTGGCCTGGGCGCCGCTGCTCATCCTGATCCTGGTGCTGGGCGTGTACCCCCAACTGCTGTTCGGGGCTACCGATCCCGCGGTGGTCAACTCGCTCAGCGAGTGTTTGGATTCCTCTACCAGCGATGCCTGCTTCGACGCGGCGGCCGGAAAGTAGGCCACACCGGTGATCTCGTCCCTGCCCTCGATCGCCGGCTTCGTCCGGCCCGACATCGACTGGCACGCGGTCGCGCCCGAACTCACCCTGCTCGGGGTGGGCGCGGTGGTCACCCTGCTCGACATCGTGCTGTTGGAGCGGGGCCGGGCCTACACCTCGGCCTTGGCCGGAATCGGCCTGCTGGTGGCGCTGATTCCCATCGTGACCCTGGCCGCCGACGGCACCACCCGGGAGATGTTCGGCGGGGCCTTCGTGGTGGACGACTTCGCCCTGATCCTGAAGGCCATGTTCATCGTGGTGGCCTACATCGTGGTGCTGTTGTCCACCAACTACATCGCCGAGGGCGACTACTGGGAGAACGAGTACTACGGCCTGATGCTGTCGGCGGTGATGGGCATGGTGCTGATGGCATCGGCCCGCGATCTGGTGACCATCTTCGTGGCCCTGGAGCTGCTGTCCATCCCCGCCTACTTGCTGGCCGCATGGCGCAAGGCCGACCCCAAGAGCAACGAGGCCGGGCTCAAGTACTACCTGATGGGGGTGTTCGCCTCGGCCATCATGCTGTACGGCATGTCGCTGCTGTTCGGGCTGGCCGGCGACACCCGACTGTCGGCCATCTCAGACGCGGTGTCGGGCGGCGACGCCAACCCGGTGGTCATCCTGGGCATCATCTTCGTGATCGTCGGATTCGCCTTCAAGGTGTCGGGCTTCCCCTTCCACACCTGGGCCCCCGACACCTACGAGGGCGCCCCCACCCCGGTGACCGCCTTCTTGGCCGTTGCCTCCAAAGCAGCCGGGTTCGTGGCCCTCATGCAACTGGTCCACGCCGGCTTCCCCGGCCGCGACGACGTCTACCAGCCGCTGCTGTGGATCCTGGCCCTGGGCTCGATGACCGCCGGCAACCTCATCGCCCTGCGCCAGGAGAACATAGTGCGCCTCATGGCCTACTCCGGGGTGTCCCAGGCCGGCTTCATGCTGGCCCCTCTGGCAGTAGCCGGCGACATCGGGGACGATGCCCTCTCCGCAGTGATCATCTACCTGCTGATCTACGCCGCCATGAACCTGGGCGCCTTCGCCGTGATCATCGCCGTGGCCCGCCGTACCGCCTCCGGCGAGATCAGCTCGTATGCCGGACTGTTCAAGTACGCCCCGGGCATGACCATTCTCATGACAGTCTTCCTGTTCTCTTTGGCCGGGATTCCCCCGCTGGGCGGCTGGTTCGCCAAGTTCGCGGTGTTCCGGGCCCTGGTAGATGCCAACACCGGCTGGGGCTACTCCCTGGCCGCCATCGCCGCGGTCAACTCGGTGATCGCGCTGTTCTACTACGCCAAGGTGGCCCGCATGATGTGGTTCGAGGACGCTCCCGAAGAGGCCGACACCTCGGCTCTGCGGGTGCCTCCATCCCTGATCGCCGCCCTCGGCCTCACCGCGGCGGCCACCCTCCTGTTCGGCATCTACCCCGCCGCCATAACCCACTTCACCGAAGGCACCCTCATCGCCCTCCCCTACTAGTGAACTGTTGCTGCCCCAAAACCCAAGAATAAGTCCGACGGTCAATTGCGGGCGTTGAGGCAGTCGATGTCTGTGCGTCCTGATGCCCAGTTCAGGATCTTCCGATCAGAGGTCACCAAACTGAACCGGGTCACCATCGCGGTTGCGGTGATCATCTGATCGGCGGGGTCGGCGTGGAAGCCCTCCTGGGGTTCTAGTGATGCGGCCAAGATTGTGATGTCGGTGGTCACCGGGACCTCCCGTACACCCCGGTCGAGGAGTTCTCGGTGCCAAGTCTCGGGCGGTCTTTTCAAGTCGATCCGCCCGCCCCAGTGGAGCCTAGTGGCCTCCAGCATGGAGATCGGCGAGAACCGCGCTGTGCCGTCTTGGATCGCCTCATCAATTGTGCCCCTGGTCTCCTGACCGAGCCGCGAGCTGCCTTGCGACATCCATAGCAGGGCGTCGGTGTCCAAGATGATGTTCACGCTCGATTCTCTTCATCGCTCGAGGCCCCGGTCAGAACCCGGTCGGGGTCGGCGACCATATGCCAATGATCAGGGGAGATCGCGGGCTGGGTCAGATCGGTATCGAGCACCATGTCATCAGCCCATCCGATGACACTGTCTGCCGGATGCTCCACGAACGGGACGACCGCCGCAACCGGCCGACCATGCTTGGTGACCACCAAGGTGTTGCCGGTAGCCATCACGACGTCGAGAAGCTTCAGACATTTCTCGCGGAACTGAGCCGCAGGAACCGTCCACTCAGGCGCACTCATGAGAAACCTCTATCACAAATGTACAGAAAATTCTAGCAATTTTTGAATTATCTTCTCGGTCTATCCACCTCTTACCCGCTCGGCACCCTCACCGCCCTGCGCCACACGCAGCCCTACATGGTGCCGCGTGTGATAAGATATCGAAGTTTCCGGAATTGTTAAGCCCCGGTGTTGGCGGCCCGATTGCCCGATAGTGTCAATACGGTTCAGCAGCCGGGGACCTAGCCACCCACAACACTGAGGTTATGAGATGCCCAAGAAGGTGATCAGATCAAAGGTTGCTCTTGCCCCCCCTTTACGTTGTTGGGTGGTCCTGGCCGTGGGAGTGTTGGGGCTGGTTGCTCGCCGTGGCGGGTAGGGCTTTGTCCCCCTGTCGGTTGACGGCTCGGGGGGTGGTGCCGCCCGTTGCGGGGGGCGTCTGGGACCTC
>JAJEDQ010000156.1 GCA_022821445.1 Acidimicrobiia bacterium | reverse complement strand
CCACCGAGTAGTCCGGGAATCGCCGCAGTATCTCTTCGAGGGCCACCCGGCACTGGAGCCGAGCCACGGACGCTCCGAGGCAGTGGTGGGCGCCGTAGCCGAGGGAGACGATCTTGTCGATCTGGCGCTTCACGTCGAGCTTCCCGGCGGTGGGCCCGAACTCCCGCTCGTCCCGGTTGGCCGAGGCGAAGAGCAACAGCGCCTTCTTTCCCTCGGGGATGGTGACCCCGTGCAGGGTCACGTCGCGGGTCAGCGTGCGGGCCAGGTTCTGCACCGGAGAGGTAAGCCGCAGCAGCTCCTCCACCGCGCTGGGAATCATCGAAGCGTCGTCGATGAGCAACTGGCGCTGGTCGCGATGGCGGTCGAGCAGCACCGTCGAACTGCCGAGCATGCCGGTGACGGTGTCGTTGCCCCCGGTGATCATCGTGAAGATGAACCCCACGATCCACATGGCCGAGGCCACATCTTCGCCCTGCTGAACCAAGTCGGTCACCAGGTCGTCGCCGGGATCGGTCTTGCGGCGCTCGATCAGCCCGGTGGCGTACTCGAAAAGCTCCAGAAACGCGCTCTGGTTCTGGCCGTAGGCGGCGGTGGCCTCGGCCGTGGCCTGCACGATGCGCTCAGTCCAGCGGTCGAACAGCACCCGGTCTTCGGGGGGTACGCCCAGGTAGTGGGCCACCAGATAGCTGGGCAGGGGCTTGAACAGCGCCTGGATGATATCTACGTCGCCAGCGTCGGCCACCGCATCGAGTTTGTCGGTGATGAACTCCCGAACCAGGTCCTCCACCGGGGCCACCTGGCGGGGGGTCATCGGCCGGCTCACCAGTCGGCGCATGGCGGTGTGCTCGGGCGGGTCCATCATCACGATGGGGCGGGCCTTCTCGTCGAAGCTGGCCATATCGTCGGGAGCGGTGGTCAGTCCGTTGGCAGACGAGTAGGTGGCGGTGTCGCGGGCGGCGGCGAACACGTCGTCGAACCGGGACAGCACCCAGAACTCGCCGTCGCCCACCTCGTGTACCGGATCCTCATCGCGCAGAGCTCGATAGTCATCCCACGGCTCGGCCCACGTCTCGCCGCTGCGATAGGCGAATTTGATGGCCATCAGGCCACGTTAGCTTCACCAG
Source organism: Acidimicrobiia bacterium (assembly GCA_022821445.1). GTDB lineage: Bacteria > Actinomycetota > Acidimicrobiia > Acidimicrobiales > Bin134 > Poriferisocius. The sequence continues at coordinate 19,875 of JAJEDQ010000156.1, read as the reverse complement.
GGTTGGCCAGTCCTTGCGGCCTCCCCACATACTGCCTCGACCCCTGTACCAACCTGGCTCGGCCCAGAATCCACTTGGCGACCTTTTCGATCTCTGCTGTCACCGCGTCGGGCGAGCCCGCTAAGTCGATAGAAAAGGTGTGCAGCGTCTTTCCAGTGTGGAGCACGGTGACTTGGCTCTCGGTGGAGGTGTTTTCGGCATGGCAGTAGATGAGCACGCCCTCCTCCAGCCCCAGGGCTGTGGCGTAGGCCAAGAGCTGGTAGTAGTCAGCGGTGCGAGCTCGGGCATCAGTGGTCAGCTTGTACTTGATGTCGGCCACATACACCGGCTTGCCCTGGCGCAAAAGCACCAGATCGGGGCGGATCGGCACTTTGTCCCCTTCGGCCAGATATGCTCGATATTGGCTCTTGACCTCCAATCGGCCTCGCAGCGCTCGCTCAAGCCGCCCGGTGATGAACTTCTCGAACAGGAGGTTCATGTCCACCAAGAACGATGACGCTGAGCGGTGGCCATGCCGGTCGGCCAAAGACCGGCTCCCCAACAGCAGTCGGGCTAGGCGCAGAGGGGGTTGGTAGTGGGCGTTGAGACGGGTGATGGCCACCTGCTCGACATCCTCAGCCCGTACCTTAACGTCTGACACCTCTTCCATCGCGGCTAGCTGGCGAAGCAGGCATCGGCGATCATCGGAGTGGACGCCTGGCAGCCGCAGGCAATAGCGGGTTGCTGCTTTGAGGTAGCGGTTCTCGGAGATATCGGCCGTGTGCTCGTCGTAGCGGCACGGCACCGGCACCTGTATTCCGACTTGGCGAAACTGAGCCGACACATCGACACGGCCCCGCAGAGCCACCAGCTTCTCCTCGTGGAGGCGATAAGACCGCAATAGCCCGCGAGCCAGTGTCGTCTCCAGGGTGCGGGCATAGAAGGCGGCCATGGCCGGGAGCAGGTCGCCGCTGGTGGCATACTCGAACGCCTCCTGCCGCCACGCGCCGCGATCAAGTCCGACCTCGAGCATCAAGAACAGGTTCTCCAACCTGATCTTGGGGCGGATGAGCACCTTGAGATCGTCCACCACGAGAGTGCCCACAAAATTCGTCGCAGTCACCCGATGGGCCTTGGGCCTCTCAGCGTGTTGAACGGTGAGGATGCCTCGGGCGGCCAAGCCCAGGCGACGGGCCTGCGTGGCGTCGAGCCGGACTTCGACCGATCCGTACTCGGTCAACTCGATCTGCTGGCTCACCGGTCTGCGGGGTCTTGCTCGGATGCGGTCTCGGCCTCTGGGGCGGGCTCGGTTGCCGGACCTGGCGCGACAATGCCGGTGGTGCCAGCACTCTCGACATGTCGCCGGTACACGTTGTCGAAACGGTACCTCTCTATCTGCTGCTGATCCCCGTAGAGCTGGTCTTCGATAAACGGCTCGATGTTGTACTCCCAGATGCGACGCACTGAGTCTTTGTCCAGGTTCTCCTTCATGAAGTGGCTGGGGCCGATCTGGAGGTGGGGACCGCCCAGTACCTGATCGAGCTCTTCGTTGACGTTGGCCACCAGAACCCCCACCCATTCCGGCCCGCGGTTCCTCTCCAGCCAGCGTTCCAACAGGTCTGCCATCGGGCCGTGGTTGGGAAAGAAGGGCACAAAGTGGAATCGGCGGCGCAAGGCCGCGTCCACCAGGGCGATGGAGCGGTCGGCCGTGTTCATGGTGGCGATGAACCAGAGATTGTCAGGAAGCTCGAACTCGTCGTCGGCTCGATACAGGGTGCTCACGCTCTCGTCCCGGTATTCCAGCAGGAACAGCAACTCGCCCAGCACTTTGGGCAAGTTGGCCCGGTTGATCTCGTCGATCACCATCACATGGCGCTGACCGGGTGCTTCCGCCGCCTTTTCGGCCAATAGCGCCAGAGGCCCGGGTGTGAGGGAATAGGCCATCTCCCCGCGGGAATCAGCTTCCGGCCGGTAGCCCTCGAAGAAGTCCTCGTAGGAACTCGCCGGGTGGAACTGCACCAGCTTCCGGCGCCTCGGGTGGGGGGCGAGGGCTTCTGCCAATTTCCTGGCCAAGTAGGTCTTGCCCGTGCCCGGCGGCCCGTAGAACACAACTTGGCCCTTGTCCTCGAGGAGCTCGACAATCTCATCAAAGAACTCACGCGTCACAAGCAGTTCTTCGGAGAGGTCGTCAAGCGGATCTTGCTGAGGATCGTCGAGCAGGTCGCCAAGATCGCCGTCTTGCTGCTCAGAGCACCACAACAAGTGGTACAAGAACCCCGACATCGCAAGCGGGTCGAGAGACAGTCCCCACCTCTCGCCAGAAAAACAGCCCTTGAGTCGTTCAATGAGCAATCGGTTGGCCTCAACATGCTGTGTACCCAAAGACCCCGAGGGCTGCTCCAATTTGAGCAGCCTCAGGATCTCCCTCTTTTGACCCATCGGGTAGATCAACAAGAACTCTTCAGGATGGGTGATCGCGAGCAGCTTCATAATGAGCGACTCGCCAAGACCCCTTATGCCCAGGTCAGCCTTGTCCAATAGCCGATCTATGCGCACCGGGTGGGGATCATCGCCCCAGCACAGGTAGTGGAGCGACTTCAAAAACTCCGCGTAATCTGGCTCATCGAAATCTCGAAGGGTTTGATTGAGCTGGGGTTTTATGCCAGCACCTCCATAGTCGGCGCCCCTTTTCTTCATCCACACTTGGCGAAGGTCTTCGAGGCTGGCCGCCGTAATGGACTCGGGGGCTAGCATCTCAGCCCACTGTTCTCGTTGCGCATGATTGTCTTCGTGCCATGAGCTTGAATACTGCTCATCAACCAACCACTGGACAGCCATGCCGGCGAGCTCATCGCCGCCGCGGTCCTCTGTCTGAGCCGGTTCTTCGGGACTCGTTCTCAGCTTGGATGATTCACTCCGGGCCAAGGTGCCCAACTCTTCGTACAACGGCTTGAGCGTGGTGGCGACATCGACAACCGTCGCCCTCAGGTCGATCTGGCCAAACTGATCACGCTCGAACCACCGCCCATAGACGAATTCACTCGGGTTGCCGAAAAATCCGAAATCATCGCCAAGATCAGATTCAGGACCAGCCAGGATGCGACATTCGGGATATTGAGCCGCTTGGATGATCCTTATCGCATCGGCATACCACCACCTGCTCTTTGGCCCAGTGCTCAAGCCAACCGCAGCACCGCGATCATTAACCCAGATGCGAAAGAACAGATTGGAATCTCTCTCCCGCAGATCAACTTTCACATCGGAGCGATGACGCTCATCTTCCCAATATGGAGATGCCTTGACCACGGTGTGGTGTCGCCCCAATGCAGCCACGACATCATCGACGAGAAACTTGCCCAAGCACTCTGAGACCCCTGCCAGCGCACGGGCATTGGTCTCCCGTTGATCCTGGTCAGCACCATTGCCACCGAGTCCGTACCCCGCACGATCGGCCAGCACCTCGTCGAGAACCACGACTTTCCGGGTCTCCCACCAAACCGCAGTAATCTCGAAATCAACGACGTCATCGGCCACTTCCCGCATCCGCTCCATATAGGCGCAATACCGCGCCGCGCCGTTATCGGGCAGTTCTTCTCCCCCGAGAAACTCGACAAACGCCGCGGCGCTCTTCCAGATCACCGACCAATTCCGCTGATCGGCCAGACTCCAGAAGTAGGAGCACAAGAAGGGCACATGGCCCGGCGCCGGCTGACCTTTGACCCGTATCCCCTCCACGTAATCGACGACTGCTTGAATCTTGGATGCAGCTTCATCGATGGAGGAGGGCGTGGTCAGTGCCTCTCCCAACAGGGTCGCCAACTCGCGGGGGCTGTCCGTCAACTTACTCATCTGATTCAACATCCCCTGACCAGAGAAGCCGTTGAAGGCAAGCGTGCCCGGCTCCACCGCCCACCGCCTCATGTCCTGCATGAATGAGCCCAAATCGGCAGTGCGCCGCAGGTCGGCGAGCAGCCCGAGCGCCTCGGGAGCACTCTCGACGAACCCGTCGACTTCTGCTCTTCTCTGCCGATACCGCTCCTCGTTGGCCAACAGCCCATCACGGTGGGCTTCATACCAGCGGCGGCGGAAGGCTCGCTCAGTCTCAGAAATCGCCATATCTCGCTAACTTCCTCGTGCGTTCTCCCCACCCTATTGACGGGAGTGACGCTTTCTTCTAGCCACAACCGCTTTGATGAGCCGCACGGCTCATCGGCGGGGGTCGACCAATTGCAACTCCGGGTTGTGCTCTGCCCAGGAGATGATGTCCTCGTCGAAGGTGGCGAGTTCGTGGCTGCACACAATGGCGGTGGCTGCGATCACCTGATCCATTGGGTCGGGATGAAAACCCCTGTCGGCCAGCAGCACTGCTTCGGCAGCGATGCGGTAATCGACGGGTATGTCCACTACCCCGGTGCCCAGCAGGTTCCGGCACCACTCAAGAGGGGGCATTCCCATTGAGATCACTCCGTCTCGATTGAGACGCACCATCTCCAGCACCACCGCCGAGGACACCGCCAACCTCCGCTCCGCTGCGAGACTGTCTGCTTCAGCTTTGAACCGCGGACCCAACCGGCCGTCATCGAGGGTAATGCCGATGAGCACATTGGTGTCCAGGGTGAGCATCATCCCTTTCTCGGCATGGGGTTGACCACCTGCTCCGGGTTGGAGAGCACCTCCCACTCATCGAGGGGAATGGCGGGCTTGTCGATGTCGCCCGACACCGTCATCACGTCCTTGAAGAAGCCGACGATGCCACCGGGTGCGGGCATCGGTACGAGCTTTGCCACCGGCTTGCGGTGCTTGGTGACAATCACCTCCTGGCCAGTCTCGGCCACCTCGTCCATAACCCGCAGACAGTGGGTCTTGAACTCGTTGGCCGCCATCGTCCTGGCCGTGTCCATCGGGACTTCTTCCATGGCCTCAGATTGTAGTCAGAAATTCCGGTCATCAAAAGAGTTGAGCCCGGTCCCCTGGGTCCAATTAGCTCGACCGGACTGGGGCTAGCTCAGCTCGAGGCCCTCCAGGGACCCCTCGTCGCGCCAGGCCTTGAGGAGCTTGAAGAACTCCTGGGCGCCGCCGCCGTAGGTGCCGCCGAACCAGCCGGGGCCGTCGTCGGGTTTGCCCTCGTTGTTGTAGTAGCCGGGGGTGCAGGACTCCAGGAAACCAGCTCGGCGATAGGCCGACTCCATGATGAGGCGCACCCACTCGGACTCGGCCTGCTCGGTGGGCTCCACCACGGTGGACCCCGACGACAGGCCCTGTTCAACAATGTAGGCCACATGCTGGCTCTGCTCGTTGTAGAGCTCGGTGAAGTTGGGCGAGACTCCCGACTGGATGCCCCCCATGTGCAACAGGTTGGGGTAGTCCCGGCTGACCACCCCATGGAAGGTGGACATGCCGTCGGCCCACCGCTCGCTCAGCGTCACGCCGCCTCGGCCGTAGATCTCGCAGTTGGCCCGGTGGGAGTAGTCGGTGCCCACCTCGAACCCGGTGGCGAAGATGATGCAGTCCAACTCGTACTCCTGGCCGCCGGCTGCCACGCCCTTGGGCGTGATGCGCTCGACGCCCTGGCCGTCGGTGTCCACCAGGGTGACGTTGTCGCGGTTGAAGGTGGGCAGATAGTCGTCGTGAAAGCACGGCCGCTTGCAGAACTGCCGGTAGTAGGGCTTGAGCGCCTAGGCGATGGACGAGTCTTCGATCAGCTCGTCTACCCGGCTGCGGATCTGCTCCATCTTCTGGAAGTCGGCCATCTCCATGGCCTCGGCGATCTCCTCAGGGGTGCCGAGACGGGCACCCTCGCCCAACGCGGTGAGGTTCCGCAGGATGTCGGTCCAGCCGTCGCTAACCAGGTCTTCCTCCTGCATGCTGCCGGCCACGATGTTGCCGAAGTTCTCGATGCGGTCCTGCTGCCAGCCAGGCTCCAGCGACATAACCCACTCCGGGTCGGTGGGGCGGTTGCCCCGCACGTCGATGGACGACGGGGTGCGTTGGAACACGTACAGCCGCCGGGCGGCCTCGCCCACATGGGGGATGCACTGCACCGCAGTGGCGCCGGTGCCGATCACCCCGACCACCTTGTCGGACAGCTTGGTCAGGTTCCCGTTGGTGTCGCCGCCGGTGTAGTCGTAGTCCCACCGGCTGGTGTGGAACGAGTGACCCTCATAGGTGTCGATGCCGGCGATGCCGGGCAGCTTGGGGCGGCTCAGCGGCCCGATGGCCATGATCACGAAGCGGGCCCGCATCCGGTCGTTGTGGTTGGTGTGCAGCACCCAGCGGTGGTCGGCGTCGTCCCAGTGCATCTCATGTACCCGGGTGCCGAAGCACACGTCGCGGTACAGGTCGAAGTGGCGGCCCAGCTCCTTGCAGTGCTCCAGGATCTCCGGGCCGTAGGAGTACTTCTCCTTGGGCATGTAGTCGAGCTCTTCCAGCAGGGGCAGGTAGATGTACGACTCGATGTCGCACTGGACTCCGGGGTACTGGTTCCAATACCAGGTGCCGCCGAACTCGGCCCCGGTCTCGATCATCCGGATGCTCTCCACCCCCATCTGGCGCAGCCGGGCCCCGGCCAGAAGCCCGCTGAACCCGGTGCCGATGATGGCCACGTCAACCTCGTCGGTCAGCGGCTCCCGGACGATGCCGGTTTGCGTCGGGTCGTCCAGATAGCGGGAGAACTCCCCGTCCATGGCGATGTACTGGTCGTTGCCGTCGGACCGCAGGCGCTTGTCCCGTTCCTCCCGGTACTTCTCCCGGAGAGCGTCGGGGTCGAAGTCCATCCCGGTGTCGGAAGAGAGAGTGTCGGTCATGGCTCACTACGATACGGCCCATGACCTTTGAGGCTCGATTCGACTTGAGTTCGGTGGACTGGTCCCACATGGAGGGCGGTCCGGAGTACGACTATCCCATCGAGTTCGACGTGGCCGTGCTCGGCTCCCAGGCCGATCTCGGCACGCTCGACTTGCTGGTGCGCTTCGCCCCCCACTCCCACTGCCACTTCCACCGCCACGTGGCCGCCACCCGCACCCTGGTGCTCCAGGGCGAGCACCACGTGTTCGATGTCGGTTCCAACGGCGAGACCGTCCACAAGGCAAAGCCGGCCGGCACCTACAGCCAGAGCCCCGCTGGCGAAATTCACATGGAGCGGGGCGGACCCGATGGGGCCATCGTGCTGTTCAACCTGCACACCCCCACCGGTGTGCTGTTCGAGACCCTGGACCCCGACCACAATGTGTTGGCCCAATCCACCATCGAGTCGATGTCGGAGGGCCCCTTGATGGGGGGTTAGGCCTCGCCTAGGTCGCCGCCCGATCAATGGCTCATTTGCCATCGGACACGGCAGCCTCGCAGAAGTTCATCACCGAGCGCACTGCCACGTTGGCGCCTTCTGTGTCGAAGGTTGCCGAATACACATTCCCGTCCCTGTCGGTGGTGGACACAACCACCGACATACCGTCATGGCCCAAGACCGCATCGAAGAGGCGGAAGCTCTCGAAGGCGTCAAGGGTCGTGAACCTCGCACCAGACCCCTCTCGGCCGGCCATGGTGAGGACATCACCGTTGGAGAACCTGGCCTCAACCCACAAATCCTCGTTGGCGGCACTGAACACCGCATCGCGATCCCAGCCCACATAGGAGAACAGCTCCCACTCATCCCGGGATTCGTAGTGCTCACAGGACATTCTCAGAGTGGGAGTGACCTCTTGGGATACTCCCTCAGCCGAGAGGGCAGCTGTAACCACTCCGACCTGATCGAATTCCGAGCTGGCATAAGAGCTCCATCTTCCGTATGACCGGGGATAGTCCAAGGGAACCGCGGGGGCGGGGTCAAAGCAGGGCCAGTCCAGTTCCTCCTTTTGCCAACACAGGATTTCTTCGAACGACAAGGGATCGATCGTGCTCCGTATCCGGCACTCGTCCGTCCCATTCATGAGCGACCAAACCACCTCGGAACACTGGTACACCCTGATCTCCTCGTCATCGGTGTGGTCCAAGCCGAAGAGCCCATGTCCAATCTCATGGGCCACGATGTAATGGAAGCCGCCGCCGTATGGACCTCCCCAGGCTCTGAGCGATACTCGCGACGGACCGAGGCCATTGGTGGCGTAGCCGCCGAATCTCTCGCCACCCTCGATGTCGATCAGGATGAGAATCTGCGATCCCCGCCCTTCGGCAATTGCTGCGACGTCGCAGGCTGAGAAGCTGCCTCGGTCAAACAGGTCGCTGAGTGTTGTGTTCTGCCAATCGAATGACGGAGACACGATGCCTCCTACGGTGAAATACACATTGGCGAGACCGGATGACTCGCGGGCGTAAAACGGGGTCACGTGCTGGTTCAAGTCGGCCACCACGTCTGCCAGTTCGCTCTCGGAATACCGACCGGCAGGAGCGCAGTAGAACACCGGAATCGCCGCAGTCGTCCGCACCTCCAGAGGGGGTGTCTGAGTGGTCGGGGGATCAGGCTCCGGTGTGCTGGTACACCCGCCGGGCACGATCTCGGTGTCGATGTCGAACCGACACCGGTAGACGTTGAGCAGTGCTTCTTGTGCGGCGACGAGCCGATCTCGCTCCGCTATGTCGGCACGGTTTGGGGTGCCGGTGAACGGCACCGGCGGGACGGCGGGGATGACAGGGGTACCCCCACCGCATCCCCCAGGAACAATCTCGGTGTCGATGTCGAACCGGCACCGGTAGACGTTGAGCAGTGCTTCTTGTGCGGCGACGAGCCGATCTCGCTCAACGACATCCGAGGCAGTTTGAGCTTGAGCGGGCGCTGCCAAAAGGATGGAGAGGCCTGCACCCAGCACCATAAGAGCCACCAGCATGCAGATGCCGCGGCGCAGCGTACTAAACAGCATCCACCTCTCCGTCGAGCAGAAGGGGGTAGGCGTCATCGATGTTGCCCACCAGCACTGGGCCAATCCCGATGGAGGGGAGATACGTCTCCGCCGCCGAGTGGGTGGCGGTGGCCACCCGCTTGCCCGCCAGATCGGAGGGTCCGGAGATCTCGGATCGCAGCTCGCTCACCGCCAGCGACGAGGCGATGGCCGCGGTGAAGCTTGCGAACACCAGGGTTCCCGGGGCGATCCACAACAGCGCCAGCACCGGCCCCGCGTCCCCCGGGCCACCTTGTCGCCGTACCCGACGGTGCTCATGGTCACCACCGACCAATAGAACGAGTCCCAGATGCCCCGCCGATAGGGCACGGCGAAATCGGGATTGTGGCGGCGCTCCGACAACCAGATCAAGTGGGCGGCGACCAGTACCGCGGCGGCGAACACGATCATCAGCCACGGCAGGTCAGACGACCAAACGGCCCGGAAGAATGAGGCAATCCGATCGCCGATACCTCGCGACGAATCGTTGGGCACCAGGATGGTCAGGCCGGAGTCCAACACGGGCAACGAGAAGTCCACCATTTCCTCGCGGGACTCGGTGACGGCCACCCCTCCCAGGCCGAGCCGGGCGACGCCCCGGTCGATGTCGTCTATCTGCTTGGCGGTGGTGTCAACCGCATAGATCTCAACTCCCATGCCCAGCTTGGCCGCCACCAGCCGCACCAGTTCGACCTCGAAGCCGCTGTAGATGCGGTTCTCGTAGATCACGAACGGCGGCAGCGCCCGGGCGGCCACCGTAAGGGCGCCCCCGGGACCGGCCTCTTCCCCTGGCGGCTCGGGAATGCCCACCGCGTCGGGGTCGGCCGCGGCGATCCAGCGCTCGACGGTGGCTTGATTGGCCACCACCCACTCCTCGGCGTGGCACCGTATGTCGGCGGGATCGCCGCCCGTGGTCATCATGCGATCGTTCTGCGCGGAAATGTCGGCCAGCGGGATGACCACCTGTTCTAGCAGACGGCCGACGGAGGGGTTGGCGGAGAGGAATTGGTGCAAGTGGGGCATCCCGCATAAAACTGTTCAGATGCCCAAAGCGTCGGGGCCCTTTAGCTCAAGGAGGGCGCTACCGTGACCCCGCTATTGATATGGGGTTCGCTCCTCCTTTTTCTGATGTGAACAACATCAACTATTGACTTACACCGGTTTACAGGTAAACCTCCTCTGAAATAAAGAGTAATGTTTTGTACTAAAAATACATATAAAGTGATTTGATGTAATTGAAAGCCAGCCATATTGACTATTCGCCTCGCGTGGGCGGAAGTCTTCACTGGATTCTGGTGGACCGTACTGGACTTGAACCAGTGACCTCTCGCGTGTGAGGCGAGCGCTCTGGCCATCTGAGCTAACGGTCCGGGGGTCGTTCAGGATAGCTCAGGCCACATCGGTGGGGCGAAGAGTTGTTCGCAATAGGCCATGGCCTGGAGTACTTGGACGTCGCCGAGTTGATGACCCACAAGTTGGAGCCCGACCGGCATTCCGTCGGCGGCGAATCCGGCCCTCACACTGCCCGCCGGCAGCCGGGTCAGGTTGTACGGGTAGGTGTGGCGGATCCAGTTGTCGACGAGCTCGCCGTTTACCAGCCCTTGGCCCCCGCACTCGGGGAAATGGCCGGCCACGGTGGGGGTGAGGAGCAGGTCGGCTTCGGCCAGCACACCGTTGAGCGTTTCGGACATCTCGTAGAAGATGTCGAGCGCCCGGTTGAAATCAGCCACTTGGGGGCTGGTGGACAGCCCGAAGTAGTACCGCAGACCGGGGGTGATCTGCTCCATCTGCTCTTCGGTTAGCTCGCCCAGCTCGCCTGACACCGCGTTGGCCGACAACAGCACGTACTCCCAGATCGGGTCGTTGAACAGGCCCTCTTCCCGGACTTCCACCGCCACGCCAGCCGCCTCCATCTGGGCCACCGCGGCCTCGCACACCGCTACAACTTCGGCATCGGAGGGCTTGCCGTCGGGTGCCGGGCACCACACCACCCGCTGGGGCTGCCAGCCCTCGTCCAACGCCTGGTGCCACGACCGGTGGGGGCGGGGCAGGGAGTCGATGTCGCGGGGCGACGGCCCCATCACCAGGTCTTGCACGAAGGCGATGTCGGCCACCCGCAGGGCCATCGGCCCGTGGACCGAGAGGGGCCACAGCCGGTAGGTCCCTTCCACCGGCACCCGCCCCAGACTGGCCTTGAAGCCGCTGAATCCGCAGGCTGCGGCGGGAATGCGTATGGAGCCGCCCCCGTCGGAGCCAGTACACAGAGGGACCAGGCCGGCCATAAGCGCGACGGCGGTGCCACCTGACGACCCGCCGGGCGAGCGCTTCGGGTTCCACGGGTTGCCGGTAGCCCCGAACACGGGGTTGTAGGTGTCTCCGGTCCAGCCGAACTCCGGGGTGTTGGTCTTGCCCATCACCACGCAGCCCGCGGCCCGTAGCCGCTCCACCAGAACGCTGTCGGCCTCCGCCGGCGGGTCGCTGGCATGCAGGAATGAACCCTGCGCTGTCACATAGCCAGACGCGTCCTCCAAATCCTTGACCCCGAACGGAATGCCGGCCAGCGGCCCAACCTCATCGCCGGAGGCCAGTCGGGCGTCTATCTCGTCGGCCTCGGCCAACGACCGCTCGGGGTTCATGGCCACGAAGGCGTTCAGCTCCTGATGGGCGTCGATGGCCGCCAGCGAGGCCTCCACCATCTCCCGGGCCGAGACCTCCCGGCTCTGCACCGCCGCGGCCCATTCCTGCACCGACCGCTCACGAAAGTCCATCTTCGTCTCCTCCGTCGCTGAGGCCCCGACAGTACCGCCCCTAGTGGTCGGACAAGGCAGCCGCCACCGTCTCTAGGCCAGCGGCCGGCTGGCTTTGATCGGCGCGGAGACGACTGCCGCGACTGATCTTGGACTCCAAGGGTCCCCCGGCCGGCCGGAGGGTTTAGTGGTGGTGGTGGTGGTGGTGGTGTTGCCGGACTCACAAGTTCCGATATGTGTGTTCGCCTCTCGGCGCTACTCGGAGCACGGTCACCCGCCTCTCGTGGTCAATGACCTCGTATATGACTCGATATCGACCTGCCCTGATGCGCCACACCGCTGAGAATCCGGTCAGCTTTATGCTGCCCGAAGGACGAGGGTCGTCGACCAGGTTGCGGAGCGCGTCTCGAATCCGGCGGGCGTCCTCCGGTGGAAGCCGTCGCGTCTGGCGCTGAGCGGCCGGGGCCAGCTCAACCCGATACGACGCCGGCAATCAGGCTCGGTCCCCGAGAAGCTCGTTGAAGAACGCCTCGAACTCGACCCCGCCCTGTTCGGCGTTTTCGATCCGTGCTTGCTTAATCTCGGTGCGATCAGCGTCGTCCATCGCCGCGTCCACCAGCCATGACACTAGGGCCTCGTTCACCAACTCCTGAACTGACCGGCCATCACGGTCGGCGGCAGCCTCAAAGGCCCCATACAGGCCGTCATCTACGCTCATCGTCTTCATCGATTGCCAAGGCTAACAGCTACCTAAGAAAACCGGGGAGGTTGCCCTCGAGCAGATGAGGTTGCGTTTCGAATACAAGCTTCAGGTTGACCAAAGCGATTCCAGCGCTTCCGCCACTGCCTCCAGTCCAGCGGCGCGGCTGGCCTTGACCAGTACGGCGGTGTCGGCGTTGAGTGGGCCAAGCGCGGCCACCGCGGCGGCGGCGTCAGCGACTGGTTTAGGTCCGAAATCGGCAGTGGCGACCGGGATGACCTCGATACCCAGTTCCTGGGCTAATGCGCCGATGGAAGCGTGCTCGGCGGCGGTCCGGTCACCCAATTCGGCCATAACCCCCAGCACTGCCACCTGGCGGGGTCGGTCCACAGCAGCCAGCGAGCGCAGTGCAGCGGCCATCGACATGGGGTTGGCGTTGTAGGAGTCGTTGATGAGCACTGCCCCCGAGGCCAGTTCTGTCACCTCCATCCGCCACGGCGACAGTTGAGCCGAGTCCAATCCGGCGGCGATCTCATCCACCCCCACCCCGACGGCCAACGCGGCCGCCGCGGCGGCCAACGCGTTGTCCACCATGTGCTCGCCGCACACCGCCAGGGCCACATCGGCCTGACCATTAGGCGTCTCCAGTCGGAACCGGGGCCGCAGCCCGTCGTCCATGCTCAAGTCCATGGCCCGCACGTCGCCGCCGGCCCGACCATAGGTCAACACATCGGCTTCGGTCCGCTCGGCCATGGCCGCCACCAAGGGCTGGTCGGCGTTGAGCACGGCAACGCCCGAAGCCTCCAGCGACTCCACCATCTCGCCCTTGGCCTCGGCCACTGCCTCCACGTTGCCGAACAACTCAGTGTGGGCCGCTCCCACTGCGGTCACCACGCCCACGGTGGGCTGGGCCAGCGAGCAGAGCCAGGCGATATGGCCCATGCCCCGAGCGCCCATCTCCACCACCACCGCCTCGGCATCCTCTGGGCAGTTCACCAAGGTGAGCGGCACCCCCAGCTCGTTGTTGAACGACATCGGGCTGGCGTGGGTGGGTCGGTTGGCCCCGATGGCCGCGGCAGCCATGTCCTTCACCGAGGTCTTGCCCACCGACCCGGTGATGCCCACCACCGGTCCGTCGAACTGGTTGCGGGCGTGGCGGCCCAACTCGGCCAGGGCCGCAGCGGTGTCGTCCACCACCACTGCGGTGGCCCCCCGGGGGGCCTCAGAGGTCAGATAGGCAGCTGCCCCGGCGGCCAAGGCGTCGTCGATGAAGTGGTGGCCGTCTCGCTCGGCCACCACCGGCACGAATAACTCGCCTGAAGCCGCCGTCCTTGAGTCGATGGAGATTCCGGACAGTTCGACGTCGGGACCCAACAGACGGCCACCGGCCGCTCGAGCCACCTCCGATGCCGACATTCGCACACGCTTAGCCTCCCACTGTCGGGGCAATCGGTGGGGTACCGTCGGCATGTGGGAACCCGCACCCGCTTGGTGCTGCTCTTTGGCGGCCGCTCAGCCGAGCACGACGTGTCGTGTGTTTCGGCCCGCCATGTGGCCGCCGCGGCCGACAAAGACCGCTTCGAGGTGGTGGCTCTGGGCATCACCCGAGAGGGGCAGTGGCGGCTGGCCGATCTTTTCGATCCCCTCCCCGACCGATTGGACACCGACGGCGTCCCCGTGGCCCCGGCCGAGATCTTCGCCGAGCTCGACACGGTGGTGTTCCCCCTCATACACGGCCCATTGGGCGAAGACGGCACCCTCCAGGGCCTGCTGGAGGTGGCCGACGTGCCCTACGTGGGATCGGGAGTGCTGGCCTCGGCGCTGTGCATGGACAAGGCCATGGCCAAGCTGGTGTGTGCCCAGCACGGGCTCCCCCAGTGCCGCTACCAAACCGCATTGGCCAACGATCGCCCTGAGGCGGTGGCCGAACAGGCCATTGCAGAGTTGGGACTGCCGCTGTTCGTGAAGCCAGCCAACATGGGCTCGTCGGTGGGGGTGAGCCGGACCACTACCGAACTCGAGACGGTCAAAGCGCTCGAGACAGCCGCCCAGTATGACGAGACGCTGATCATCGAGGAGGCTGTCACCGGCCAGGAGATCGAGGTGTCCGTGTTGGGCAACCGCGACCCCAAAGCGTCGGTCCCCGGCGAGATCGTGCCCGGTGCTGAGTTCTACAACTACGCCGACAAGTACCTCACCGATGGCGCTGAGCTGTTGGTTCCCGCCCAGATATCCGAGGCAGCCACCCAGGACGTTCAACGCCTCGCGATCGCCGCCTACCGCGCCCTGCGGTGCGAGGGGATGGCCCGGGTGGACTTCCTCTACGAAGCCGAGGGCCGGGGAATGCTGCTCAGCGAGGTCAACACCATTCCCGGCTTCACCCCCATCAGCATGTACCCCAAACTGTGGCAAGCCTCCGGACTCTCCTACCCGAAGCTCATCGAGGCGCTGGTCGACCTGGCCAACGAGCGCTACGAACGCCGCCGCCAACACCGCTGCACCGATAGCAAAGAGGCGTAGTGGGCTGGGGAAAAGTCCCTGGGTTTGGTAGAACACTGCGGTGATCTCTGATGCGCTGGCCGGCAAGCGGCTGGCGATCACCGGCACGACCGGTTTCCTGGGCACCGCTCTCGTTGAGCGGCTGCTGCGCTGCGTGCCCGAGGTGGAGCTGGTGCTGCTGGTGCGCCCCGGCCGACGGGGGGTTGAAGAGCGCATCCGGCGGGAGATCATTCGCAATGACGTGTTCGACCGGCTGCGCGATGAGATGGGCACCGACGAGTTCGAACGGCTGTGCGCCGAGCGGATCAACGGGGTAGCCGGCGACGTGGGCGTCGACGGCCTGGGGCTGGACAGTGCCGGTCGGGATCTGATCGCCGGCTGCGACGTCGTCATCCACTCGGCCGCCGCGGTGGCGTTCGACAACCCGCTGGACACCGCGGTGGAAGTAAATCTCATGGGGCCGGTCCGGCTGGTGGAGATGCTGAACGAGATGGGGGTGTCACCGCACTTCATTGCGGTGTCCACCTGCTATGTGGCCGGCAGCCGCCGGGGCAACGCCCCCGAGGAGCCGCTAGCCGACGGCCCCATGTACGTGCCGGTGTCATGGCAGGACGAGGCCGAGGCGAGCCGCCGCCGGCGCATCACCACCGAGACCGAGAGCCGCGATCCCGCCCGACTGGAGGAGTTCCGCAGCCGGGCCCGCCATGAGCTGGGGGCGGCCGGCACCCCAGCGCTGGCCGCCAAGACCGAGCAGCTCCGCAGCCGCTGGGTCCACGATCAGATGGTGGAGGCCGGTCGGTCGCGGGCCGCCTCGCTGGGCTTCCCCGACGCCTACGCCTTCACCAAGGCGCTGGCCGAGACCGCGGTGACCGAGATCAAGGGCGACCTGGAGGTCTCCACCGTGCGGCCGTCGATCATCGAGTCGGCCTATGCCGAGCCGTTCCCCGGGTGGATTCGGGGCTTCCGCATGGCCGAGCCCATCATCATCGGCTACGGCCGGGGGCTGCTCACCGACTTCCCCGGCATCCCCCAGGGAGTGCTGGACGTGATCCCGGTGGATCTGGTGGCTGCGGCCATCTGTGCGGTGGCCGCCCAAGGCCACGATCCCAACCGGCCGGTCATCCAGGTGGCGTCGGGAGCGGTCAACCCCTTCCGGCTCAACCAGTTGGCCAACTTGGCCCACGGCTGGTTCAGCGAGAATCCCATCTACGACGACCGCGACCAGCCCATCCCCCCGCCCAACTGGACCTATCCGGGCCGGGGCCGGGTAGTCCGCCAGCTCAAGCGGCTGCGCACTGGATTGAATGCGGGAGAGCGGGTGCTGGGGCGGCTGCCCATCCGGGGCCGCCAAGCCGAGATCACCGCGGATTTGGACGAGCGGCGCGACCAAGTGGAGCGGGCGCTGGGCTATGTGGAGTTGTACGGGGCCTACACCGAGTGCGAGGCCCTATTCGGGTTGGACCGTCTGCTGGAGCTGTGGGACAGCCTGGATGACGAAGACAAGGAGCTGTACTGCTTCGACCCCCGGATCATCGACTGGCCCCACTACGTGATCGACATCCATCTGCCCACCGTGGTGGCCCAGGGCCGGGTCAAGACGGCTCCTTCGGGGCGGACGGGCCCGACCCGCAGGGACCGCCAGCGGACTCAGGTGCTCTCCCCCGACCGGCACATGGCGGCATTCGACTTGGAGAACACCGTCATCGCCGCCAACGTGGTCATGGCCTACGGCTGGTTGGCCACCAGGCGGCTGCCGTTGGACGAGCGGGCCCGACTGGTGGCCAAGTTATTGCTGGAGGCCCCGTCGCTTCTGGCGCTGGACCACCGCGACCGCAGCGACTTCCTCCGCCACTTCTACCGCCGCTACCAAGGGGCGCCGATAGAGCAGATGGCCGAGGACTCCGGCGAGATGTTCAGCGACCTGATCTTGACTCAGTCCTACCCCGCGGCCATCCGCCGGGTGCGCCAGCATCGAGCCGTGGGACACACCACCGTGCTGATCACCGGCGCGCTCGACTTCATAGTGGAGCCGCTGCGCCCACTGTTCGACCACATCGTGTGCGCGGAACTGGCCCAGTCCCACGGCACCTACACCGGGCAGCTCGCCGAGGTGCCGCCCACCAGCGAGTCGCGGGCCGAAGTGCTGCGCGACTTCGCCAATGCCGAGGGGCTGCTCATGTCGGAGTCGGTGGCCTACGCCGACTCGGCCAGCGATCTGGCCCTGCTGGAGGCGGTGGGCTACCCGGTGGCGGTTAACCCCGAGCCCAAGCTGGCCATGCTGGCCCGCAAGCGGGGCTGGCTAATTGAGTACTTCGACAAAGCCCCGGGCGGCCCCCGCAAGCTGCTGCCCATCGCAAGCCGGAAGGCGTCATGAAGCGCTCGGCGCGGTTGCACTCCGTAGGCGTTCTGGCTCTCCAGGGGGACATGTCATGAAGGACCGGGTTCGGCCCACCCCCCGCCCGGGCATGGTCTTGGAGGTAGACCGCTCTACCCCGCCGATCCTGTTCCACCACGGCGAGGGCTTCCGCACCGAGAAGCTCCCCGCTGGGCGCAGCCGGGTGATCTACCCGGCCGAGCCGCTGCTGGGACTGGCCGATCCCGAGGGCGCCATCCGCCGGGCGCTGCTCAACCCCATCGACCAGGATCCGCTGCCCGCCCAGCTGCGGCCGGGCATGAAGCTCACCATCGCCTTCGACGACATCTCCCTGCCGCTGCCGCCCATGCGCCGACCCGACATCCGCCAGATGGTGATCGAGCAGGTGCTGGAGATGGCCGCGGCCGCCGGAGTGGACGATGTCCATGTGATCGCCGCTTTGGCCCTGCACCGGCGCATGACTGAGGCCGAGTTGCGCCATGCGGTGGGCGACCGGACCTACGACGCCTTCGCCCCCTCGGGCTGCATCTACAACCACGACGCCGAGGATCCCGACGGCATGGTGGTGCTGGGCACCACCCCCCACGGGGAGGAGGTGCAGTTCTCCAAGCGGGCCGCGGACAGCGATCTGGTGGTGTACGTGAACATCAATCTGGTGGCCATGGACGGCGGCTACAAGAGCACCGCCACCGGCCTGGCCGGCTACCAGGGTCTGCGCCACCACCACAACGTGAAGACCATGCAGGAGTCTCGCTCGTTCATGGACCAGCACCGCTCCGAGCTGCACGCCTCCAACTGGCGCATGGGCAAGGTGCTGCGCGATGCCGGGGTGAAGATCTTCCAGATCGAGACCACGGTCAACAACAACACCTTCGGGGTAGACGGGCCGCTGGCCATGCTCCAGAAGCGGGAGTGGGAGTGGACAGCCAAAGACCGGGCCGGGTTCTTGGCCATGACCAAAGGGCTCAATTTCACCCCGCCCCAGATGGCCCGGCAGATATTCCAATCCTGGCGAGCCCCCTATGAGCTGACCTCGGTGCAGGCCGGGGAGGTGGAGGCCGTCCACAAGGTGACCACCGAGAACGTGTACGCCCAGCACCTGGTGCCCGTGGAGGGCCAGACCGACATCTTGACCATGGGCCTGCCCTACATCAGCCCCTACAACGTGAACTCGGTGATGAACCCCATCCTGGTCATGTGCCTGGGGCTGGGCTACTTCTTCAACCTCTACCGGGGCCGCCCGCTGGTGCGAGAGGGCGGCGTGGTGATCATGGGCCACCCCACCCGCTGGGAGTTCCACCCCGTCCACCACCCCAGCTACATCGACTTCTTCGAGCAAGTGCTGGCCGACACCACCGACCCCGTGGAGATCGAGGCGAAGTACGAGCGCCAGTTCGCCACCGACGAGTGGTACATCCACCTGTACCGCACGTCGTACGCCTACCACGGCGTCCACCCCTTCTACATGTGGTACTGGGGGGCCCATGCCCTTCAGCACCTGGGCGAGGTGATCATCGTGGGCGGCGACACCCGGGCGGTGCAGCGCATGGGCTTCCGCCCCGCCTCCACCCTCCAAGACGCCCTGGAGATCGCCAGCGACACCGTGGGCCGCCAGCCCACCGTCACCCACCTCCACAACACCCCCATCCTGATGGCCGATGTCAGCTAACGAACCTCTTCCAACCGCCGTCCGGAGACACCCTCGGCCTGACTCTTCTTATAGCGATGTCGCCTAAACGGGTGATCTCGAAGCTGGAGTTTCCCTACCGGGCGGCCCGACCGCCCGTTGGGGTTCCGCCCGCGCCCAACCCCAAGAATCGGGGGGCCGACTACGACACTGAGTGGGCCCGCAAACCGGTGGCCCGAGCCGCCCGTCGGGTGATCACCGAGGTTGTGATGCAGCCAGCGATGGCTGCGCTGGCCCGCCCTCGCCGCCAAGGGCTTGACCGGCTGGAGCGCCTCGAGGGCCCGGTGATCTTCGCCGCCAACCACCACAGCCACATCGACACCCCCCTGCTGTTCACGTCCATCCCACCCAAGTGGCGCAACCGGCTGGTGGTAGGCGCCGCATCGGACTATTTCTTCACCGGGGCGGTCAAGTCGGCGGCCTCGGCTCTGGTCATCGGGGCCATCCCCATCGAACGGTCCAAGGTGGGGCGGCGCTCGGCCCGGCTGGCCGCGTCACTCATCGAGGACGGCTGGAGCCTGCTCATCTTCCCCGAGGGCGGCCGCAGCCCCGACGGCTGGGGCCAGCCCTTCTTGGGCGGTGCCGGCTACTTGGCGGTGCGCTGCGGCGTGCCGGTGGTGCCGGTACACGTGGAGGGCACCGACCGGATCCTGCCCAAAGGCCGCAACGTGCCCAAAGTGTCGGCCACCACGATCACGTTCGGCGATCCACTGGTGCCCACCGAGGAGGACAATGCCCGGCGGTTCGCGGCCCGTATCGAGGTGGCGGTGGCCACCCTGGCCGACGAGTGCGCCACCGACTGGTATCAGGCCCGCCGCCGAGCCCACGCCGGCACCACCCCCGGCCTGACTGGCCCCAAAGTGTCCCCTTGGCGCCGGGCCTGGGCCCTCGGCGACCGCTCCCCCCGCTCCCGCCGCCAACACCGCCGCTGGCCCAAGTAAGACCCCTCATTCGGCCAATTCTGCGACAAGGCCATTTTGCCGGAAAGCCCGTAGGATCGGAGGTATGCCGGTAGCCGC
>JAJEDQ010000080.1 GCA_022821445.1 Acidimicrobiia bacterium | reverse complement strand
TCGGTTGATTAGCGTTTGGAGTTGGAGGCGATGGCCCGGTCGCAGTCTTCGCCCCATCGTCAGGTGCGGCAGGCGAGGGCGTTGTTGTGGGCTGGAGAGG
The DNA here is from genome assembly GCA_022821445.1 of Acidimicrobiia bacterium. Lineage (GTDB taxonomy): Bacteria > Actinomycetota > Acidimicrobiia > Acidimicrobiales > Bin134 > Poriferisocius. The sequence continues at coordinate 6,644 of JAJEDQ010000080.1, read as the reverse complement.
GTGTTGCGAACGGGGAGATCGCCCGCCGCTGCGGGGCGTCGGCGAAGTCTGTTCGGCGGTGGCGGAGCCGGTTCGCCGAGGAGGGCGCGGCCTCGGTGGGCCGGGTTCGCGCGGGCCGCGGGCGGCCTGCGGTGATCGGCTCGGACAAGATCGAGGCGATCGTGTCCGACACGCTGACCACGGTGCCCGATGACGGCTCTGCGGGGTGGTCGACGCGGGCGATGGGCGAGCGCCACGGCGTCGGCAAGGACACGGTGGCGCGGATCTGGCGGTCGCGGGGGCTGCGCCCGTGGCGGGTGGACACCTACAAGCTGTCGGCGGACCCGGACTTCGAGTCCAAGGTGATCGACGTGGTCGGGCTGTATCTGAACCCGCCCGAGGCGGCCGCGGTGTTCGCGTTCGACGAGAAGACCCAGGTCCAGGCCCTGGACCGGACCCAGCCGTCGCTGCCGACGGGCCCCGGGCGCTCCGGCGCGATGACCCACGGCTACCGCCGCTGCGGGACGGTGGACCTGTTCGCAGCGATGAACGCCGCCGCCGGCGAGGTGCTCCACGACACCCGCCGCCGCCACACCGGACGCGACGTTTTGGGGTTCTTCAAGCTGATCGACCTCCACGTGCCCAAAGACCAACAGCTGCACGTCATCTTGGACAACCTGTCGGCCCACAAGTCCCAGCCCGTGCGCGACTGGCTCGCGCACCCCAGAAGAAAACGCTGGCACCTGCACTTCACCCCGACCAGCTCCTCATGGCTGAACCTCATCGAGACCTGGTTCAGCGTCTTGACCCGCAAAGCCCTGACCAACACCAGCTCCACATCGGTCGCCGAACTCGAGAACCGCATCGACTGGTGGGTCGAGCACTGGAACGACAACCCCGAACCCTTCACATGGACCCGCACAGCCCAACAAACAATCGACAAAGCCGCCCCAGGAAAAGCAACCCTCGACCGGACCACCAAATCCGCGACACACCACTAGGAACCGGTTAGTCCTGAGGTGCGTTGATCTTGCACTGCAGAGGCTAGAGGCCGTCAGTCACCGAGAAAGCAATTCGAGAAGTTTGCGCTGCTCTTCCATCATTCGCTGGAGTCGAGCCTGAAATTCAGGATCGCGGCGACGCTTCTCAACGCTCTCAGCGATTCCACGCCAGTATCTCGTCGACTTCTCTGAAGGCGTCATCCGGGAGCACTGAGGGAGTCCGAAATCTGCCTGTTCGCCTTCCGCCCTATCCCGCGGCTCAGAGGATGATGTCGACATAGCCGCCGCCGAAGTTCTCACGCAGGTAGTCCGTGGCGGCCTTCTCGGCCTCGGCCCACGTTGTGTGCGTCGAATCGGGATAGTGAGCGCTGGGTGCCCGCACCTCCCACAAATCATCGCGCTTCCTCACCACCAAGCGTTTCTCAGGCATATCAACTCATTTCAATATAATAGATGACTTGCCGTTATCCCACTATACACTGCCACGATGCGCGTCGGGGCATATGTAGACGGCCTCAACCTCTACTACGGGGGCCGCCACTTGTGCGGCCGTAGCACCCCTGGATGGCGTTGGCTCGACGTTCCGAAGCTCGTTGAGCTTCTGGTCAGCCGCAACAAATCCTGGACTGCCCAGCAAGCCGTGGTGGCTCGTGTGGCGTACTGCACTGCGCTGATCAGCGGCGTACCCGATGCCCAATCATCCCAGAGGCAATCGATTTACCTGGCGGCATTAGAAGCAGGGTCGCGGGTCGAAGTCGAGTTAGGGACTTTCGTCACCCGCAAGGTCAGAGGCATGGACGTCTCGACTGGGGCACTTCACACCGTCCAGATACCTGAGGAGAAAGGGTCTGACGTGAACGTGGCCTCGCATCTTCTGATCGATCTCCTAACCGACAAGATCGACGCCGCTATTCTGATCACCAACGACAGCGACTTGCGCCTCCCCGCCCAGCAAGCCCGGGGTCACCTGCCGCTGGGCACTGTCAACCCCAGAGGCACCCCGACCGCCCAGGGTTTGCGAGGGCGGCCCAACGACGGAGCCGGCGGTCACTGGTGGTACTCGCTCACCGCCAGTGATTTCCGATCATGCCAACTCCCCGAGGTAGTCAGCGGACACCGGAAACCAGCGGGCTGGTAGCGAGTCAGCTAGAGAAAGCACCCGAAATAAGGCTGGCATCGCCGGGACGCTCCCGGTATCGTAATTGCACCCACCCGGTGCTCACCTAGGGAGCCGAAGGCTCACCTAGGGTGTGCCGGGTCTTTCTTTTCTAGGCTCCCCCAAACCGGCTATTTGCTGCTCAGCAGGGGTCTTGGGCGGCCCCCAGGAGGTCGGCGACGTTTAGGGTTAGGCTGGTTTGGGCGAAGTGGGGGGTGTAGTCGGAGAAGGGGTTGAGGAGGTAGCAGACGGTGGGGGGTGCGGCGGGGTCGTCGGGGACGGAGACGACGGCTAGGCGCCAGTGGTCGGGGAGGGACTTTGCCTTGCTGATCTGCTGGGCGCTGATGTGGATTTCGGCGGTGCGGGGGAGGTGGCCTTTGACTTCGATGAAGTAGTGGGTGCCGGATTTGGGGTCGATGGAGAGCACGTCGTAGCCGGGGTTGCTGTGAGCTTGGGACTCGGGGTTGCGGCCGAGGGATCGCTCGGCTTCGAGGACGGCGGCGACGGCTCGGCGGTCGGTTTTCATGTTGTCGGCGGTGTCTTCGGGGTCGGGCGGCATGCCTCGGAGCTGGTCGATGAGGCCTTGGGGGACGACGATGGCCGCGCCGACGATGGTGGGCGGACTGTTGTGGAGGTCGCTTTCCCGGTCTAGATCCAATCTGCGGCGTACCAGCCTGGCCGCTAGATCTTCGGCCCGAGCCCTCGCCCGGCCAGAGTTGAGTCGGGGTTTCTGGCCCGCGAGCTCCTGGGCTTTCAGTTCTTCAGCACGCAAATCCCAGTAGCGGATCTCTGCTTCGAGGCGTTCTCTCACCGCCGCTCGGACTTTGTCGACACGTGCTTCGGTAACCCTGTTGATCTCTTCGAAGTGCGGCTGGGACAAATGCTCGATGGCCCAGCTCTTGGCGGTCTCCTCGGCGGTGTGATCGGCCCAGTCCAGGTCGAGATGGCCGTCGAGCAGCGCCCGGTCTTCCTCAGTAAGGGGGGCGTAGCCGATGTAGGGCTCGTTGCCAGCGCTCTTGGCATTGCCTTGGTGGTCGATCTCTACGTACTGGAATCGCCTCGACACCACTTGGCGGTGGCCGTGGACCTCTCGCCCATCGGTGACGGAATGATCGAGGTACACCAGCAGCCGGGGATTGGTTGACTGGTCTTGGGGATCAACCAGGGTCGCTCCCCGCGACAGCGTGTGCTCGTGATCGGCAAGGACCCTGTTGATGACCGCGGTGAGCAGCGGCGTGCCCGGTGAGATCAGCTCGGCTCGGTCGCCTCCGTCGATCTGGATGCAGGCTTTGTCGAAGGTCACCCGCTCGTAGCGGTCGTGAACTGGGCCGAGGCCCGGATCAGCATGAGAGCGGATCGCCGCCGGGACTCGGGTGATCTCAAAGCGGCCTCGTTCCCGTCCGGTGATGCGCCCTCCGTACTGGCGAAGGGCCTCGGAGAAGAAGGCGTGGACGAACCACGGTTGCAGCTTGCGGGCCCGGGCCCGCTCCATGTCCTCTCGGATCTTGTCGTTGGCTGCTGGGTCGGCAAGGCCGCCGACCAGGGCTCGCTTTTCCAGTACATCTGCCATCTGCTTGCCGATCTCGCCGATGTTGTCTTCGATCACCTCATCCATGTATTCGAGGTGGGCGGGATCGTCGTCGGCGGTGATGGCCTTTAGCAGCAGATCCTGAAGGGAGGTGTTGATGTGGGAATCGCCCAGCACGTCGTACACCTGATCGCCGTACACCCCCCGCTGCTGCTCGATCTTCTCGAACAGCCTGCTGAACACCACTCCCTCCCTGGTCTCGTGGGCGACCATGTTCCACAGGTGGCAGGGCCGCTGTTGGCCGATGCGGTGGATGCGGCCGAACCTCTGCTCGATGCGGTTCGGGTTCCACGGCAAGTCGTAATTGACCATCATGTTGGCTACCTGGAGGTTGACCCCCTCGCCGGCGGCGTCGGTGGCCACCAGCACCCTCACCGTGGGGTCGACCCGGAACCGGTCTTGTATAGCCCGCCGGTCGTGGCGCTTGATGCCTCCATGGATGACCGCCACAGCCTCGGGACGGCCCAGTTCAGCCTTGACTCGCTCGGCCACATAGTCGAGCGTGTCCTTGTGCTCCGAGAACACGATCAGCTTCCTGGGGCCAGAGGGCGCGTCTTCGCCGTCGGGGTTCTCGCCCTTGCCGGTGCGGAACTGATCTGATCGCAGCAGGCCTCGGAGCTGAATCCACTTGGTGTCGACGCCGCTGGTGCGCACTGCCTCGGCCAGCTCAATCAGTCCTTCTAGCTCAACGACTTCGGCCTCGATCTCTTCGGCAGTAGCCGACGCAGTCGCGGCGTCGATGACGTGATCCTCGAGTTCCTCAAGTTCCACATCGTCGAAATTGTCGAAGTCGAAGTCCTCAAGATCGGCAAACCGCACTCCCCTGGGCAGGTCTGATACCAGCACGGATGTGCCGCCGGCCGATAGGCGGCGCAACTCGGCGGCTTGTTCGGCGAGCCGGTCGCGTCGACGGCGCAGGGAGTGGTAGATGGCTGCGGGAGACGAGGCCAGACGGCGCTGGAGTGCTGCCAAGGCGAATCCGAAGATGATCCCCCGGCGGCGATCCCCCTCCTCCTGCATGCGGTTTGCCCGGTCCATGCCGTTTTGGACGTATTCGGTGACTGCCTCGTAGAGCTCTTGTTCGGGACCCGACAGCTCGAAGTTGAGGCTCTTGGCAAACCGCTGGGGAAACAGACGCCGACCCTCAAAGGTGGTCAGGTTCTCCTTCACCAGTCGGCGCATCACGTCACCGGTCTCGGGCAATTCGTTGTCCCGCAGACGACCGGCGAACCGCTCGGGGTCGATGAGGGTCATGAAGGCCAAGAAGTCCTCGTTCTTGCCGTTATGGGGGGTGGCCGAAAGAAGAAGGAAGTGACGGGTGCGATCACGCAGCACTTCGCCCAGTTCGAACCGCTTGGTCTTGCGCAGCTCGTCACCGTAGAGGTGGGCAGACATCTTGTGGGCCTCGTCCACGATCACCAGGTCCCAATCGGCCAGCTTGAGCTTCTCGATGAGGTCTTCGGCCCGTGACAGCTGGTCGACCCGGGCCACCAGCAGGTTCTTCTCCAGAAACGGATTGCCGGTGCGAGATGCCTCCACCGCCGAGCGGGACATCAGATCGAAGCTGAGGCCGAATTTGTCCCAAAGTTCGTCTTGCCACTGTTCCACCAGGCTGCCGGGGGCCACTATCAGACAGCGGGCCACGTCGCCTCGCAGCATCAGCTCGCGGATCAACAACCCCGACATGATGGTTTTGCCGGCGCCGGGATCGTCGGCCAGCAGGAACTTGAGCGGGCGCTGTTCAAAGAACCGGTTGTAGACAGCGTCGATTTGGTGGGGGTAGGGCTCGATGTTGGAGGTGTCCACCGCGGCGTAGGGGTCGGCCAGGTGCGCCGACTTCATGCGGCGAGCCTCCGAGGCCAAGCGGAATGCAGCGCCGTCGGCGTCGAAGCTCCACCGTTGCTGCGACACTTCCTGGATGGTGGCCAGGTCGTCCAGCGTAATGATCCGCTCGCCGAGGCCGCCGCTGGTTGAGCGATAGGTCAAGGTTGCCGACCCGGCACCGTGCATGTCGAGGGCAACCACCGTCACGTCACCGTCAGCCACCACCCCCGAGAGCCGCTTTCCGGGGGTCAGGTCGCCGAACTCCAGGCCAGCCATCCGGGCCACGCTACCCTGCGGCCATGAGTTTGAGGCTGGATGGAAAAGCGGCGATGGTGACGGGGGCGGGGAATGGGATTGGGCGGGCCATTGCGCTTCTGTTGGCGGAGCATGGGGCTCAGGTGGTGGTGAACGATCTGGGGACCGACGAACTGGGTGACGGGGCCGATGCTTCCCATGCGGCCCGGACGGTGGCCGACATCGAGGCGGCGGGGGGCACGGCGGTGGCCAACCACTCAGACGTGGCCACCTTTGAGGGCGCCGGGACGCTCGTGCAGCAGGTGGTGGACGCTTACGGGCGCATCGACATCGCGGTGAACTGCGCCGGGGCGGCCATCGAGGGGTCGATCTATGAAATGGCGCCGGATCTGTATCACAAGACCATCGCCTTGCAGATGTCCCAGAAGTGGTACATCGCTCGCCATGCCGTGCCGCTGATGGCGGCCCAGGGCTGGGGCCGGGTGGTGAACACCACTTCACACGGGGCGCTGGGCGATTTGGGCCAGCCGGCGTTCGCCGCGGCCATGGGCGGGGTGATCTCCATGACCAAGGCGCTGGCCACCGAGACGGCGGGCACCGGCGTGACCGTGAACTGTCTGGCGCCGGGGGCCGCCACCCGGCTGCACGCCAAATCGCACGACGGCTTCAAAGCCTGGCACGAACAGGGGATCATCGACGACGAGATGTGGCAGAGCTACCTCACCACTCCCCCGCCGCAATACGTGGCCCCCGCTGTGGTGTGGCTTTGTACCGATGCGGCCGACTACATCAGCGGCCACGTGGTCCACGCCGCGGGCGGCCAGGTGGCGGTGTTCAACGA
>JAJEDQ010000174.1 GCA_022821445.1 Acidimicrobiia bacterium | reverse complement strand
GAAGGTGCGGATCACCTGGGTGCCGACCTCGGAGATTTCGGGTCCGATGTCCACCAGCACGATGGCCTTGGGCAGCTCGGGGTGGTCGAGGGTGAGGCGCATGGTGTTCATTCCGCCCATGGAGTGGCCCATCACAATGGGGCCGGCCACCCCGAGCGCCTGGCAGAAGGCAGCCGCGTCGGCGGCCATGGCCCCCGAGGAGTAGTCGGCGTCGCGGGCCCACTCGCTGTCGCCGTGGCCCCTCTGGTCGAGGGCCAAGACGTGGTAGCGGTCGGCCAGCGCCAGGCTGACCAAGTCCCAGGAGTGGCACGACTGGTTGCCGCCGTGGAGCAGCAGCACGGTGGGGGCATCGGGGCTGCCCCACTCGGAGAAGTGGAAACGGTGGTGGCGGGCCACGATGTTGCGAGACACATAGGAGACGTTCGAGCTGTGGGCGATGCCGAGATCGGCCGCGCTGGTGCACAGGCTCTCGAACTCGGCGGTGGCCGTCATGTCCAGGGGCTCAGCGGTGGAGGCAAACTCGTTGAGGTGCATCAGCCGCGCCCTGCTTTGAGGTCGGCGAAGAAGTACTTGGCCAGCTCGTTGAACACGTCGGCCCGCTCCCACTGGAGGAAGTGGCCGCATTCGGGGATGACCACCGGTCCCACCCGGTTGGCGAAGGCGACCTCGCAGCGCTTGGGGAAGTCCTTGGGCACCACCTGGTCGTCGGGGCCGTACAAGATGAGCGTGGGGGCCTGCACTTGGGTGCCCATCATTGGGGGCTCGCTCATCGGCCGGCCGTACTCCAGTTGGTACACCGACCAGCCGGCGGCCAGGCGCTCGATATCGGCAAACGGCTCGGTCATGAAGTCGATGTCTTCCTCCTCGAAGGAGTACTGGGAGGCCCACAGCCGGTGCTCGTAGCAGTCGCGCACGTAGCGGCGGCAGCGCTCGGGGGTGTCGAGGTCGGCCCGCAATTTGTCGGGGTCGCGGCCTTGGCGGATGCGGTAGTCACCGGTGGGGCCGTGGGGCAGCGGGTTCAGCGACAGGCCCCGCTCGGTGTACCAGTCGACCTGGTCGACGATGAAGGGGGCCACGGTGTTGAAGAACACCATCCGCTCTGCGAACTCGGGCCAGCGGTTGGCCATGTCGACGATCACCGCCCCGCCCACGTCGCCGCCCAACAGCCCGACCCGCTGGTGGCCGAGCACATCGTGGACCAAAGTGTGGATGTCTCGGGAGTACAGCACCAGGTCGTATTGGTCGTCGGCTGACAGATCGGAATCGCCGTAGCCCCGCAGGTCGGGCACGATCACCTCGTAGCCCGCCTCGGCCAAGGGCTTGATGTTGCGCCACCAGACGCGCTTGGTCTCGGGATAGCCGTGGACCAGCACCAGCGGATAGCCGCCCTCTCCCTCTCTTATGTAGGCCAGAGACAGGTCGCCATCGACCGGGGCCCGGTGGATGGCGAAGGCATCTCGGGGCGGAGTTGGCGGTTGCTCGGGGCGAATGGAAGGCACGGCCCGGCAGCCTATTCGCTCCCGCACTTATGCCCTGAGGCGGGCGGGATGTTAGGAAATATCAGCCGAAAATCGACAGAGAGGCCGACATGGAGTTTGGACTTTTCATCCAGGGATACGTGCCCCAGCACCGCCGGAACGTGGATCCCGATGCCGAGCACACTGCCTTCATGGAGGAGTTCGACTTGGTGATCGCGGCCGACAAGGCCGGGTTCAAGTACGTGTGGCTGCCCGAGCACCACTTCCTCGACGAGTACTCCCACATGTCGGCCAACGACGCGGTGGCCGGCTATCTGGCGCATGCCACCGAGCGCATCCACATCGGATCGGGCATCTTCAACCCGCTGCCCCAGGTGAACCACCCGGCCAAGGTGGCCGAGCGGGTGGCCATGCTCGACCACCTCACCGGGGGCCGCTTTGAGTTCGGCACCGGAAGGGGAGCGGGCAGCCACGAGATTCTGGGCTTTTTGCACAAAGAGGGCATCACCGACACGTCCCACACCAAGGAGATCTGGGAAGACGTGATCGGCGAGTTCGCCAAGATGTGGACCCAGGACACCTACGAGGGCTACGAGGGCAAGTTCTGGTCGCTGCCGCCCCGCAAGGTGCTGCCCAAGCCGTGGGGCAAGGGCCACCCCGCCATGTGGTACGCCGCGGGCAACGTGACCAGCTATGCCATGGCCGCCCGCAAGGGCCTCGGCGTGCTCGGCTTCTCAGTGGGCGCCCTCGACGAGCTGGCCCCGGTGCTGGAGGCCTACAAGCGCGACATCGTCAACGCCGAGCCGGTGGGGGCGTTCGTGAACGACAACATCATGGTGACCAGCGGGGCGTTCGTGGCCGAGACCACCGAGGAGGCGGTGGACGCCATCATGCGGTCGTCGATGACCTACCTCCAGTCCAACGTGTTCCGCTACCACGACACCTTCCCCCGCCCCGAGTGGGTGCCGCCATGGCCCCAGACCATCCCTATGCCCCCCATCGAGGAGGCCCAGGCGATGATCGGCCAGCCGGGCGCGGTGATGGGCAATCCCGACCAGGCGCTCAAAGGCGCCCAGGCATGGGCCGACGCCGGTGCCGACCAACTGGTGTTCGGCTTGGGCTCGGCTGATCGGGCCGACGACCTCAAGATGATCCAGCTCATGGGCGAGCACGTGATCCCCAAGATCGACACCGACCCGATGCACCGCACCACCCGCCTGCGCGAAGCTGGCTAGGTGGCAGGAGAGCTCAAAGGCCATCCCAACGCCGTCATCGATGTAGACGACGGGATCATCACGTTCACCCTCGACCGGCCCGACAAGCTGAACGCCATCAGCCACGACATGACCGCGGCTCTATGGGAGGCCGTGCTGGCGCTGGGCGACCGCGATGACCTGAAATGCCTGGTGATCACGGCCAAGGGCCGCTATTTCACCGCCGGACAGGACATCTCCAGCCCGGCGGGGAATCGGCCCGGCGACCCGGAGACCATGCATCGGCACCCCGGCTGGAACTTCCGCCGCGACTACCGCAGCCACCACCTGCTCTATGACGAGATGGAGGCGGTGGAGAAACCGGTGATCATGGCCATCAAAGCGCGGTGTTTGGGGGCCGGGGTGGAGATGGCGGGGTCGGTGGACTTCCGGTTCTGCACCCCGGAGGCGTCATTCCTGCTGCCGGAAGTGAAGCTTGGCGGTATCGCCGGCAGCGGCGGCACCAGCAGGCTTACCCGGTTGATCGGCCCGAGCTGGGCCAAATGGATGGCCATGGCCACCATGGAGGTCGACGCGGATCAGGCCAAGTCCATCGGGCTGGTGCATGAGGTGTATGCCGCGGAGTCGTTGATGGACGAGGTGTACGCATTCTGCCGCCACCTCATGTCGCTGCCCACCGAGGCGCTGGGGCTGGCCAAGATGGCGGTGGACTTGCACGCCGACGTGACCGATCGGAATATCCAGCGGCAGTTCGACCGAGTGGCGGTGTACTCCTCGGCGGCAGAGTTCGAGAAGTCAATGGAGAAGTTCGGACGCGAGCCCAAGAAATAGGCCGAGAGCACTCACCGCTCCGCTAAGCGAGTTCCTCCTGCTCAAAGGTCACTAGCACTTGGTGGGTCATGACCGTATCGCCTGGTGACACACGAACTTCGTCGACGGTACCTGGGCCAGCCGAGACAAGCGTATGAAGCATCTTCATGGCCTCGATGACCACCACCGGGTCGCCGCCGAGCACAGCACCGCCCGATTCGACGAGGACCTCGGAGACGACTCCGGGAAACGGGGCCACCACAGAGTTAGCTGGCCCACTGCCACTCCCGATACGCGGCGCCCAGTGCTCTGACC
>JAJEDQ010000249.1 GCA_022821445.1 Acidimicrobiia bacterium | reverse complement strand
CCACGCGCCGTCCATCTCCACATGGCTCTCATAGACGGGGGGCCACGCCCCCACCGCGTCGATGTTCATCACGAAGGCGAACGGCATCCCCGACAGGTAGTCGCAGCTCCCCGCGATGGTGAAGTCGATGTCGTGGCGGTCCATTCCCACCTGCTCGATCACCGAGTTCACGCACGGCATGATCATGGCCGGCTCGCTGTCGTTGAAGTGGGCGTGGGATGGGGTCTGCTCGAACGCGACGATGGCCACGTCCTCGGCCAGGCTTACCATGAGTGCTCCTTCAACTCGTCGGCGGGAATGTCGGGCTCACCAGTGGGCTCGAACCGGGCGTACACCGTCTCGGGGATGTTGCCGTAGCGATTGTCGATGTCCTCCACCGAGCGCTCCTCGGGGTCTCGCCAGATGCAGCGCATCCGCATCCCCACCCGCATCTCGTCCACCGTCATGTCGCGGATGTCGATGCCGATCACCGGCTGGTCGGTGCCGTCGAACAGGATCGAGCACCGCACGTAGGGCTCGGTCTCGGTCTGGCCGTAGTACTGCACCGGGTTCAGTTCGGTGAACGCCACCACGGTGCCGACGTCGGACACTTCCACTTCGTCGGCTTCGCTCATCAGCACCCGGGACATGTTGTCGTAGCCCCGACCCGGCACATACACCTTGCCGGTGACCGGGCTGCGCTGGCCGATGATCTTGCCGTCCAGCAGCCCTTGGGCGAACCGGGCCCGGTGGGGGTACAGCGGCTCGTTGATGCGCAGGCCGATGAGGTGCTCGGTGATGGTCACCGGCTCGTCGCCCGGCTGAATCACCTGGTCGGCGGCGTCGGCCTCGGGCACGAAGTACACGTCGGCAACAGAGCCGTGGCGCTCGTCTCGGAACTGGGCCCGCACCCTCATGCCGGTGCTCATGGCCTCGGGATCGCCCCCGGTGTCCACCGCATGCACCAGGGCGGTGTCGGCCCCGTCCAGCTTGATGAAGGCAAAGCCGAAGGGCCGATCGAAGGGGTGCTTGGCCGAGGGCTCGGCCACCCAGGTCCAGTTCACCACCACCCCGCTGGGGCCCACCTCAACAAGGTCGGGCTCCAGGGTGGCAAAAGAGTCCGGATCGAACTCCATGGGCGGGCACAACACCCGGCTGCCGCACCGCTGTCCGAGGATGCGGCCGTCGCGCAACCCGGTTAGAAACGGCCCGATAACCGGCCCGGTGGTGCGAGTATAGGGGTACTCAAGGGTGTAATCGACATCATGCAACTGGGGCACGCAGGCAAGTCCACCACACGCCTGTCTCCGCTAGCCAAGCAAACGCCTCTAATACAGTCGAATAAATGAACTAAGTCGGACTAAGCTCGGTCCATGACTACCTTGCAGGTGAACATCCATGCGGCGAAGAGCCGCCTGTCGGAACTGCTTCGAGAAGTCGAGGCCGGAACCGATGTGATCGTAGCCCGGGCCGGCCAGCCGGTAGCCAAGATCATTCCCTGGCCCCCAGAGCCCCCGGAGCGAAAGATCGGATTTCTGGATGGCCAGATACACATCTACGAGGATGACATCGTCGGCTCCGACCCTGAGATCCTCGCCATGTTCGAAGAGTCTGCGGAACAGGACCTCTTCTAACCATGAGGCTGCTGCTCGACAGTCACGCCGTACTCTGGGCAGCAGGCGTCTCTTCTCAGATGGGAGAGCGGTGCCGGGAATCCATCCGATCAGCAACCAGTGTGTACTACTCGGCAGCAACACTATGGGAACTGGGCATCAAGCGTGCAAAAGGCAGACTCCACTACCCGGACCACATGGTTTCGGACCTCATCGCCAATGGGTTTGTCGAACTACCGATCGCCGTAGCCCACGCCGAGCGGGCCGCCGCCTTGCCGCTACACCACCAAGACCCCTTCGACCGGATGCTCGTCGCCCAGGCCCAAGCCGAGTTCCTCACCCTGGTCACCACCGACCACCGGATCATTGCCTACGACGTAGAGGTGCTCGACCCTCGCCGATGACTGTCCGCCACCGCGCTAGTCCAAGCCGCCGAAGTAGTCAGTGACGTCGTCGATGTACAGATCGGGGGCTTCGAGGGAGGCGAAGTGGCCGCCGCAGGGCATCTCGGTCCAGCGGACGATGTTGTACCAGTACTCCACCCATGGCCGGGCCGGCCGGATGCCGTCGCCGGGAAAGCGGGCGTAGGCGGTGGGAACCTCCACCCGCCTGTCCGGCGCCGACGATCCCCGACCGCCGACGCGGGTCTCGTAATACAGGCGGTTGGCCGAGGCTATGGTGCCGGTCACCCAGTAAACCATCACGTTGGTAAGCAGCTCGTCTTTGGTGAAGCTGGCCTCGATGTCGTTGTCGGGACCTATGTCGCTCCACACCAGGAACTTCTCGACAATCCAGGCGGCCAGTCCGGCCGGGGAGTCGTTCAGCCCCACCGACAGCGACTGGGGCCGAGTGGCCTGCTGCTCCCGGTAGCCCCGCTCCACCCGGTTGCGGACCCGGCCCTCGGCCCGGTCGGCCAGCTCCTCCTCGGTGAGGTCGCGCACCGCACCCGGCGGAGGCTCGGCGGAGATGGCCAAGTTGAGGTGGATGCCGATCAGCCGCTCGGGGGCTTGCAGGGCCATCTGGGCAGTGACCATCGCCCCCCAGTCCCCGCCCTGGGCGCCAAAGCGCTCGTAGCCCAGGCGGCTCATCAGCTCCAGGGAGGCCGCAGCCATCCGCCGGGGCGTCCAGCCCGGTTCGGAGGTAGGCCCCGAGAAGCCGTAGCCGGGCAGCGACGGGCACACCACGTGGAAGTGCTCCCGCAGCGGGTCGATCACCTTGGCGAACTCGGTGATCGACCCCGGCCAGCCGTGGTGGATGACCAGGGCCATGGCCTCGGGATTGGGGCTGCGGGCGTGGACGAAGTGGATCCGCTGGTTGTCGATAACCGTGGTGTACTGGGGAAACCGGTTGAGCTCAGCTTCAATGCCCCGCCAGTCGTAGTCGTGGCGCCAGTAGCGACACAGCTCCTTCAGGTAGTCCAGGTCGGTTCCCTCGTTCCACCCGGCACCGGGCAGCGGGTCGAACCACCGGGTGGCGTCCAGGCGGCGATTCAGGTCGTTCAGCACCTCATCGGGCACGTCGATGGCAAACGGCTCCACGGCAGTCATGGCTGCGGCTAGCCGGTGCGATCGTGGAGGGGACCGGCGGGCAGGCTGCCGTCGACGTCGGTGAAGCCGAAAGCGTCGGCCATGTTCCGAGAGGTAACCGCCTGGCCGGTGTAGCGGGATCGGTCGGCGTCGACGGCCAGGGCGGCAACCGCCCGGCCGGTGAACCGTGGGGACTCGGCTGCCGACAGGTCCAAGCTGGGCGGCAGCTCCACGCCGGCGTCTACCGCCACATCAATGCGCTCGGTGCGCACGAACCCGGGCCAAACCGACACCATCGACACCCCGGTGTCGCGGAGCTCGCGGGCACAGTCGGCGGTCATGCGGTCGAGGGCGCACTTGCCCACGCCATAGGCCACATGCCAGGCGTACTCGGCGGCCCCTGACGAGCTGACGTTGGCGATCAGCCCGTCGCCCTGTCCGATCATCACCGGGGCAGCCAGCACCGAGGCCACATAGGCCGAACGGGTGCCCACGTCGATCATGTCGTCCCAGTTGGAGATGGGCACTTCCCAAAAGGGCAGGCCAGAGGTCAGCTCGTCGGTGACGATGAAGGCGTTGTTCACCAGCACGTCCAGGCGACCGTGATCGGCGGCTATGCGGTCGAACACCGCCCGCACCGCGTCGTCTTCTCGATGGTCGCAGGCCACCGCCACCGCACTGCCCCCCGCCGCGGTTATCTCCTCCGCAGTGGCCCCCACCGTGCCCGGCAGCGGGTGTTGACCCGCGCCGGTGGTGCGCCCGGTGACATACACCGCAGCCCCCGCCGCGGCCAGTTCCAGGGCGCAGCCCTTGCCGATTCCCCGGCTGGCCCCGGTGACCAGGGCCACCTTTCCGGCCAGCGGTGATCCGTCCAAAATACTCATGATGGTTCCTCCGGTGGGTTGGCGCCTGGTGGGTTGGCGCCTGGTGGGTTGGCGCCTGGTGGGTTGGCAATAGCCATGGGGGGCGACGAACACGACGTGGACCCCTTGGCCCGGAACGGGGAGTGGCAGAGCACGAAACGGTCCACTCCCGCAGCGGCGACCTCCTCGCAGCTCAAAGACTCGGCCATGCGGATGCCCTCTTTCACCAGCATGATCTGGTGTCCGGCCGACACCCAGCCGCCGGTGGCCTCGAAGTCGAACACCCCCCACATCCAGCTGTCGGTGGACACCAACGCGGGCCGATGGGAGGCCAGCCACTTGTTCTCGGCAATCCACGGGCCGGGTGAGGCCGCCTTGAACCGCTCGGGGTCCTCCCGGGTGAGGCTGATCCACCCGGAGCGCAGGCAAAGGGCATCGCCCGGTTCGGGCTGGGGCAGGCCCTGGCGCTCGATGGCGCCCTCGATCTGCTCGACGGTGATGCGGTGCCGGTCCATGAGCCGGGGCAACCCCGCCTGGCTGGTCTCTACATCGCCGGTGGTGGAGGCCACCTGGGCGGCCACGTCGATCATCAGCCCCCGGGTGAGCAGCGGTGGTCCCCACGACGGGACGTCCATGGCGGTCACCCCTTCGGTACGGGCCAGGTCGGCCCCCTTGTGGCCGTTGTAGAAGGTGCCGTCCACCGCAGCGTGGGTGAAGCCGTTGATCTTGGAGCTCATGTTGAATGTGTACGACACCCGCTCTTCGGAATAGCCCAGCTTGGATTGGCCCAACCCCTCAGTGCCGCTTGAGATCTGCCCCTCGAAGCCTTCGCCGGGGTCGTAGCCGGCCACCACCAGCGTCTGGGAGAACTGGCGGTCGGCGAAGGCCGGATACCCCGGCCAGATGCCGTCGCCCATCGAATAGGTGCGAATGGGCTTTGTCAGATCCAGCATCGCCAGCGCGTCGGCCCGCTTCTGGTCGGTGACCTCGTTGTAGGTGCCCAGCACATCGTCGGGCCCGTAACGGCTCGGGGCCCATGCCCCGGCCACCACCGCAGCAACGTCGAATTTCTCGTCGTCGAACTTCACTGGCGCAGCCTAGCCAGCGGACTGAACTCCCTGGCCAGTAGCTCAGGCGGGGGCGGAGACGGTCAGGCGGGCCATCTCCCGGCGCTGGGGGTAGTGGTCGGCCACCGCGAAATGCTGGGTGCAGCGCTCGTCCCACAAGATCACGTCGCCCTCGGTCCACTCGTAGCGGATGGTGTAATTGGGCTGGGTGGCGTGCTCGTAGAGGCAATCGAGCACGGCATCGCTCTCGGCCCGCTCGAAGCCCACCAGATGGCTGGTGAAGTTCTTGTTGACGTTGAGATAACGGCGGCTGGTGTCGGGATGCACAGCGATCACCGGGCGCTCGGCGCCGGGGAACTGCTCCTTGGCGCGGTCATACAGCTCCACTCCGGCCTTGGACTTGAACGATTGGCCCGGCCCGATGTCGTGCCAGGCAGTAACCCCCTCAAGCCGATCCCGCAAGGTCTCCGACAAGCCGTCGTAAGCGGCGTACATGCTGGCAAACAAGGTGTCGCCGCCCCGGGCCGGCATCTCGATGGCCCGCAGCGTTCCCAGTATCGGCGGGTCGGGGTCCCAGGTCACGTCGGTGTGCCATTTGTCCTGGAAAGGCGGGCGCTCCTCGTCGTCCACTATGCGCTCCACTTTGGCCTCAACCACCCCCGCCACCCGGCCGATGGGATGGATGTAGGGCCGGCCCCACGGCGCCAGAAGCTCCATCTGGTGGGAGTCTTCGATGGACTGGCCGGGGAACACCAGAACCAGATGCTCCAGCAGATGCTTGTAGAGCTCGTCGCGTTCACCGTTGGCCAGCGGTTCCCGCAGGTCGATGTCGGCCACTCTGGCCCCGAGCACTCCCCCGAACGGTTTTACGGTCCACTCGGCCATTGCTCGACTCCTTAGAAGAACCCGCGGCCCTGGACAGCGGCGTTGGCCAGCCACACCTCGAAATCCTGGATCGACTGAGACATGGCCTGGCCGATGAGGTCGAGCTTGCGCACCTGGTCGATGCGGGCGGTGGCCTGTTCCAGCTCCCGCTTGGAGAGCAGCTCGCCGAAGATGCCGCAGGCATGGGCCAGGCTGATGATGACCACGTCGCGGGGGCTGGGGATCTCGTCGCTGAACAGCACGCCCATGATCCGCAGCTTGACCTCCCGCTCGGCCTCACCGTCGATCGTCGGGTAGCGGCGAGAGCGGAACACCCAAAGAAATCGGTCGTCCTCACGCTCGAGGATGCCCCGCTCCACCAGGCGGTCCAGCGTCGCCTCCCGGATCCCCGGCGCCTTCTGGGAGGTCTGCTCCACCCAGTGGCGGGCGTCATTATCCTGGCCTTCGACCCCCTGTCCTTTGGCGATCATGGCCAGCGTCGGATCCAGCAAATCGTCGCCCACCGGGGTGTCGTCCACCAGGATCAGGTGCTCCAGGTCGGTGTCTATCCGGTTCTCCATGGCCAGCTCCATCAGCACCGCCCCGGCCACGGCCCGGTCCATGGACGACGGGGGCACGTTGATGAACTTCCCGTCGTCGTCTCGCAACAGCAGGAGAAGGATCTCTTCGACAAATCTCAACATGGGAATCTCCTTTCGGCCTCTACGCGGCCACCGCCCACAGCCTCTTCGACAACTCTCAACATGGGCCTAACGATAGGCGATGATTTCCTCGCCGTATTGATGGAGGGCCTCAACAATCTGCGAGCGGGTGTCGCCGGCGATGACAGCGGCCATCGCGGTGACACCGATGGTCGCTTGGGCGGCGATGTTCTCCAAGTGCTGCTCGGCGTTCCAGCCCGGCGTGCCCACCGGCCCTACTTCGAGGTCCATGTACTTGATGTCGATGGGCTCGGTGCGGCCCACTGAGGCGGCGTGGTCTTGGAGATAGGCGATCATCTCGGCCAGTTCGTCCAGGGTTTCCAGATGGGCCGAGCGGCGGCGGGAGGCAAGCGCCGCCGGATTGGGCATGGGCATCCACCCCTGGGCCTTCTCGGCCACGCGGCGGCGGGAGAGCTTGGAGTTGCCCCCGATCCACACCGGAACCGGCGACTGCACCGGCGTTGGCAAGCCGGTGCTCTCGGTGATCGAGAAGTTCAGGCCTCGGTAGTTCACCGTCTCGCCCGACCAGATCAGCCGCATCACCTCCAAGCTCTCGTCGAACAGGGCATTGCGCTGGTCGAAGTCCACTCCCACCGCTTCAAACTCGGAGAGCAGATAGCCCACCCCCGCGCCAAGAATGACCCGACCTCCGCTGAGCCGGTCGAGGGTGGCCACCGTCTTGGCCAAGATGGCCGGATTGCGATACGGCACCGGGGTCAGGTTGGTGAGCAGCCGCAGTTTGGTAGTGGCCCCGGCCGCCACCCCCAGCGCCACGAATGGGTCGAGGGCGTCGTGGCCCCCGCTGGCCAGCCACCGGTCGTTGGGCAGGGGGTGCTCGGTGAGCGAGCAGGAGTCGAACCCCGCCGCCTCAGCCGCCCGAGCGAACTCGGAAACGGCCTCGGCGGTCAGGAATTCGGGGTTCTGCGGATGGGCCATCAGCGGGAGGCCGAAGCTGAACTTCATTCCCCCAGTTTTCTCGATGGCCATGTCTACGGGTTAATTGCCGCCCTCTTTGACCTCAACTGTGCGGCGGGCGAAGTCGTTGCCGTACACGTCATGGCCCGCGGCTTCCAGGTTGGCGACCGCTTCCTCCGCGATGTCGGTGCGGAATGCGCCGGCATCGGGCGCGGCCTGAAGGATGCCCTGAGACGTGGCCACGTCGATGGTCTGGTCGTACAGAGCTTGGTCCATGATCCCGACCCCACCCGGTGACGGCCAGATAAGGGCGTTGATCTCGTTCATCATCCACGCCTGGTGCGCCGGTCCGCCGAAGGGCGGGGAAGCTCCTACCACTATGTCGACGCACTCGTTGAAGTTGTCGCGGCAGTGGATCCAGCCTCGCAGCGACGCCTCCACGAAGCGCACCGCGATGTCGCGGTACTCCGCATCGGTTTCCAGCTTGTCGGCATCGGCCCAGATGGCGTCTTGCAGCATGGCCGTGCCCACGTCGTTCCAATCGATGACCGAGAAGTCCTCGGGCTGGAACAGCTCGCCGGTGTCGGGATCGATGGTCTCGAGCACTTGGGCGTACTCGTTGTAGATCATCGCCTGAGCGGCGTCGATGTCGCCGTTGACGAGCGCAGTCATGTTGAAGTCCTGCTGCACCAAGGTGACATCGGACTGCGGGTCGAGGCCCACGCTGACGAGGCCGGCCAAGAGCTCGAACTCGTTGCCGAAGCCCCAGTTGCCCACCAGCTTGCCCTCCAGGTCGGACGGGCCGGTGATGCCGGCGTCCACGAACGACACCTGCAAGGTGCCGCTGCGCTGGAAGACCTGGGCAATGTTGGTGATGTTCAGGCCCTCCTCGCGGGGCACCAGCCCCCGCGGCACCCAGGAGACGGCGAAGTCGGCGCCCCCGGAGTCGAGGACCGTGGCCGGCACTATGTCGAGACCACCGTCGATGATGGTCACATCCAGGCCTACGTCCTCGTAGAACCCGAGATCGCGAGCGGCAAAGAAGCCGGCGAACTGCGACTGCGGCACCCACTGGAGCTGTAGCGACACCTCTTGCAGCTCAACTGGTTCCGGCGCCGGCGCCTCCGTTGGCTCGGGCGCCGCCGGCGCCTCGGTGGCCGGTGAAGGCGCGGGCTCGCTCGCTTCATCGTCGTCGTTCCCGCACGAGGCGGCCACCACGACGAAGGCGAGAAGCAGGGCAAGCAACCGCCAGGGCTTTTGTTTATTCATGATTGTCCTTTCATGTTTTTTCATTTTGGATTTCGAACCAGAGAGTTCCACGGCATTGCCACCCGCTCCAGCACTATGACGGCGAAATACAGCACGGCCCCGATAGCGGTGCCGGCCAGCACCGCCGCCCAGGCGTCGTCGTATCGGGTTAGGCCCGCCGATTGAGTGATCATCGGGCCGAGGGCGTCTTGTCGGCCCCCGAAGTACTCGGCGACTATGGCGGCGATCACCGCCAGCGACGCGGCCAGCTTCAGCGCGGTGAAAAAGAACGGCATGGCATTGGGAATCCGAACCTCGCGGGTGATGCGCGACCGGCTGGCCGCGTACGACTCCATGAGCTCGATCTGGCTTCGGTCCACCTGGCTGAGTCCTCGGGTGGTGTTGATGAAGATCGGGAAGAACACCAGGGCCACCACGATGGCCTGGTTGGAGCGGGGCGAGGTGAGCCCGAACCAGTTGTTGAAGATCGGGGCCAAGGCAATGATCGGGATGGCGTTGACCGCCACGGCCAGCG
The DNA here is from genome assembly GCA_022821445.1 of Acidimicrobiia bacterium. Classification (GTDB taxonomy): domain Bacteria; phylum Actinomycetota; class Acidimicrobiia; order Acidimicrobiales; family Bin134; genus Poriferisocius. The sequence goes on along the minus strand of JAJEDQ010000249.1, from coordinate 7,301 downwards.
GGGTAATGGTCTCGTTGGCGGTCCTGAAACGGGTCACCAGCAATGCGGCGAGGATGCCCAGGATGATGCCGGCGATCAACCCCGACACCGCCACGAAGCCGGTGATGCGGGCCCCCTGGAACACCGCATCCCAGTTGTCGATCAGCGCGCCGACGATCTCGCTCGGCGCCGGCAGCACGAACCCCTTGGGGTCGAGCAGGGCCAGTACCCCCTCCCACAGACCAAGCAGAACCACCCCGGTCACGATGGGGGCAGAAAACCCCTTCAGAGCGTTCACTCCTCCACCTTCCGCAGAGCAGTGCGCACCTCGGTGACCTTGGTGAAGAACGCCGGGTCGTCGCGGGTGGAGGCGTTGCGATCGCCCAGGTCCACGTCGATGATCGAGGCAATCCCCCCCGGACGGGGCGACATCACAATCGCCCGGGTGGACAGATACACCGCCTCGGGAATCGAGTGGGTGACGAATACCACGGTGGTCTCGGTCTCCTCCCAGATCCGCAGCAGCTCGTCCTGCATGTGCTCGCGGGTCATCTCGTCGAGCGCCCCGAAAGGTTCGTCCATCAACAGCAGCGACGGGCTGAACGACAGCGCCCGGGCGATGGCCACCCGCTGCTGCATGCCGCCCGACAGCTCGGAGGGGTGGTGGTTGGCGAACTCGCTGAGCTTCACCATCTCCAGCATCTCGGCGACCCGGCGCCGCCGGGCGCCCCTGGACCATCCCATCAGCTCCAGCGGGAGCTCGATGTTCTTTGTTACCGAGCGCCAGTCGAACAGCCCCGCGGTCTGGAAGGCCATGCCGTAATCCCGGTCGAGGCGGGCCTGCTCTGCGGGCTTGCCGTTGACCTGCACCGTCCCGGCGGACGGGGGAATCAGAGATGCGACCAGTCGAAGCAGGGTGCTCTTGCCGCACCCCGACGGACCGATGAGCGTGATGAACTCCCCCGGTCCGACCGACAGGTCGATCTCGCCCAGAGCTTCCACCTGGTTGCTCTTGCCGGGGTTGAACACCTTGGTGGCCCCGCGGATGTCGATCACCAGCGAAGACGCCCCCTGAGCTGCGGACGTGGCCTCGTCCATGGATGGAACCTCGCTCATGTCGTCGACTCCTGGGTCTGGTGGCCCACCACCAGCCGCTCTACCGCAGTCACCACCAGGAACACGAAGATCCCCAGCACGGCGGCCCCCAGCACGCTGGCAAACAGGCGGTCGGGGCCGGTTGTGTAATTGAACGCCTCGCGCAGGATCCGACGGCCGAGCCCTCCCTCGACTCCGGCGGATATCTCGCCCACAATGGCGCCCACGATGCTGGCCGTGGCCGCGATCTTGAGCGCGGCGAACAAGTACGGCAGCGACGCTGGCAGCCGCAGGCGCCACAGCGTCTGAAACCAGTTGGCGGCGTAAGACTCCATGAGCTCTTGGTTCTCCGGTCGGGGCGATTGCAAACCTCGCAATCCGTTGACCGCCACCGGGAAGAACGTGAGGTAGGTGGCGATGACCGATACCGACATCCAGTCCTGCCACTCCCACGGGAAAACGTCGAAGTTCTTGCGCCCCCAGATCACGATGATGGGCGCGATGGCGATAAGCGGGATGGTCTGGCTGGCGATCACGTACGGGAGCAGGCCCTGCTCGAGCCGGCGCCATTGGGCCAGCGCCAGCGCGATGGCCATGCCGATCACCAGTCCCACCAAGAACCCGGCGAAGGCCTCCCGCAGAGTGAACACCGCCTCGTCGAACAAGATGTGCGCATAGATCCGGTCTTGGCCGCCGGGGGTTTCGCCGAACTGGCCGAAGATCTCGCCCACCGGGGGCATGTTCAGATCATCGGTGCGGGGCAGAACCGACCCGACCACGGCCCAATCGTGCTGGGCATCGCCTATGGACTGGCCGAACGCCTTGTAGCCGGTGTACAGCCCGGCGAGCAGGCCCAGGAACACCACGAAGGTCACCGTTTGGCGAACTACCCGCACCACGGTGTCGCGGCGCTGCTCCTGGGCCGCTTGCTGCTTGATCCGGTGCTCCCGTACTAGGGGATCGTCCGCAGCAGCCATGGTGTCGGTGTTCGGCATACTGCTGCGTCCCTAACCGGTCATCGCCGGGATGATCCGCTGGCCGTATGCATTGAGGGTCTCGTCTTTCTGGTCGTGCATGAGGTAGATGGCGAACTGGTCCACGCCCAGGGACTCCAGTTCCCGCAGCCGAGACAGGTGGGCATCCTCATCGCCGAGGAGGCAGAAGCGGTCGATGATCTCGTCGGGCACGAAGTCGGTGTGATCGTGGCCTGCTTTGCCGTGCCCGCTGTAGTCGTAGCCCTCCCGACCGGCGATGTAGTCGGTGAGCGCTTGGGGAACGCCCGCGCCCTGGTCGCCGTATCGGCCCACCAAATCGGCGACGTGATTGCCCACCATGCCGCCGAACCATCGGCACTGCTCTCGCTGGTGCTCGATGTTGTCGCCCACATAGGCGGGGGCAGCCACGCAGATGTACAGGCTGTCGGGATCGCGGCCTGCCTCCTCCGCGGCCCGCCGAACGGCGGAGATGGTCCACTCGGCGATCGCCGGATCGGCTAGCTGGAGAACAAACCCGTCGGTCTCGCTTCCGCACAGGTGCAGCGCCTTGGGACCATAGGCCGCCATCAGCATCTTGAGAACGGACTCCCCGGCCCACGGGAAGTGCTGCTGAGTGCCGTTGTAGGCAGTCTCCCGGCCCTCAGCCAGGTCCTTGATCACCCTCATAGACTCGCTCAAAGTGGCCAGGCTGCAAGGCTTGCGGCCAATCACCCGCATGGCGGAATCGCCCCGGCCAATACCGCACACGGTGCGGTTGCCGAACATGTCGTTCAGGGTGGCGAAGAGCGACGCGGTAACCGTCCAATCCCGGGTGCCGGGGTTCGTGACCATCGGCCCGACGATCATGCTGTCGGTGGCCGAGAGCATCTGGCTGTAGATCACAAAGGGCTCTTGCCACAGCACATGGCTGTCAAACGTCCACCCATAGTTGAAGCCCCGCGTCTCCGCCCGCTTGGCCAACTCCACCACCCTCCATGCCGGTGGATCGGTCTGAAGAACAACTCCGAAATCCATCGCTACCTCCTCATCCAATCGGACCTATTACTCATTGGTGGGAAAGCCCAGGTCAACGGTGCTGGTGGCGGGGTCGGGCCAGCGGGAGGTCATTACTTTGGGACGGGTGTAGAAGCGGATCCCCTCGGGGCCGTACATCGTGGTGTCACCGAACAGCGAGTCCTTCCAGCCGCCGAATGAGTGGTAGCCCACCGGCACGGGAATGGGGACGTTGATGCCCACCATGCCCGCATCGGCGTCCTCTTGGAACTGGCGGGCCGCTCCGCCGTCTCGGGTGAAGATCGCCGCTCCGTTGCCCCAGGGGTTGTCGGCAATGAGCTGGACGGCCTCGGCGTAGGTGTCGCACCGCACGATGCTGAGCACCGGGCCGAAGATCTCGTCGCGGTAGGCGTCCATGTCGGTGGTGACGTTGTCCAGCAGCGACACGCCCAAGAAGAAGCCGTCGCCGTCGAATCGGGAGTCTCGGCCGTCCACCACCACGGTGGCCCCCTGCTCGGCGGCGGAGCCGATGTAGCCGGCAACCCGGTCGCGGTGATCCCGGGTGATCAGCGGTCCCATATCCGAGGCCGAATCGGTGCCATCGCCGATCACCAGCTTCTCCATACGGAGTTTGATGGCCTCCACCAGGGGATCGGCCACCTCGCCCACCGCGGCCACCACCGAGATGGCCATGCAGCGCTCCCCGGCGGAACCGTAGGCCGCCGACACCGCCGAGTCGGCCGCCAGTTCGATGTCGGCATCGGGCAGAACCACCATGTGGTTCTTGGTCCCGCCCAGCGCCTGTACCCGCTTGCCGTGCGAAGTGCCGGTGGCGTACACGTAGCGGGCAATGGGCGTGGAACCCACGAAGCTGGCCGCCTTCACATCGGGGTGCTCCAGCAGCCGGTCGACGGCCACCTTGTCGCCGTGTACCAGGTTGAGCACACCGGGCGGGAAACCGGCCTCCTGGAACAGCTCGGCGATGAACATGGGGGCCGATGGATCGCGCTCCGAGGGCTTGAGCACGAATGTGTTGCCGCAGGCAATGGCGTTGGGCGCCATCCACATCGGAACCATGGCCGGGAAGTTGAACGGCGTGATGCCGGCCACCACCCCGAGCGGGCGACGCACCGTATAGACGTCGATGCCGGTGGACGCCGCCTCGTTGTGGCTTCCCTTGAGGTGTTCAGCGAGGCCGCAGGCGTATTCGATGTTGTCGATGGCCCGGGCCACCTCGCCCAACGCGTCGTTGTGTACCTTGCCGTGCTCGGCGGTGAGGCGCCTGGCAATCTCCTCGGCGTTGTCCACCACCAAGTTCCGGAAGGCGAACATGAGGGTGGTGCGCCGGGCCACCGAGACCTGGCACCACTCATCGAACGCGGCCTGGGCCGATGCCACCGCGGCATCAACCTCGTCGGCCGATGCCAGCGACAGCCGGCCAGTCTGCTCACCGGTGGCCAGGTTGAAGACCGGGGAGGTTCGGCCCGATGTGCCGGCCACCTGCTGGCCGTCGATTAAATGATGGATTTGACGCATTCCCCCTCCGTTAATCCAGGTTCTAAATCAGGTAGGAGCTGAGGCCGCGGCGCAGATATTGCCCGTCGCCCGCCGATCCCAGGTACTGGTTGTCGTCGATGATGACCCGGCCCCTCGACAACACGGTGTCGACGTGGCCGCTGACCTCGATCCCCTCATAGGCCGAGTGGTCGATGTTCATGTGGTGGTTCTCCACGCTGATGGTCCAGGTTGCCTGGGGGTTGTAGATCACCACGTCGGCGTCGGATCCGGGCTGGATGATGCCCTTGCGGGGGTAGAGGCCCATCATGCGGGCCGGGGTGGTGGAGCACAGCTCCACCCAGCGGGGCAGGGTGATCTCCCCGGAGGCCACCCCCTGGAAGATCAAGTCCATCCGGTGCTCGACGCCCCCGATGCCGTTGGGTATGGCCCGGAAGTCGCCGACGCCCAGCTCCTTCTGCTCCTTCATGCAGAACGGGCAGTGGTCGGTGGCCACCACGGCGAGGTCGTTGGTGCGCAGCCCCTTCCACAGCTCGTCTTGGTGGTGGTCGTGGTGGGAGCGGATCGGCGTGGAGCACACATAGGCCGCTCCGTCCCAGCCCTGGTCGAGGTGCTCTTCGAGGCTGAAGTACAGGTATTGGGGGCAGGTCTCGGCGAACACGTTGGCGCCGTTGTTGCGGGCGATGGCCACCTGCTCCAGCGCCTGCTTGGCCGACAGGTGCACGATGTAGAGGGGGGCGGCCCCCACCTTGGCCAGTTGGATGGCCCTGTGGGTGGCCTCCGACTCGAACTCGGCCCGGCGCACGTACCCGTGGTTCACCGGGTCGGTCTCGCCCCGCTCGAAGGCCTGCTCGGCCAGCACGTCGATGGCGATGCCGTTCTCGGCGTGCATCATCATGAGCCCGCCGTTTCCGGCGCACTGCTGCATGGCCCGCAGGATCTGGCCGTCGTCGCTGTAGAACACACCGGGATAGGCCATGAACAGCTTGAAGCTGGTGACCCCCTCGTTCACCAGCAGGTCCATCTCTTTGAGGGCGGCGTCGGTGACGTCGCCGATGATCATGTGGAAGCCGTAGTCGATGGCGCACCGCCCCTCGGCCTGCTCCATGCGGGCGTCGAAGCACTCGCGCACGTCCAGCCCGTAGCTCTGGGTGGCGAAGTCCACGATGGTGGTGGTGCCGCCCCAGGCGGCGGCCCGGGTGCCGGTCTCGAAATCGTCGGACGCGATGGTGCCGCCGAATGGCAGCTCCATGTGGGTGTGTACGTCCACCCCGCCGGGCACAACGAGCTTGCCGGTGGCGTCGATCACCCGATCGGCCCCGTTCTCCGCTGACAGGGCCAGCTCGGAGCCCGGTTGCAGCACGGCGACGATCACCTCGCCGTCGATCAGGACTTCGGCCGGATCAGCCCCGGTCGAGCTCACCACCGTGCCGTTCTTGATCAAAATGGTCATGGTTTCTGCCCCCTATTCGTCTTCGACGAGAATGGTCATGCCTCAAACCTGCCTGTCGATTTCCTCAATGGTCTCGAGAATGGCGGTCACGCCCTCGTCGATCTCCTCCTCGGTCACATCCAGCATCGGGGTGATCCGAAGGGCGTTGCCGTACAGCCCTCCCTTGCCCACCAGAAGCCCTCGCCGCTTGCAGCCCTCGAGCAGCTCGGTGGCCCGATCGGCGTCGGGCTGGATGGTGCCCGGCGCCACGATCTCTATGGCCTGCATGAGGCCCTTGCCCCTCAGCTCGACGATCCATGGCGTCTGCTCGGCCACTGGCCGAAGCGCGTCGGCCAACCGCTCGCCCATCCGCAGGGCGTTGCCCTGGAGATCGTTTTCCCTCACGTAGTTCAAGGTGGCCAGCCCCGCCGCCGTCGACAGCGGGTTTCCGCCGAATGTGGAAAAGCTCAGGGCCTTGATGGTGTCCATGATCTCGGCTCGGGCCACGATGCCCGCCAGCGTGATCCCGTTGCCCACGCCCTTGGCGAAGGTGAGCATGTCGGGCACGATGTCGTGGGCCTGGTAGCCCCAGAAGTGCTCGCCGGTGCGTCCCCAGCCGGTTTGCACCTCATCGGTCACGAACAGGATTCCCCGGTTGGCCAGCACCTTGTGCATCGACCCGAAGAACCCGTCGGGAGGGGTGGCGAACCCGCCGACGCCCTGGATGGGCTCGGCGATGAGGCAGGCCGCCGATCCGGTGGTCATCATGTCGAGGACCTGTGTGAGGTCGTCGGTGCACGCTTCGGTGAACTCGCCGTCGTCCAGATGCCGGAAGGGGCTGCGCAGCTGATATGCCCCGTGGACGAAGTGTACCGACAGGCCCGACAGCGCGGTCGACGACCAGGAGGAGTGCGAGGTTATGGCCTGCGCGGTGAACGAGCGCCCGTGGTAGCTGTTGCGCATGGCCAGCACTTCGTTGGACTTTCGGTAGCTGGTGGCCAGCAAGATGGCGGTGTCGTTGGCCTCGCTGCCGGAGGTGGTGAAGAACACCCGGGCGTCGGGGATTCCGCTGATGGCCGCAATCTCCTCGGCCAGCTCGATCATCGGCTCGCACAGGTACAGCGTGGAGGTGTGCAGCACCTTGGACGCCTGCTCACCGATGGCCGCGGTGACCGCAGGATTGTTGTGTCCCACCATGGTGGTGAGCACGCCGCCGAAGAAGTCGAGGTACCGGTTGCCCTCCACGTCCCACACGTAGCTCCCCTGGCCGCGCTCGATGCTGATGGGCTCGG